>JANXZQ010000480.1 GCA_025355445.1 Gammaproteobacteria bacterium
TGCGTTTCGCGCCGCACGAGTTGAAGTGGCAGGCGAAGTTGTGAAGCCGGGGACCGTGACATTGGATGACACCCCCAAGGGAATCCTCCAAGCGGTTAATTTATCAGGAGGGCTGACGGCGAACGCCAGCCGTCGACGTGCACTGCTCGTGCGAAAGGGCGTCACCTATCGCATCGATCTTGCCGGGCTACTGTCCGGCGAAAAGCCAGTTAGCAATCCGTTGTTGTTCGCGGGCGACGTACTTCATATCCCAGATCAGTCTGAAGATCAAGTATTCGTATTGGGTGCGGTGGCGAAGCAGGCGCCGGTAATAATTCGCCAGTCCTCGATTTCGCTGATAGAGGCGCTGACCAACGCGGGGGGAATTGAAGAGCTGCGAGGAAAGCAATCCGGGGTTTTGGTATTTAGGTTGAAGCAATTCGGCTCGGAGCCTATCCCGACCGTATACGCACTCGACTTATCGCGTCCGGATGGGATGCTTTTGGCCGGCGAGTTTGCACTTAGGCCTCGCGACGTCGTTTATGTTCAAGCAACTGCGTTCGCACAGTACAACTCTGTGATCGCGACCTTGCTGCCGACCGTATCGACAATATTCGAGTTGCATGAGCTGACTAAATGACCCGAGAACCTCCGAGACTGATTCCTACGCGGGAGGTCACGACCGAAGTTGGTCCTGCGTCGAAATTGCCAGTACAGGTTTTGCCGCAACTTCCACCGCAACTTCCGCCGCACGGTGTAAGCGACCTTGTATTGGAATTTGATTGGCGTCGTACGATCAATGTGTTGTTCTCCGCAAGATGGGTCATCTTTGCATTTGTACTCGGGATAGCGGCATTGGGGATCTTGCTCTGCGTGTTGTTTCCGCCGACATATACGGCGGACGGCCTTATTCAAATACAACAGGACAAGGACAATCGTCCCCAAAATGCGAACGGAAATCAAAACATTTCCTCTGACATCAACGGGAATTCGCTCTCCACGGAAGGAGAGATCGCGGTACTGCAAAGTCGAATGGTTTTAATAGAACTGACTTCGAGGTTGAATCTGTTGATTGACGTGCGGCCAAACGCATTTCCGATAATTGGTGGCGCCTTCATTCGCGGCAATTCTGCTGCCTCTGAGCCCGTGGATGTCCCAGACTATTTAAGGCATTTTGCTTGGGGCGGTGAACAGATTGACGTGCCACAATTTGAAGTGCCCGCCGGGCTCGAGGACAGGAAATTTCTAATCAAGGCAACTGAACGCGGCTTTGACTTGATCGACCCGGACGGCAGAAAGATTCTGGACGGACAGCTTGGTGCCGTGGCGAGTAGAGGCAATATCTCAATACTCGTGAATAAGCTTAAGGGATATTGGGGGACCACGTTCCAAATAACGAAGGTGTCGCTCGGAAATGAGATTGACAATCTAACGGAACATCTCAAGGTGGAGCAGAAAGTTAAGGACTCCGGTGTCATACAGCTGAGCTTTAAGTCAAAAAACGCGCAGCTTGCCGCGGCTGTCATAAACAATGTCGAGAGCATTTATTTGCGCCGCAATACCGAGTGGCGGTCGGCGCGCGCGGCTGAGCTACAACAGACACTCAACGCCCAGATTCCCCAACTTAAAGGCCAAGTTGATCGCGCGCAAAGGCAACTGAACGCGTTTCAGTTACAGCATGGTTCGGTCGACGTCGCCCAGGAGACGCAGTTGCTGTTGCAGCGTGGCGTGGAACTAGAGACGTCTCGATTGGCGTTGATGCAGCAACGAGACGAGGCGGTGCAACGGTTCACGAAGGACCATCCGATAGTGAGGACGATTGACGACAAGATTGCTTCTCTCGACACAGAGTTGCAAAAATTAAAGGGTCAGGCCACGAAGTTGCCTCTGACTCAGCAAGAGATGCTTAATCGGACCCGCGATTTGGATGTCGCCAATCAGTTGTATACGGCTATGCTAAATACCGTTCAGCAGCAACAAGTGATTCAGGCCGGTGCTTTGGGCAATGTCGGCGGAAACGTCCGAGTTGTTGACGATGCCATCGTTCCGGAGAAGCCGTCGTTTCCCAAGTTGAAGTTAATCTTGCCCGTATCAATTCTCTTGGGGGGAATGTTCGGGATCACGTTCGCGCTGGGCCGACATTATCTTGTCAACGCGGTCTACGATGAAGCCGAATTGAGATCTCAATTGGGATTGGCAACTTTAGGACGTATTCCGTTCTCCAAAGCCCAAAAGAAGCTGATGAGTCGTCTTGGGAAGGAAGATGGCAATAGCTGCTTATTGGCGAGCGCGGCGCCCGAGGATCCGGCTGTCGAATCGCTGAGGAAATTGAGAAGTGCTCTTTATTTCGCAACTCAGAATGCAAACAACAATGTGATTGCCATAGCCGGTCCGACGGCGAGAATTGGAAAATCCTTCGTGGCTTTGAATCTTGCGTCACTTCTCGCTTTCTCGGGAAAGCGAGTCGTCCTCATCGATGCGGATTTTTATAGCGGCAATCTGTACAAAATGACCCAACTTAGTTCGTCGCCAGGGTTAACCGACTTTATACGTGAAGCCATTCCGCCCGGCGGTATCCTTCAGCCAACCAGCATCGAGGGATTGACACTCATCGCCCAAGGTACGCGGCAGGCAAATTCCCAAGAATTATTGCTTCACGAATTATTCGCCACGTTACTTAAGTTTCTTGATTCTCGGTTTGACTACGTCATCGTGGATACGCCTGGGAATTTGGGAGCGTCGACGGCTACCGTTGTAGGGAGATTGGCGGGTTGCACCTTGATGGTCCTGCGGGCGGGCGGGCACTCGGTAGAGCAGATCGAAGAGAGCTACCGGCTATTGACGCATGCCGGTGCCAATGTCCGGGGCGTCGTCTTTAACGAGATCTAGTGGCTATGAGCGTTTCCATTCGCCTGAATTCGCGTTTCCGATGTGGACCCCCTGGAACTTCCGGCAATACACGGCGCACGGCCCGGGTGCGCTCTGTTTGTGTCTTCCTAATGGGTGCTCTCCTTGCCTCGCAGGTGCACTCGGATGCGAAGAGAAGCACGCTCCTTTGGGGTGTCGGAATCCATGGGATGAGCGATCGAAATATCCAAGGGAAGGTACTGGAGTCACTCGTGCGCGGTGGACTCAATACGGTGCGAGACGACGCTCCTTGGAAATTCGTAGAAACTTCGAAAGGCAGCTATCAAATTCCGCCGGCATGGGATGCGTTTGTCGACGCCGCAATCGCCAAATCCATCAATCCGGTACTGATACTGGACTACGGCAACAGGTTCTACGACGGCGGCGATAAACCACGATCGTCCGCTGCCATATCCGGCTTCGTCCGTTATGCGGAATTTGTGGTGAAGCACTTCGCAGGCCGCGTTAAGTACTACGAGGTTTGGAATGAGTGGGACAACACGACAGGGGGCTTCCCCGCGGCCAGTCCCAGTGACTACGCGCGATTGTTCGAAGCTGCGTACCCAGCCCTGAAGCAAGCTGATCCATCGGCACTTATCCTCTTGGGTTCCGGCATACAGAAACCGCAATTCTATGAGGAACTCGCGCGGCTTGGCACCCTTGCGAAGGCGGACGGGGTTTCAATTCACCCTTATAATTACGATCCGATTCTCGGTCCGGAGTACACCGCTGATTTCTTGATTCGTTTGGAGAAGGACTTGACCGCAATATCCGGGCGGTCAAGCATCGATTTTTACGTAACGGAAATCGGCTGGCCGACGCATACGGGTCACGGCGCATATTCGGAGAGCAGAGTGGCGGAATATGCTTACCGCACTACCTTGTTGATGTCGGCCCTCCCGTTCGTAAGGGGCATTTGGTGGTACGATTTGAAGGACGACGGAACAGACCCTGGTGACAAGCAGGATCATTTCGGTCTGCTGCATTTTGATTGGACTCCGAAGCCGGCGTGGCAGGCGATGACTGAGGCGGTGTCATTGTCGAAGTCGAATATTTTGTCGCTTTCGAATCAGTCAATTCTGATGCGGGGGCGGGTGGAAATCGGAGCGAAAGGCTTGGACGGATCAAATGCAGAGATCATATGGAATCTTCGAAATTCCAGTCCTCCCTTTTATGCGCATTGTATTCCAGGGAAAGGATTTGAGATCTCGTCATCGCAGTCCAGCAGCGGCGGCGCTGCAATTGTAAATCCGACCTTTGTAGAGCTACAGCGTGCAACGTGCGAAGCCCATCCGCTTCCGCCGACAACAATTGTTGTCGAGTGATTCTCGTTACTTAAGTTTTGCACCGTTGAATGTTCTGCGAGTCGTGAATGGTATCTAAGTACGCTGAGCTGATAGTTTGCCTGTTCATTTGGAGCAGCGCTTTAGCTGGGCCGTTTAAGTATGTTTCTGCGATGGTAGGCTTTCCTGTCTACCTTGTGCCGAAGGCGTTACTACTGTTGCTGATCATTAGATCGTTTGTATTGCTGCGTGCCAACCTCATTCTTTGGCTGATTGCGGCCGGCATTGGTTTCTCTTGCTATGTCGGCCTGATTCATCACCTGGCTCCCGCGCAAGTCGCATTTGGATTTTGGGCGCTACTTCCGTTTTTCTTCGGCTTGCTCTTTCCTGAAGCGGTTTTTTCCGAGCGCGTGCGAAGGGGCATGTATGCGACCTTCGCGATTTGCGTGATCGGGGAAATCACGTCATATTTCACCGTTTTTCCGTGGAGTGGTATGAGTCTAGACGTGGGGGGCGTGTCAACAATGGCTGCTCGCGAATGGTCGGCTGGCTCAGCCAGGCGACTTGCCGGATTCAGCACGTCGTCGATAGATCTGTCGCTGATGCTTGGTATTTGCGGCATTTTGTTCATGTTTCGTTCCAGTCAATTTCTGACGCGTTTGATTCTACTCTGCGTAGTGGCAGCCTTGATATTTGCAACCACCATGAAAACTGCTTTACTGGCCTTTGTTCTTGCATGCTTGCCGTTGCTCATTTCCTCCAGGTTCTTGCGAACAGGGGCGGCTGTCACTGGACTGGTATTCTTGGTGCTGGGAACTGTCATTCCATTTTACCTGGATACCAATGTCTTTGGGATCTCGCAGATAGTGCGGCTGGGATCGCGGTTCGAAACCGTACGAGAGCGTTTCGTGGTGACATGGCCGGCGGTTGTCGACTATCTTCATCATGGAGGTGCCGGGCTTTGGGGTATGGGTCTTGGGAGTTTGGGTTCGGCAACCGCGGTTGGTGCAAATCGTTTTGACTATGCCTCCGTCGATAACGTGTATCTTTATGTTCTGGGGACGGCCGGACTATTGGGATTTACAATTTTGTTTATTTTCGCAAAGCGAATATGCAGCGAAGGATTTGGATCGGGATCCGGGGAAAATCGCGAAGTGTTTTCTTTGCCGCTAATCGTGTTCTTTGCGATCTATGGATTTACTCAGCCTCTGGTGGAGGCGTCCGTGAGCGCCCTATTTTTTGCAGCGGTGCTTGTGCATCGGCGAAGGCGGATTCGCATTGTAACGCGCATCAAGACTTCTGCGCCGCATCCTGATTGCTTGGCAGGTTGATTTGCGAACCGCCTTCGCATGAGCTTGGTCGCTATATACCGGCATCAGCTGTTCAAGGGGTCCGAGTCATTCATCCATCACCAAGCGTTAAATGTCCCAAGACACAAAAAGCTTTATGTTGGCCGAACTTGCGTTGGAGAGATTCCTCCTGATACAGACGTTGCGACCTTAGAGCAATTGCATCGAACCTCTCCGGTCGGTCGCCTGCGCCAGGCGATTACTCGCGATCCAAGTGGATTTATTGAATTGCTTGAAAATAGAGGGGTGGATTTGCTGCATGCACACTTTGCCGTTGAAGGCGTGTATGCGCAGCGGATTGCCGAGAAACTGGACATCCCGCTGATAACGACATTCCACGGGTTTGATGCGACTATGACGCGGCGCGCGCTAGTGTCTTCTGGAAAGCCGGCGTGGATCAATTACGTGTTGCACAGGAAGCGCTTGGCGCAGCGCGGGGCGCTGTTTATTTGCGTGTCTGAGTTTATCCGAGAGAAAGTGTTGAAGCTTGGGTTTCCGGCTGCACGTACAGTTGTTCACTACATTGGCGTCGATACACGCGCGATACTCCCATCGCTTGAGCGCACCTCCGAGCCAACGGTCCTGCACGTTGCGCGTCTAGTTGAAAAGAAGGGCACGACCGACTTGGTGACTGCTTTTTCTCGAGTACTGCGCTCCATCCCTGAGGCGAAGCTGCAGATCGTGGGTGACGGGGTTCTTGCAGTTTCCTTGCGGCAGCAGGTGCGGCGTCTTGATATCGAAGACTCGGTACGATTCCTGGGTGCCCAGCCCAATTCGCAGGTGCTGGCCTTGATGGCAAAGGCGTGGGTTTTCTGTTTGCCCAGCGTGACTGCAAAATCCGGAGATTCAGAGGGTTTGGCGATCGCACTTCTAGAAGCCGCGGCGAGCGGATTGCCGATCGTTGCGACACAGCACGGTAGTTTTGGCGAGGCGATCAAGCACGAGGAGTCTGGTCTTCTCCATCCGGAACACGATGTCAATGGCCTGACGGCAAGCCTGACATTACTGCTTGGAGACGAAAGAGCCAGAGTGGAAATGGGGAATAGGGCGCGCGAGGTGGTGGTAAATAGATTTGATTTGGTCAAACAGTCTTCGATCCTTGCAGATATGTACGAGTCCGTTCGGTGAGTCGTCAACTGCGAATCGTGATGTTTTCTCGTGTGTTGCCCCACCATGCAATCGGCGGGATGCAAGCTATCGCATGGGATTTGGCGCGCCACTTTGCGGCTGATGGATCCGAGGTAACCATCGTCACATCGCAGATAGCGGGTTACCCCTCAGAGTTTGTCGAAGCCGGTGTGTCGGTTCGAGCGATAGCGGGGACGAACTGGCGGAGATCGGGGAGAAAGTGGTGGCACTCGACACTCCAGGTGTTTCGCGAAGAACTTGGACTCCGCTGCGACATCATGCTTAGTGTCAGTGCGGCTGGATTCGGTCTTTTGCCGGTTCGACAGTGTTTTGCAACAATCCCGTTTATCATGCAAGCACACGGCACTTCGGTCGGCGAGCTGGTGTCGAAGATCCGATCTCCGTCGCTTAGATCGATCATAAGTGCCGGCAATAATATTGTTTGGCTGTTCAAGGATTTATTGGCCTATCGCAAATTTGATGCCGTAGTGGGTGTCGGTCCCGTTGTTGTGGATCGCCTAACGCGTTTTCCCTACCGTAGCGTGGTATCAAAGGCTTCACTGGTCTCAATCGCGAATGGAATTGATGCGGACCTTTTTAGACCCGATGAAGATGCGCGTTCGGTGGAGCGATCCGTGCTTGGTATCACTTCAGATGAACGAGTCGTGGTTTCGGCCAGCAGACTTCATAAGCAAAAGGGAGTCGCATTGGGCCTCGCGGCCTTCGCAGTGCTGGCGAAGACCCGTAGTGACCTTCGATATGTAATTGCGGGGGACGGCCCTGAGCGAAAATCTCTGAATATTTATGCGAATTCGTTGGGTATCGCGGACCGCGTGCAATTTCTCGGCGCAATTTCCCGTGAAAGGCTTGCCTCGATTTTGTGTGCATGCGACGTGATGGTCTTTACGAGCACTCACACCGAAGGATTGGCTCTGAATGTGTTAGAAGCTCTAGCGTGCGGAATCCCTGTGGTCATCTCGAGGCATTTGTTTGGTCAGGCGGAATTTCGTCGTTCAGTCTTGCCCGTTTCTCCGGAAGATCCGGGAGCGGTGGCCGATGCGATGTCGCAGGCTTTGAATATGCCCCGGAGTGTGGTGAGCTTATTGCCTCAAGGGTATTCATTGAAAGAGTGTTCGCGGGCATATTTAAACTTGTTTCAAGACTTAGTCGCGCGCCTTGATTAGAGTCGCTGCGAAGCTTTTTTCCGGCTCACTGTTTGGAAAGCTCGCGGGTGTGATTCGCGAAGTTCTATTAGCGAGCTTATTTGGGTCATCTTCTGTTGTTGCGGCGGTTCGCGCGGCTCAAGCAGCGACGTTCATCCCGGTGAATTTCTTCACGGCAGATGTCTTGTCCGCCGGCTTTCTTCCACTTTATTGCAAGTACGCGGCCGAGGATGCAGCGAAGGCAAATACACTGTTTCGGTTGGTCGCCGCTCTTTTGTTTTCCGTCTCCGTGGTCGTTGTAGGTTTGCTTCTTCTCGGAGCGCACTTTTGGGTGAGCGTGCTAGTGCCGGGATTCGGTCCCGAGGAGCGTGCGTACACTGTCGATTTCATCGACATATTCGCACTGGGGGTACCGTTCTATATCGCGGGCGGCTTGTTTTCATATCGAGACATGGGGCATGGCTCTTACATTTTGATATCGGCAAGGGCTACGTTGCAAAGCGCCGGGATGATCATTGGAACGGTGACCGCGTTCTATTTTCATTTGCCGAAGTTGTTGGCGTGGGGCTTTACGGGGGCGTATATCTTATATTCGCTGTGGGGTTTCCAGCGAACGTTGGCGCTCATTTGTGGCGTGCCGCGAACGGAGAATTCGCGCGTTAGTGCGCGCGATGTAGCTTCGGAGTTTTGGAGCGTAGTGAAGCCGTTGATGCTGCTCCCGATATTTATGCAGTTGAATATAGCGGCGGAGCGTGCGGTGGCCTCCTTTTTAGGCGTCAACGTTGCTGCTTCTCTTGACTATGCAAAATTTATAACCGAGACGGGCGTACTGCTTATCGCCGTACCTCTTGGCTTGGCGAGTCTATCTGTCATAAGCCGTATGTCGGACGATGAATGTCGAGCGCTGTTGGAGCGGGTGCTACCTGGTCTTCTTCTTATCACGATACCCCTGTCAACTGCTTTGGCGGTACATAGTCACTTGATAATCGCGTTCATCTATCAACGTGGCGCATTTGGTCCTGCGTCCACTACCTTGACGCAGACCATCCTATGGGCGTTTGGTGTCGGATTTTGGACTCAAGTAATCAGTTATGTCCTGGTAAAGACGTTGAGTGCCAGATTGCGAAATAGGGAGGTATTTAGATTCATGGCCCTCGCTTTGACCGGGAACGTCATCCTAAATATTTGCTTATACAAATTTGCCGGCCCTTCGACACTAGGTATTGGGAACTGTGTATATGGCTTGGTATTGACTGTGAGTGCGGCACGGGCCCTTGGAGTGGGTTCCATTGTTTTGCGGCGTGCTACGCTGCTCGCGCTGGGTGCTGTCGGTTATTCACTGTGTGCACTAGCGCTACCGCGGGACGGTAGGTGGGCGATCGCCACCGCCATTCTATTTTTTTGTTGTTACTGGACGGCTTTTGCAAGCATGTTTACGGTGTTGCGTACGGACGCCCTTGGGCTTATTGTTCGCTTTCGGTCTTCAAGCAACGTAGCACGCTGATCTGCAACTCGGACTTTCATTTTGGAGGACGGAGTATTCGCCTCATCGCTCTATAAAGGAAGGGCGGTACGCAGTCCCTCAATATAGCCTTTGCCGTCATCTTTGGCGCTCCGTAGTAACTAGGCGCGTAAAGTGTGCCGTGCGCAGGTATATCTATGTTCCCATTTATGCCGACGGTGTGAAAGTAGGTTAGAAAAGACCGACGACTTCGATTTTCCGGACCGGCTACGGTCGGCACCCCGTGTAAATGGTCGCTCGCTGTATCGAACATTATGGTGCGATTAAATACCGGTTCAATGGAGATTTCACACTGGGTACCGGTCGCGTTCCATAGCTCCAGTTGGCCACCGTATTCATGGAGCCAATCCTTATTCAAGTAAGTGATGACGGCTACTCGGCGCATTAGCCCAGATTCGTAGCCGGTATTTCTGTCACCGTGCACCTGAAAGAATCCCCCGCGTGGCATCACGTTGTAACCAGCGCCTTGAAGATATGGGTCAGGCAAGAGGTTATTTATGCCGGTCAATTCCCCGAGAAAATAGAGAAAATTGGCTGAATGAAGAAACGAAGTTAGTTGCTCTCCGGCATCACCTAGTTCTGTTGCAGAGCGGAGATTGTAACGGATCAAGGATTCACTATCTTCGAGTGCCCAATGCCGACGGTCGAGGACGTCTGGTAGGTCCGGTGTCAATGCCTCCAGTATATGAGCGGGAAATAGGTTGTCGATAACCAAGTGAGGAAACGGGCGCGCGCCGGCATAAAGCGCATGCAACTCTCCGATCGACGCCGGAAGGCTGAGTTTTTCGGCCCCAATATAGAGGTGATCCGCTGCGGAACCTCTAGGCATTTTCTGTTGCCTGTATTTTTGATTAATAACCGTCAGGCTGAGAGTATGTACGGAGGAGTCCGTGGAACGCAAGAAACGCCGGTACCGAATCGCCGGGTCGAAGCCGCCGTATGGTCGGGCAGGCAACTCTTCATTTGTTTTTGAAGGTTGCGAGCTTTGAATTTTTTACATTAAGGCGCGACATCTTTAAACTTGATTCTTCACTGTCCGATATGGTCCTCAATTGCTTTGACATATCCAGAACGTTTTTGGTCGAGAAATAATGTGACTATCTGATGCGCGCATGAGCTACGACATCACGTTGATTTCAACTGCGGACTGGGATAATCCATTTTGGACCAACAAGCAGCATGTTGCGGTGGAGCTCGCGCGCCGAGGCCATCGTGTGCTCTATATTGACTCGTTAGGATTGCGCGCTCCCACTGCTTCGGCTCAAGATCTGAGAAGAATGTGGAAGAGGCTAATCAAGGCACTTCGTCCTCCGCGCAGGGTGCGGGACGGGCTGTGGGTTTGGTCTCCTATCGTCATTCCTTTTCAACGATTTGCGATTGTGCGACTGATCAATCGGAATTTGCTTGGAGCCGGCTTGCTCTTTTGGTCCTTTCTGCTTCAACTCAAACCGATGCTGTTGTGGACCTATAATCCCATGACCACTACGCTGCTTTCGTTGGCCCGCTTCAAAACGGTTGCATATCATTGCGTGGATGCCATCGAGTCCCAGCCGGGAATGCCGTCGGATGAAATTCGTTGGGCGGAGCGTCAGCTTCTCCAAGTATCGGACGTCTGTTTTGCGACGTCAGAATCACTCTTTGAAAACTGCATGGAATTCAATGCGAATTCCCATTATTTGCCGAATGTTGCCGACTACGGTCACTTTTCCGAAGCAAGGTTGGAGTCCACCGACATTCCCGCGGATATCGCCGCAATCAAGCGACCTATAATTGGATTCATTGGCGCCATTAGCGGATATAAGGTGGATTTCTCCTTGTTGCGCCAGATCGCCGAGTTGCGCGCGGATTGGTCGATCGTTTTGATCGGAAAGATCGGTGAAGGAGAGCCCCTAACCAATACTGAAGAACTTCACAATTTTCCAAATGTTATTTTTCTCGGGCCGCGAGCTTATAAGATGTTGCCGGCCTATCTGAAGGCATTTGATGTGGCAATTTTGCCGAGCATGCGGAATGACTACACGCGTGGCATGTTTCCGATGAAGTTTTTCGAGTATTTGGCCGCGGGTTGTCCTGTGGTTAGCACGGAATTGCCAGCGCTCCGCAGCTACTCGGGAGTAGCTTGTCTGGCGGAGGGCCGCGAAGCGTTTATGGAGGGTATCGAGGATGCTTTGCGTGGCAAGTGCGCTCCTCTCGACGCGCGGCTGAGTGCCGCCAAGGAGCAAACTTATGAAAAACGAACTGAAAAAATGCTAAGTATCTTGGGGGCCGGCCGACGCGCAAAAATGCGTACTCATGAATAGCGGGAGGTACCACTGCGCCGCGATGCTACATCCTGCCTTTCACCCCCGGAATCACTTAGCAACCCGTCCTTGAAGTCGCGCCAACATTCGTCCACGAAGCGGCCGTAACGGTCCTTAAATATTTCAATTGAAAAGCCGAGCGCGTTGGCCCGGCAATGGGCCGGCCGATATAGATCCGGCGCGCGCTCGAATTCGCGAATCGCCTCGGCAATCGATTGGGGGGATTGGTCCTTGAAGAACAGGCCCGTCGGGTTCGGATTCTCTGCCCCCCGGATCGTCTCCAACGCACCGCCGCGGCCGAAAGCGATCACGGGAGTGCCGCAGGCCTGCGCCTCGACCAAGCTGATGCCAAAGTCTTCTTCGGCGGCGAACACGAACGCCTTGGCGCGCTGCATGTGGTCGCGGACCACGGTGGAGTTCTGATAGCCCAGGATCTCGACGTTTGGGCCGGCGACCTGCTTGACCCGGGCCATCTCCGTGCCGTCGCCGATCACGACCAAGCGCTTGTTCGGCAGTTCCTTGAAGGCTTCGACGATCTGCGGGATCTTCTTGTAAGGCACCATGCGCGAGACGGTCAGGAAGTAATCCTCCTTGTGCTCGCTAAACGCAAACTGTTCAATGTCCACGGGTGGGTAAATCACGGTGGCTTCCCGTCGATAAACCTTTCTGATGCGACGCGCAATGAATTTCGAATTGGCGATGAAGTGATCCACGCCATTTGCGGTGCGCAAATCCCACATGCGCGCGCGGTGCAGCAGCCAGCGCGCCAGAAGTCCCTTAATCCCGGTGGACAGACCGGCATCGCGCAGGTATTGGTGGTGCATGTCCCAGGCGTAGCGCATGGGAGAGTGCACGTAGGCTATATGCAACTGATCTGGACCCGTCAGTATGCCCTTGCCGATCGAGGCACTGCTCGAGAGCACCAACTCGTACTGACTCACGTCCAATTGCTCGATCGCGAACATGAGCAGGGGAAGATACGTCCTGTAGTGCGTCTTCATGAAAGGCCAGTTCTGGGCCAGGCTGGTGACAGGTTTACGACCCCCGAGAAAGCCGCGCATGTCGTCCGGCAGAACGTCTATTGACGAAAATATATCGGCCTGCGGATATAGGGCGATCATTTGCTCGAGCACGCGCTCGCCGCCGACATAGTTCGTTAGCCAATCATGGACGAGGGCGATCCGCCTGGGCGGGTTGACGAGAAGGGATTCGTTTATTTGGGCCACTTGCTGAACCGGCTGATACGGAACATCCGCCCGCCCATTATAGGCGGGTGGCGCATCGTTACCGAAACAGCCCTAATAGGCGCGACGATCCGCCCAGACCATTACAACTGTTTTTAGAATGATAAGGAAGTCCATTCGCATCGACCACTGCGATAAGTACGCCAAGTCCAGATCGACTCGCTTCGTCATACTGTCAAGGTCATCGCCGCCCCGATAACCGTTGACCTGGGCGAGGCCGGTGATGCCGGGCTTCACCTTATGCCGGACCATGTAGCTCGGGATGAGGCGCCGATATTGCTCGTTGACCGCAACGGCATGCGGCCGGGGTCCGACTATGCTCATAGTGCCTTCGATGACGTTAAACAACTGCGGCAATTCATCCAAGGAAGTCTTGCGTATGAATGCCCCAAAGCGTGTAACCCGAACATCATTGCGAGACACTTGGGTATACGCTGTGTCGCCGTCTTCGGTGACGGTCATGGAGCGAAATTTGTAAACTACGATGGGCTTGCCGTCCAGTCCGTAGCGCCGCTGCTTGAACAGGATAGCTCCAGGGGAGGTCACCTTTACGCCCAGGGCCACTGCGACAAGGACCGGCGACAGCAGCAAAAAAGCGACCAGCGATAGTGCAAGGTCGCACATGCGCTTGGAAATTCCGTGATATCCATAAAATGGCGATTCGCGTACGGACACCACAGGTATCCCGTGGACCAGATCGAATCGTGCCTGCACCAGGTTGAATACGAAAAGATCGGGTACGAAATAAATTGAAACGGTGGAATCCCGAAGGACTTCGAGCAAGCGCAGAATTCGCGGGTGTCGGGTCATGGGCAGCGTGATGTAAACGATGTCGACGTTGTTCTGCAGGATGAAGTCCGGAAGGTGCACTGCCTGGCCCAGAATGGATCCGCGGCACGCCTGTGGCACGCGATCCGGGCTGCGATCCTCGAAGAAGCCGATGACATCGGTGCACAACAGCGGGTCATCGGACAGGTGACGCTCGAGTTGTATTCCGAGATCGGTGATGCCAACGACCACGGCGCGGCGCGGTGGTACCCGATGCAAACCCCAGTGCAGCGCGGCCAGCTGACCGCCCCACAGCAGCAGGGGGGCGGATAGTACCCACGTCAGGAGAACATTATTGTTGAGCCGGTCAGTAATGCCGGAAAAATACAAAAGCCCGAGAATAATCCCGAAGACGACAAACCAGCGCAGAGCGGTATCGAACAGGAAGCGCAACGACGTAAATATTGACTGCTGGCCCTTGAGATTTGGCAGGCGCAGAAAGTCGGCGACACCGATGAATGCGAGGAACGCCACGATCAGGTAAGGACCGCGGAAAGGCTCGCTCCAAAACGCAAGGGACAGCGCTAGTGACAACAGTGTGACGACCGGGCACAACAGGGTGTTGATGAAAAACACCACAGACGGATCGCCGGAAGTCACCCTGGAGTGGTGACTCGGAATCGCCGGTTGTCTCAATGTCATCATATCAATGCTCACCGTCAATCGATTCGAAGAAATCCACGTTATGTTACCTAAGCAAATTGCGTGCCACGTGAAAAGTGTGTCGCAATTCACAGACGGGAATCACCGGTTGGAGTAGCCACGCAGATTGCCATCGCGACGCAGCGGACTATAAGAAACGTGGATTAATGCCGTGAATCACGGTGAATCGCGACACGAACTCGCGACGATTGTCTGACAGAATCAGTGATCAACTACGCCTGCGACGTAAGACCAGTCCTACACACGTTCAAGGATTATCTGGAGGCACTTGCGCATTTTTACAATCGGCATCGGGATGATGCACCAATATTGTCGGTGCCATGCACTGACTCGGCGCAGCCGTCAATACTTTGGCGCGGACTCATTCACACGTTGGAGTCGGGAGACTCCGCTTTACGCTTCGCTATGTACTCGAGCAGGGCCTCATCAATGGCGGGATCCATCGGCGGTGCAACGTACTCGGCAAGCTGCTTCTTCCACAGTGTGTTTGCGCGCTTGGTCATGTCGGGCGAGCCCTCGGCTTCCCATTGCTCATAGCTGTTGTTATCCGCCAGCGGTGAGCGGTAGAAGGCATTCTCGAAATTGGCTTGTGTGTGGGCGCAGCCCAAGAAGTGCTTGCCGGGTCCGACTTCGTGCATGGCATCGAGTGCTTGGCCGTTTTCCGACAGATCCACTCCCGCGAGCAGGGTATGCATCATGCCGGCCTGGTCCACATCCATGACGAATTTCTCGTAACCCATGGCGAGGCCGCCTTCCAGCCATCCGGCCGTGTGCAGCACGAAATTTACGCCCGCCAGGCATGTCGGGATCAAGGTGTTCGCGGACTCATAGGCAGCCTGTGCATCCGGGATTTTCGACGCGCAGAGGCTGCCTCCGGAGCGAAACGGGATTCCGAGCCGCCGCGCCAGCGCGGCCATGGAATAGAGCACCAGTGCGGGTTCAGGCGTGCCGAAAGTCGGCGCGCCCGATTGCATGGAGATAGACGAGGCAAAGCTGCCCAGCACGACCGGCGCTCCCGGATTGACCAACTGCACGAAGGCAAGGCCCGCCAATGCTTCGGCAAAGGTTTGGGCGACAGTCCCGGCCACGGTGACCGGCGACATGGCGCCCGCGAGAATGAACGGGGTAATGATCAAGGCCTGATTGGCGCGCGCGTAAACCTTGGCGGCACCCAGCATGGTCGAGTCATAAGTCATCGGCGAATTGACGTTGATCAAGTTGATGATCGTGGTCTTCGGCCGGCCCGTGAGGGGGTCCGTCAATTCGTCGGCGAACACGATGTTCGCCAACGCAACGGAATCCGCGGCGCGCTCGGGTGCCGTCACGGAACCCATGAAGGCCTTGTCGCTGTACTTCAGATGGCTGTACACCATGTCCAGATGGCGCTTATTCACCGGCAAATCCACGGGCTCGCAAATCGTGCCGCCGGAATGATGCAGGGAGTGGGACATGTAGGCGAGCTTGACGAAATTGCGGAAATCTTCGATTCGCGCATAGCGCCGGCCTTCATCGAGGCTGCGCACGAAGGGCGAGCCATAGGCTGGCGCAAATACCGTGTTCTTGCCGCCGATGACCACGTTGCGCGCCGGATTACGCGCATGCTGGGTGAACTCACGCGGCGCGGTCGCCTGAATGAGCGCACGGCACATGCCGCGCGCGAAATGCACGCGCTCGCCCTGTACGTCGGCCCCGGCGGCCTTCCAGATCTCGAGCGCCTCGGGATCATCGCGAAAATCGATGCCGATCTCCTCGAGGATGGTATCGGCGTTGCGCTCCATGAGCTCCAAGCCTTCCTCGTTAAGCACCTCGTAGTACGGAATCTTGCGCGTAATGTACGGAATTGACGCCCCGGCGCGGGCGGCGCGGGCGGCCCGCTTCGCATCGCGCCCGCTGGGGCGCCGTGCGTGACTGACCGGGGGGTTCGTTTCGTCCATCGTCGCTCTCCCAATTTATGCGTATGAGTATGGTCACTGGCGGTGGCAGCGGCTGATCAGTTTGCGTCATGGACTTGTCCTGAAGCGCCATTCTCGGGCTCTCGCGTGGGTGGCTGGCGCGCGACCCTGGTTCTATTGCCCGAAGGAAGTCCCGGTCCGAACGCGACGTGCTTATTGACGTGCGACAGGCCTTCACGTATTTTACGTGACACGAGAGGTTGTACTGAATGACCGCTAAACACAATATTACGGTAGCCATTGAGCCCGCACTACTGAAGAAGGCGCGGGCGGTTGCCGCCCGCCGTGGCTTGAGTGTTAGTGCGTTGCTTGCTCAAGAACTGCGCGACCTCGTCTCGGAGGATTCCCGATATGCCTCGGCGCAACGGCGAGCGTGGGCGTTATTTGCGACTCCCCTGCCGCTCAAGGGAAAGCCTTTGAGTCGAGAAGAACTGCATGAACGAACTCGTCTTCGTTGACAGCAATATCCTTATCTACTCACAGGACGCAGACGCCGGAGACAAGCGCGAACGGGCGATCGAATCGTTGAAACCGCTGTGGGCGGCCGGCACCGGACGAGTATCGGTGCAGGTCCTGCAGGAGTTTCATGTGAACGCGACGCGCAAACTCACCAACCCCGTCTCACTGGCGACGGCGCGCGAAGTCATTCACGTGTACGGTGAGTGGGTTAAAGTGCAGACAAACGTAGCGACTGTCATTCGTGCGAGCGAACTCGCGGAGCTCGCCCAGTTGTCGTTTTGGGATGGCTTGATAATTGCTTCCGCTGAGCAGGCAGGCGCCACGCGTTTGTATTCCGAAGACTTCAATGAGGGGCAAACGATTGCCGGCATCAAGATCATCAATCCGTTAACCGCGAGCTTCATCAAATCCGTTTGAACGCGAGCTCTCCGGGTTCTGCAAAAGCGACATCAGCAAGCCCGGCGCGAAGTGGCGGTCGATGAAGTCGGCGAGTCCGTTCAGAGTGTCGTCCAGAGTCGGCGTCTGCTGCCCAAACAGTGCACGCATGATCGGCGGGCTCTCGAGCATGCCGTGGAGGTACAGGGCCAGTGTCTGCCCGTACTGCCAGCCGCAATTATCCGCAAGCACCGACTGAAGCTCGCGCGTGAATTCGCCGCCAGGCGACGCCGTCGGCAGGGTCCGGCCATGGCGGATTTCGTAGGCATCGAAGGTGGCGCCGCTCAAGGGCGCCCAGAACCCCGTCAACGGCGCCAGAGTATGTCTGGCGTGACGGTAGCGCTTCTGCTGCTGAAACTCGGTCGCGAATGGCAACAGATCCAGGCTCTGCGCCTCGCCTTCGACTCCATGAGGATCCCTGAGCATGCCGCCGAGCATTTGCAGGCCACCGCAGATGGCAAGCGTAGGCTTGTCCGCCGCCACATGCGCCGCGATCGCAGCATCCAGTCCGCGCTGCCGCAGCCAGGCCAGATCGGCGGGAACGTGCTTCGAACCCGGCAGGATGAGCAGATCCGCCGACGCGATGGTTTGCGCCTGCCGCGCCCAACTGACCGACAGGCCGGCGACCTTGGTCAGAGGCGCAAACTCGTCGAGATTGCTGATGTAGGGATAGGCGGCGATGACGACTGAGAGTCCCGAACCCGAGGGGCGGACGTCAAAGACGCCATCTTCTTCGGGCAGCCCGTGCTCGCGCCACATCGGCAGCACGGCAAGGGTGGCAACTCCGGTGAGGTTTTGCAGCATCTGCGGGCCGGGCGCCAGCAAATTCACATCGCCGCGAAATTTATTGAGCACGAATCCTCGCACCAGAGCGCGATGTGGGGCCGCCAGCAACTGGTGAGTGCCGAATAGATGCGCAAAGGCTCCGCCCCGGTCGACGTCGCAGATGATCAGCGTAGCGGCGGCGGCGGCCTCGGCTACGCGCATATTGACGATGTCCGTCGGTGCCAAATTGATTTCCGCCGCAGACCCCGCGCCTTCGATGACCAACACGTCATAGTCCGCGCGAAGCTGCTCGAGGCACGCGCGTACGATGGGCCATAGGTGCACGGCGCGCTCGCGCCACTCCATGCGCGACAGATCATCACGTCTTTGCCCGAGCAGAATCACCTGACTGTGGGTGTCGGCTTCGGGTTTGAGCAAGATGGGGTTCATGCGTACGTCGGGGATGCAGCGCGCGGCAAGCGCCTGAAAGTACTGCGCACTGCCCATTTCACCGTCGACGACGACGCGCGCGTTGTTGCTCATATTCTGCGCCTTGAACGGCGCGACTTTCAGGCCCTGGCGCGAGTACCAGCGTGCCAGGGCGGTTGCCAGCAAGCTTTTGCCGGCGCCGCTGCTCGTGCCGCACACCATGACGGCGCGAGCCCGCGCGCTCACCCGGGGTAGAACTCCACGGCGATTTCGCGCAGCAGCCCCGTCACGTAGCCGCCGAATGAACGCCACACCTCGATATGAAAGGCCTCGTCGCGGATGCGCCAGAGCACGATGTCGGCCTTGGCCAGCACGGTTCGGGTGCACATGCCGATAGGGAACTCGCCGAGATCCAAATCGAGCGGGCAGGCGCCGCTCAAAATGGCGACCGCGTGGGCGCCGCTGACTTCGAGCGCAAATTGGCGGTGACTGATGTCCACCAGCGCGTGCGGAATATCTCCCAGGGCACTCTCCAGTGCGCCGGTGATCGCGGCCTGCGACTCCAAGTCTGCACTCGCAGATCCCAGCAAAAGATATTCGTCAGGGCCCATCCACAGAGTGGCCCGCGATCCGTGCGCGACGGCGCGGCAAGCCTGCTCGGCAAACGCGGCTCCCCACACGGGCGCTGCGGCCCTGCGTGCGGCGACCTCACCGTGCAGTACCAGCCGCACGGCAGGCGGCAATGCCTTCATCCACGCCGCGGCCGGCACCTGCGGCTGATGGCGTATCGCAAGATCAGGCATTGATGCGCGCTCCGGCGGGGTCGTAGAAGACCGGCGCGGTGACTTCGACTTCGAGGTCGCCGCCCGGCATGGGCACGTACAGCGTCTGTCCCATGCGCGCGCGGCCACCTGCGATCACGGCTAAGGCGATGGAATGCCCCAGCACGCTGCTGGCATAAGACGAGGTGACGTGTCCGATCAGTTTCATGGGCGGCTTTTGGTGGGGCGTCGCCGCTACTTGCGCACCTTCTTCGATAACGACGCTGGGATCCTTGGTGCGCAGTCCGACCAGCTGTTTTCGGTCCGCGGACTTCATGGAGGCACGTTCGAGAGATCGCTTGCCCACGAAGTCAGGCTTGGCCTTGCCGATCGCCCAGGAGAGTCCGGCGTCATCGGGGGTGACCGTACCGTCGGTGTCTTGGCCGATGATGATGTAGCCTTTTTCAGCGCGCAACACATGCATGGTCTCGGTGCCGTATTCGGTGATGCCGTACGCTTGGCCCGCGGCATACACCGCCTCCCAGACGCTCTGGCCGAAGTCCGCCGGGACATTGATTTCGAAGCCCAACTCGCCCGTAAAACTCACGCGAAACAGCAGCATCGGCACGCCGCAAATAGTGCCGCGGCCGACGCTCATGTGCGGCCATGCCGCGGCGCTGATGTCGATGCCTTCGACCAAGGTCTCGAGCACACGCCGCGAATTCGGTCCCTGGACAGCGATGACGGCCCACTGCTCGGTGGTCGAGGTGAGCCACACTTTGAGCTCCGGCCATTCTGTTTGACGGTAGTCTTCCATCAGCGCGAGGACCCGCGGCGCGCCGCCGGTGGTGGTGGTCACGTGGAAGCGATCCGGGCCGGTGCGCGCCACGACGCCGTCGTCATACACGAAGCCGTCTTCGCGCAGCAGAATCCCGTAGCGCGAGCGGCCGACGCCCAAGCTGGACCAATTGTTGACGTACAAGCGGTTCATGAACTGCGCTGCGTCGGCGCCGACGACTTCGATCTTACCGAGAGTGGAAGCGTCGAATAGACCGCAGGCGCTGCGTACGGCGCGGCATTCACGCGCCACCGCGGCATGCATGTCTTCACCGCCGCGTGGGAAGTAGCGGGCGCGCTTCCACAGGCCCACGTTCTCGAATACCGCGCCCTTGGCAGCCGCCCACGCGTGAGCCGGAGTCGTGCGTACCGGGTCGAACAGGTCGCCGCGCGAAATACCGGCAAAACTGCCGAAGGTGACCGGGGTGTAGGGCATGCGAAAAGTGGTGAGGCCGACCTGAGGAATGGTCACATCCAGACTCTTGGCGACGATGGCCATGGCGTTGAGGTTCGACGTCTTGCCCTGGTCGGTGGCCATGCCCGTGGTGGTGTAGCGCTTGACATGCTCGATCGATTGAAAGCCCTCGCGCGTGGCCAGCGCCAGATCACGGGTGGTCACATCGTGCTGCCAGTCGACGAAGGCCTTATCGCTGCTCGGCACGGTGGCCTGCGGCAGGGCGCCGAGATAGGCCTCGTTGCTGCGCCTAACGGCCTCCACGGCGAAGCGGCGTAAGGTTCGTGTCGGCTCGGCTCCGGCCGCCGCAGCTCCGGCTGCCGCACCATCCGCGAGCACGTCGGCCAGAGCATAGACGCCGCGGCAGGCCCCGGCGGATTGCTCGGCTTCCGCCGACACGCCCGGTGCGAAAGCCTTGAGGGTTTCGTTCCAGGTGAGTTTGCCGCGCGACTGAGAGAATAAATGCACGCTAGGGTTGAAGCCGCCGGACATCAGCACGGTGTCGCAAGGGATGCGCTGCGCGCCTTGCACCGAAGCGCCTTGTACGTTTCCTAAGGTGATGGCGCTGACTCGCAAATCCCCGTCGGTGCCGAGGACGGTTGCGGCGGGAATCACCTCGATTCCTGCGCGGCGCGCGGCATCGGGGAGGGCGCCCGTGGCCGCTGCGCGCAGGTCCGCAATGGCCTCGACGACCACTCCCGCGGCTTTGAGGTCGAGGGCGCACTGATAGGCTTCGTCACTCGAGGTGACGATGACGGCACGCGTGCCGACGCGCACCCCGTAGCGATTCAAATAGGCATGCGCAGCGCTTGCCAACAGAATTCCTGGGCGATCGTTGCCCGGAAATACCAGCGCGCGTTCGATGGCGCCGGCCGCAAGTACCACTGCACGTGCGCGAATCTGCCAAAGGCGCTCGCGCGGCTGACCTTGCGGCGGCTTGGCAACGTGGTCATTGAGCCTCTCATTCAAGCCAATGAGATTATGCGGGAAGTAGCCAAATGCGGTGGTGCGTGGCAGTAAGGTCACGCGGCTGTTCTGGGTCAGCGTCACGACGGCTTGCTGCACCCAAGCGAGGGCGGGAAGTCCGTCGATGCTGGCGCTGTCGTCCCACAACAGGCTGCCGCCGAACTCTGCCGTTTCATCGCATAGGATGACTCGAGCTCCGCCATCCGCGGCCGCCAGCGCGGCCGCAATCCCCGCAGGTCCCGCGCCGACCACGAGCACATCGCAGTGCGCAAAGCGATGTGCATACCGGTCCGGGTCTGCCATGGTCGGTGCGCGGCCCAAGCCGGCGGTGCGGCGTATCACCGGCTCGTAGAGCGATTTCCAGGCCTTGCGTGGCCACATGAACGTTTTGTAGTAAAAGCCGGCGGGGAAGAACGATGACAGTGCGTCGTTGATACGGCCGAAGTCGTGCTGCAAGCTCGGCCAGCGGTTCTGGCTCTCGGCAATCAGGCCGTCGTACAGTTCGACCTGCGTCGCACGCAGATTGGGCGTGACGCGCGCCGCGTCCCTGCGCACGGTCACCAGCGCGTTTGGCTCTTCGGAGCCGGCCGCAAAAATTCCGCGTGGCCGGTGATATTTAAACGAGCGGCCGGTCAAGTGCACGCCGTTGGCGAGCAGGGCCGATGCCAGGGTATCGCCGGCAACACCCTCGTACGCGCGGCCGTCGAACTCGAATCGCAACCGTCGGACTCGATCGATTCGGCCGCCGTTCGGGGTGCGGAAGTTGGCGCGATTCTCGCTCATGGCGTGCGTTTGGGCGCAAAGGGTGCGGCATGCGCCAAGGGCGCGGCGGGAACGGGAGCGGCCGGCTGCGCTTCACCGGTCTTGTAAAAAGCCTGGAAATGATCGGTGGTCGTGTCGCGCAGCGCATTGAAGAAACGCCCGCAACCGCGCGCATGCCGCCAGCGTTCGGCGTACACGCCCTTGGTGTTGGCACGCATGTACAAAAATTCCGCCCACGCTTGATCGTCGAGTTCGGAGGGACGGCTGGGCCGCGCCAGATGTGCCTGGCCGCCGTAGGTGAACTCCAGCTCAGGGCGTTTACCGCAGTATGGGCAGTCAATGAGCAGCATCGCTGTTCCTCAGTGAGCCACGGCCGCGGCCGCCGCCTCGTCGATCAAATACCCGTCTCGGAAACGCTCAATGGTAAACGGCGCATTGATGGGATGCGCTTCGTCGCGCGCGATGGTCCAGGCAAACACATGCGCCGATCCGGGCGTGGCCTTGAAACCGCCGGTGCCCCAACCGCAATTGAGATACAGGCCGGGCACCTGCGTCTTGGCGATGATGGGCGAGCGATCCGGAGTTACATCGACGATGCCGCCCCAATTCCGCATCATCCGCAGCCTGCGAAAATTCGGGAACAATTCACAGATCGCATCCAAGGTATGAGTGTTGATGTGCAATGCCCCCCGCTGGGTATACGAGGTGTAGGCATCCGTGCCGGCGCCGATCACGAGTTCGCCCTTGTCGGACTGACTGATGTAGGCGTGAATGGTGTTGGACATCACGACG
>JANXZQ010000513.1 GCA_025355445.1 Gammaproteobacteria bacterium
TGGGGGGGGGCGCGCCTTCGCGCGCCCCGGCAGGGTATCGCCGAGAGCGGTTATCGATTGATCATCAATTGCAACGCAGATGGCGGTCAGGAGGTCTATCACCTGCACTTGCATCTGCTCGGCGGGCGGCCGCTCGGGCCCATGGTTTCGCGACAAAAATAGTAAGATTAAAAAGGAATCGTAATGAACAAGAAAAAAGGCGCGCCGGCCAAATCCCGCGCCGCAGCGCGGCCGGCGCCCAAGCGCACCGCCGTTAAGAGCATTAAGAAGCAGCCGCTCCTGTACGCCGCCAAATCCACGACCCGACTCGCCAAGGCGCGCGACGGTTCACCCTCCGGCACGCCCACTGCCGCGCGCCGCGAGTTGTACCCGGCTCTCGAACCCTTCCGGCACGGTTACCTCAGGGTCTCCGAGGTGCATGAAATCTACTATGAGGAATGCGGCAATCCGGCGGGCAAACCGGCGGTATTTCTGCACGGCGGTCCGGGCGCAGGGTCCGATAGGCGCGCGCGGCAGTTCTTCGATCCGCAGCATTACCGAATCGTGGTATTCGATCAGCGCGGCTGCGGGCGCAGCCGCCCGAGCGCGAGCCTCATCGAGAACACGACCTGGCACCTGGTCGCCGACATCGAGCGTCTACGCAAGCATCTGGGAATCGAGCGCTGGCTGGTATTCGGCGGATCGTGGGGCAGCACGTTGGCGCTGGCCTACGCGGAGGCCAATCCGGATCGGGTCAGTGAACTGGTCCTGCGCGGCATTTTCCTGCTGCGTTATGCCGAAATCCGCTGGTTTTATCAGCACGGCGCCTCGGATATATTTCCCGATGCCTGGGAGGCGTATCGCGATGCCATTCCGCTCGACGAGCGTGACGACTACTTGAGCGCCTACTACAAGCGCCTGACCGGCAACGATCAACGCGCGGCATTGGCAGCCGCGCGTGCCTGGTCGGTATGGGAGGCGTCCGCGAGCTTCCTGCACAGCAATAACGACAACATCAGGAAGTGGGGCGAAGATCAATTCGCGCTGGCTGTGGCGCGCATCGAGTCCCACTACTTCGTGAATCGAGGCTTCCTGCGCAGCGAAAGCCAATTGCTGGACGATGTGCCGCGGATCCGACACATCCCGACCACCATCGTGCAAGGACGTTACGACATCGTGTGTCCGGCAACCAGTGCCTGGGATTTGCATCGCGCCTGGCCTGAAGCGGAGCTGCGCATCGTGCCGGACGCTGGACATTCGGCATTCGAGGCGGGCAACGCGCACGAGCTCGTGCTGGCAACCGATCGCTACCGCAGCCGCTAGCACACACCCTTAAGGACAGTCATGCGTTCCCACCAATCGGCCGTGATCGCGGCACTGGCTATCGTGTTGCTGTCATTCGCGCCGACCGCGGGCGCCACCAAACTGCTGCGCTTTCCGAACGTATGGCGTGACCGCATTGTGTTCAGCTATGCCGGAGACTTATGGACGGTGGGCACGCAGGGCGGCACCGCCGCACGACTCACCTCGCATCCGGGGGTCGAGCTTTTCGGCAAGTTCTCTCCCGATGGACGCTACATTGCTTTCACCGGGCAGTACGGCGGCGACGAACAGGTGTATGTAATCGCCGCGGAGGGAGGCGCGCCGAAACAACTGACGTTCTATCCTGCGCCGGGGCCGCTCGCCGATCGGTGGGGTTATGACAATCAGGTCTACGGCTGGACGCCGGACGGCGCATCAGTTTTGTTCAGGTCGGCGCGCGACGGCTATATGTTGACCGATTCCAAACTGTATACCGTGCCCGTGAGCGGCGGCGCGGCCACTGCGCTGCCCATGCCGGTATCCGGGGCGGGGCAGTTCTCGCCGGATGGCAGAAAGATCGTGTACTCGCCGCTGTGGCGGGATTTTCGCAGCGAAAAGCGCTACCAGGGCGGCTGGGCGAATGACTTATTTATTTTCGATTTGACGCATCCCTCCCTTTTGCAAGTCACCGACGATCCGCGCACCGACCGCGATCCCATGTGGATCGGCGACGCCGTTTATTTCAATTCGGATCGCACCGGCGTGTTCAATTTGTACCGCTACGACATCGCGACCCGGCAGACCAGGCAATTGACGCACTACACGGATTGGGATGTGCGCTGGCCGAGCGCCGATGCCGAAGGCCAGATCGTGTATGAGTTGGACGGCGACCTGCATATCTACGACACACGCAGCGATCAGGACCGCGCCGTGCCGATCGCCGTGCCCGCGGACGCCACCGTCGATCGGCCGCAGGCGGTCAATGCCGGCGACAATATCGAGAGCTTCGGCATCAGCCCGGGCGGTGAACGTCTGTACATGGTGGCGCGCGGCGATGTCTATAGCTTGCCGGTCGAGCATGGTGTGACGCGCAATCTCACTCAGTCTTCCTCGGCGCACGACCGGGAAGCCGCCTGGCCCAACGATGGCAAGCGCCTCGCCTATGTATCGGATCGCGGCGGCGAGGAAGAGATCTACGTGCAGGCGCAGGACGGCAATTCCCCGGCGATCCGGGTGACGTCGAATTCAACGGCTCGCTACTACGCCCCGCGCTGGTCGGGCGACGACAAGCGCATCGCCTTTGCCGACAATACCGGGCGGCTGTACGCAGTCGAAGTATCAGGCGGGCGCCGGGTCACTATTGCGCGCGATCCCACCGACCTGTCGCAGGACTATCGATGGTCGCCCGACGGCCAGTACCTGAGCTACACGCTCAACGAGCCCAATGCCTTTGCCGGCGTCTACATCTGGTCGGTGGCCGACGACAAATCGCGCCGCGTGACCCCTCCCCTGTTCAATGCGCATTCTCCCGCGTGGTCGCCGAACGGCGAGCTACTGTATTTTCTAAGCGAGCGCGAATATCAGCCGCAGCTCAGTACCATCGAATTCGACTTCGCCAGCGACCGGCAAACCGGCATCTTCGCCCTCACATTGCGCAAAGACGTCAAGAATCCCTTCGGCGTGCGTGATCAAGAGCCCGGCGACGCGAAGCAAGAAGAGGATACGGACAAGGAGAACAAGGGCAAGGATAAGCATGAACACAAAGACAAGAAGCCTCGCGGCCCGATGTCCATCGAGTTCGAGGGAATCGAAACGCGGGTGATCCGAGTGCCGATAGAGGCCGACAATTTCACCGCGCTGAAGATCGGCGATGACAGCTTGCTCTACCAGCGCAACGGCGCCTTCTATTACGGGCGCGAATCGAACGTCAAATCCAGCGTAATGGCCTACTCCATCAAGGAGCGAGAAGCCAAACCCGTGGCCGAGGATGTAACCGAATGGTCGGCAACGGCCGACGGCAAGCATGTGCTGGCGCAACTATCCTCGAAGGAGATCAAGTACTTCGAAGTCGGCAAGAGCGACGAAGCCAAGACGGTGCCGCTGGCAGGGCTCGCTACCACGCGCATTCCCGCGGCCGAATGGCGTGAGATCTTCGCCGAAGTCTGGCGCCGCTATCGCGACTACTTCTATGTAGAGAACATGCACGGCTACGACTGGAAAAAGCTGCACGACAAGTATGAGCCGCTGCTGGCCTTCGTCGGGTCCCGGGCGGATCTCAACTACGTCATCGCCGAAATGATTTCCGAGCTCACCGTACAGCACGCCTATATCGAGGGCGGCGACTTCGGGTTGCCCAAGCGGCCCTTTGTCGCTCTGCCGGGTGCGCGTTTCGAGCTCGACCCCAAGGCCGGCCGCTATCGAATCGGCAAGATATTTGCGGGACAGAATGAGGAGGAGCGCTACCGCTCGCCGCTCACCGAAGTGGGTGTGGATGTCCATGTGGGCGATTATGTGCTGGCGATCAACGGACGCGAACTGAAGGCAGGCACCGATCCCTATGAATTGCTTCAGGCTCCCGCAAATCAGCCGGTGGAGTGGCGCGTGTCGGCCGTCGCCGACGGCAGCGCGTCCCGCACCATCCGCTATCAACCGCTCGCCAGCGAAAATAGCCTGCTCTACCTGGAGTGGGTCAACGCCAACCGCGCTCGGGTCGAGCGCTCGAGCCGCGGCCGCTTAGGCTATATTCATATTCCTGACATGGGCGAGGCCGGCATCCGCGAATTCATCAAATGGTGGTATCCGCAGGTCCGCAAGGAGGGACTGCTGGTCGACGTGCGCGATAACGGCGGCGGCAATATTTCCGAGTTGCTGATAGAGAGGCTGGCTCGCACGCTGCACGGCACCAGCTTTGCGCGTAATCACGACACCGTCGATACGTATCCGCGCGTGGTGCAGACGGGGCCCAAGGTGGCTCTGATCAACGAGGGCACTGCCTCGGACGGGGATATATTCGCGCACGAGTTCCGTCAATGGAAGATCGGCCCCTTGATCGGCAAGCGAACCTGGGGCGGGGTGGTGGGAATAGAGGACCACGGGCCGCTGCTCGACGGTGGCGCCGTATTTGTGCCAGAGTTCGGTACCGCGGACGAGAATGGCCGCTGGATAATTGAAGGGCATGGAGTGGATCCGGATATCATCGTGGAACAGGATCCTGTGGAAGTCTTGAAGGGTCGCGATCCCCAATTGGAACGAGGTGTCGAGGAACACATGAAACTCTTGCCGGCAGCGCCGGCCGGGCTGCCGCGACGCAGCGCGCCGCCCATCAAAACAGAGGTGCCTTGAACGTGCCTGAAATTGCGATATTAGGCCTGGCCCGCAGCACGGACGCGCGTGAAATCGCCGAGATGTCGCGTGATCTGATCGAGCAGGGCCTAACCTGGGCTTGGACGCCGGCGCGGGTGCAGCACTTCATTTCGGGGCCGGAATCCTCTGTGGTGGTCGCCCGCCGCGAGCACCGCATTGCCGCCTTTGCCATCATGCATTTCGGCGACGAGGTGGCTCACTTGAATTTGCTCGCGGTGGCGCCGGAACATCGCCGGCAGGGCCTGGGGAGACAGCTCATGGACTGGCTGACGGCGACGGCGATTGAAGCCGGTGTGTTTCGCATCAATTTGGAATTGCGCACTCACAACGAAGCGGCGCGCTTCTTCTACCAATGCCTCGGATTCGATCAGCTGGGAGTGGTGCAAGGTTACTACCAAGGCCGCGAAGCGGCGTTGCGGATGTCGCGACGCCTGGCGAAAAGCGGATCAGATCGCGGCTGACCCGGTACGCGGGAACACCACCGTGACCCGGCAGCCGCGCCCCGGTGCGGTGTCGACGGTGATTTCCCCGGCAGCGGCCCGCACCCGGTCCGCGACGCTCCACAATCCGAAACCTTCCGTGCGCGGTTCGAACAGACTCAATTGCCACTCGAACCCGACGCCGCGGTCGTCCACCACGACACGCAACTCCTCCTCCAACTGCGTGACCGTGACGGATGCCGACTGCACCCCCGAATGCTTGACGACATTGCGCAGCAACTCGCGAATGAGCTTGAAAATGAGCACGCGAAGTTCGAGGTCGTAGGCCGCTGCATCCGACGCGACTTGCAGTTCAACCTGCAAGTTGTCCTTGCCGCGCATGTAGACGCTGAGCCATTTGAGGGCGGGTTCCAGGCCCAGTTCGTACAGTCCGGGCGGGCTCAAGTCGGCGATCACCCGTTGAGTGATCGACTGCACTTCGCGCACCGCGTGAGTTGCCTCGCCGAGCAGCAGCCGCACTTCGGGAGTGGCGCGCGCGGCCGCCGCCTCGAGCGTCATGGCAAGGCCGACTAGCTGCTGGCCTATGCCGTCATGCAAATCGACGGCCGTCGCGCGGCGGGCACGCTCCTCTGCGCCGACCAACTGCCGCGCATACATCTGCAAGCGGTCCTGCTTTTGTCGCAGACGGTCGTTGAGCTCGACCAGTTCGGTGACATCGCGGGCAACACCCCAGACGCGCGCCAATTTTCCTTGCTCGAGGACCCCGCGAAAGCACGTGATGTAGGTGAGCGGCCGGGTGTCGGCCGCAGTGGTAAATTGCAGACCGTCCATCGAGTAGCCGAGAGGCGCTGCGGCCTCGATATTATCGAGGAAGATCGCAGACCAGGGCGCGTCGGCGCGCCATACCCGCGCATCGGCATCGGCAAGCCCGAGTTGCCGGTTGAGGCGCAGGTAAGTCAAGTTGCATTCGGCGACGTAGGCGTGCTCCCGCAACCACTCGATTTGCCTGGCGATGGAAAGATCGGGCGCCATCGGGAGACTGAGTTCGATGCGCCACACGGCCTCGGAACTCTGTTCCACGAAATTGTGGTAGCGCTCGCCGCTGGTACGCAGCAGCAGCACCGTGTTGCGCTTCTCCAGCAGTACGATGGACATCATGAAGCTGACGACCACCAGCGTGGCCAGATACAGTTGCAGGGCGCCCACTCGGACGAAGGGATTCGGATCATCGGCAAACGGTCCCAGACCCCGGCTCGCCAAGTACGATGCCAGCAAAGCGGACACTGTCGTGAATGTCGTGCACCAACGGGGCGGCAGGCGGAACGCCGCGACAATGGCCAGTGCCATTAGGATGAACGGCAGGTCGAGAATCGTGGCGACGCTGCCGGGCGGCGCTGAAAAAACCCAAATCGTCATCCCGACCAGCCCGAAGCCAATCAGTGCCACTTGGGATACGGGCGTCGACGGAGCGGCGGCTTCCGGTACCCGCCAACGAATCGCCCAGCTCATGATGACCGGCGCGACGCACAAGGATCCCAGCCAATTTCCCGCCCACCACAACTGCTATTCACGCAGGTACTGCGCCCCTACCAACGGGCGTGCTGAACCAAAGGCGCCCGGTACCGCGCTGGCTGCAGCCCCAATCGCCACCGCCGCCAGAAACAGCAGTACATGCCGCACCCGCGGAAGTTCCGGCGCCGATATGAGCCGGCCGGCGACGAACGCGCCCACCACGGCGTCGAGGGAATTGGCGAGAATATAGGGTCCGTATTGCCGCCAAGTGAAGTGGTCGGAGCGCACGCCATCGATCAGCAGCTCCACCGTCATCTGCAGCCCCAGGATCCAGATCCAATTGCGCCGCGGCGAGAACCAGAGCGCCATGAACAGCAAGCCGGCGGCCGGCCAGACAATCGTCAGGTGCTGCGAGCTTTCGCGCAGGATCAAGCCTAAGATCATGAGCAGCGAATAGAGGAGCCCGAAGGCGAGCAGCGACGCTGTGCGGTGCGGCAGGGATGCGCGCATGAAATCCCAGACCAGCTCTCTGCGGTATCCTTCCTGGATGGCCGGCATCGTCATGTCCGAGAGTCCCCCATTGCGAGAACCAACGAGCGCCTGAGGCCTATGTATACTCCAACCTCCGCAGTAAAATCCAATGCCCTTGGATGGCGCACTTTCGGCAATACGCGGCGCCGCGTCGCCGCCATCGGTCAGGGTACTTGGAACATCGAGCAATCGGCGGCTGATTCGGCCATCGCCGCGCTGCGACGCGGCCTCGACCTGGGTCTGACTCATATCGACACCGCCGAAATGTACGGCTCAGGGGCCTCCGAATCCCTCATCGCCAAGGCCATTGCCGGCAGGCGCGATGAGGTCTTCTTGGTGTCCAAGGTGCTGCCCGGCAATGCTTCGAAGCGCGGTACGCTCGCGGCCTGCGAGCAATCGCTGGCGCGGCTCGGCACCGATCGTCTGGATTGCTACCTGCTGCATTGGCGGGGCGCCCACTCGTTGCAAGAAACGATCGCCGCCTTCGACGCACTAACGCGCGCGGGCAAGATCCTATCGTGGGGAGTGAGCAATTTCGATGTTCCCGACCTGGACGAAGTCGCTGCGATTGCGGGGCCGGGACATCCGGCCTGCAATCAGGTTCTCTACCACTTGCAAGAGCGCGCCATCGAACATGCAGTGCTGCCCTGGTGCCGGGCGCACGGCGCCGCCGTGGTCGCGTACACGCCCTTCGGACAATCGACGACGGCGTTCGATGCGCGAACCAAGCAAGGCCGGGTGCTCGCCGAGATAGCGAAAGGCCATGAGGCCACCGCTCGCCAGGTAGCGCTGCGATTCCTATTGCGCCACCCGGAGATGTTCGTCATTCCCAAGGCGTCCGATGTTGGCCACGTCGTCGAGAACGCGGCGACGAATGCCCTGGAATTGAGCGACGCCGAATTGGCACGCATCGACGCCGCATTCCCCCGCGGCAAGCCACGGCGCGGACTGCCGATGATTTGAACGATGCGCCGGCCGCCGCCGGCCTCACAGCCGCAGAAGCGGTGTCACAGCCTCAGAATATGCGGCCCGACGGCATCAATGTTCGAGGTCCCGGTGAGCGCCAAGGTGACTCGCAGCTCGTTGCGCATGATGTCGATGGCCTTGGTCACTCCCGCCTCCCCTGCCGCCGCCAGTGCGTAAAGGAAGGATCTGCCGATCAATGTGCCGCGGGCGCCGAGCGCGAGGGCCTTGGCAATATCCTGGCCGGAACGGATACCGCCGTCGAACAAGACTTCGCAGCGGCCGTCGATAGCCTCGACCACCTCTCCCAGAACCGAAATGGATGACGGTGCTCCATCGAGTTGCCTTCCGCCATGATTGGATACCACGATGGCATCCGCGCCCGCAGCAAGGCCGAGACGGGCGTCTTCGGCGTCGAGCACCCCCTTGAGGATGAGCTTTCCCGGCCAACGGCTACGCACCCATTCCACGTCACTCCAATTCGCGGAGGGGTCGAACTGAGTGACGGTCCACTCCGCCAGGGTGCGAATTCCGCTGGAGCCGCCGATTCGCCCGACCAAGTTGCCGAAAGTGCGTCGCTTGCCGAACAGCACCTTAAGCGCCCAAACCGGTTTCGTGACCACATCCAGCGCATTGCGCAGCGTCAGCCGCGGCGGAATGGTCAGCCCATTTCGCGGATCACGGCGGCGCTCTCCCAACACCTGCAAATCCAGGGTGAGCATGAGCGCCGAACAGCGTGCGGCGGCAGCGCGGTCAATGAGCTCTTGATTGAATCCGCGATCTTTCATCAGGTATTGCTGGAACCAGAACGGCTGCTGGGTTGCGGCCCTGACATCTTCGATCGAGCAAATCGACATGGTGCTCATGCAGTACGGAATACCGCAGGCCGCAGCCGCGCGCGCCGCAAGGATCTCGCCGTCGGCGTGAAACAGGCCGGCGAGACCGGTCGGTCCAATGGCTAAGGGCATGGACACGGGTTGCCCGAGCAACGTCGTACCCAAGGAGACATTGGAGACGTCAACCATGACTCGCTGGCGAAAAGTCATGGCGTCGAGATCCGCCGAGTTGCGCCGCAGCGTGTGTTCTTCGTAGGCGCCGCCGGCCGCGTAGTCGAATATCGCCCGCGGCACACGCTTTCTCGCCAACTTGCGCAGGTCCTCGATGCTGAGAATGACGGGCATGGTAAAGCGCTCTCAGGCGTGGGAGAGCCTCGCGCAGTCCTCCGTCGGTTTGGTCCACCACGCGATAAACGAGATCGTCACGCTTATCTCCTTCAGGTCGTGAATCCGATCCATCGTCCGGCGCCGACGATGACTATCCACAGCAGCAGCGAGACACCTCCGGCGATCCTGGCAGCCGCGGGAGGCGCGCCCGAATCTGAACGTCCGAGACGCCGTTGGGTGAACCGGTGAAAGAACCCCATGTTGATGCCCGCGAGCACCAAGCACACCATTTTTATGCGAAACGGCACATCCGAATAATACGTGACGGCCTTGGATGAGAAGAGCAGCGACCCGGCGAGCGCTGCCACCACGAAGGCGACCCATGTCCAGGGCAGCGCCTGCGCCATGACCTGGCTGACGGAGCGCGATCGATTGGCTACTCCGAGCAATCGAAGATCCACCATCGATATGGAACCGACGACCAACACCAACGCAAGCACGTGAAAAGTCTCGATCGTCGGAAATAGCCAATCCGACTCGCGAATCAGCGTCGGAAACGGCAGGGTTTGCAGCCACTCACAGGCGTCTAGAAGAGCCATGGACTAGTTTGAACGACGCACGACGGCCAAAGCGCTAGACATAGGCGATCCAGCGCCCGGCAACGACGATGCAAACCCCGAGCAAGAGCGACGCCGCGCCTACGGCGCGCCCCGCGAATCTGCGGCGCGGCGACAAGGACCAATAATCGGGCCGGTCGCGCAGACCCGATTGTATGATCTTGAGTACTCCGACCAGCGCCAACACCATCAGCATCTTGAGTCGAAACACATTGTTCAACAGCTCACGCGCAGGTTCGGTGATGGTGAGAAGAATTCCGGTTGTCAGCAGCAGTCCCAATGCCATCCATATCCAGGGCATCGAATGGGACACCATTTCCGACAGCGACTGCGAGCCCACCCTGACCCCGAGCATCTTGAGGTCGGTCATCGCCACCAAAGTCAGGACAACGGCGATACACAAGATATGCACGGTCTGCACCAGCGGGACAAACCAGGTCCATTCCTGAAACGTATGGCTGATGGACGTCGCGACCAGCCAATCGCAGAATGCCGCGATCACGGCCGACTATTCATTCTGGACGCATGCATCCCCACTAGTGTCCACGAAATGCGACGCGCGGTAAAGGCGCCGGCCGACCCGGCGAGCGACCGTTCTTGATGCGGCAAATCATGTGTCCGCGCCGGCTAATGCCTGAAAATGTTCCACCACAGGCGGCGATTCGAGGAATGGCCCGATGTGCGCGCGCCACTCGGCAAATGCGGGCGAGCCGCGAAATCCCACCGTATGGTCTTCGAGAGTCTGCCACTGCACGATCAGCGCATAACGATTCGGCGTCTCCACCGAGCGGCGCAAATCGTGCGCCAAGAATCCCTTGCTGTCGCCGAGAACCTTGATCGCGGCCGGAAACACCGCTTCAAATTTCGATTCGCTGCCCGGGCGGATGGTGATCTGTGCAAATTCGAGAATCATGCCCACACCTCGTGCTTCACATAGCGATGATCAATGGCGCAGAGTCTACCAAGCCCCGCCCCGTTGCGTCTCCAGTGGGCCATAGAGTCCGGCAACGGGCAGCCTTGGTCAGCGATGGCCTACGCGCCGCTGCTGCCGTCGCACTGATGACCGTCCTGCTTTTCAGCGTGACTACCGAAGCCGCCGCTCCCCAGCAGAAAACTCAGGCGCCGGGATACTACCGCCTGGTCCTCGGCGACACCGAGATCACGACGCTCTCGGACGGCACGTTTCCGCTGGAGGCGGCCAAACTTCTGACCAATATCACGCCCAAGCAACTCGACGCCGCATTGACGCGCACCTACCTAAAGGACCCAATCGAGATCTCCGTCGATGCCTTTCTGGTCAATACCGGCTCGAAGTTGGTGCTGATCGATACCGGCGCCGGCGTGCTGTTCGGCCCCACCGTCGGCAAGCTGCTCGGCAACCTCAAGGCGGCGGGCTACGGCCCCGAACAGATCGATGAGATCTATATCACCCACATGCACGGCGACCACATTGGCGGACTGCTCTTAGATGGCAAGATCGCCTTCCCGAATGCCATCGTACGCGCTGCCCAGCAAGAGGCGGACTTCTGGCTGAGCAAGTCCAACATGGAAGCGGCATCGAAGGACACCAAGGACACTTACCAGGCGGCCATGACCATGCTCAATCCCTATATCGCGGCCGGGAAATTCAAGCCCTTCAACGGCGATGTGGAACTTGCGCCCGGCATCCATGCGCTGGCGGCCCCCGGCCACACTCCTGGCCATACCGTGTATGTCGTCGAAAGCAAGGGCCAGAAATTGGTGCTGTGGGGTGATTTGATGCATGTTGCGCCGGTGCAGTTCCCCAATCCGGCGGTAACCATTCGCTTCGATACCGACTCTGTCATGGCCGCCGCGCAGCGCAAGAAACTGTTCGCGGACGCCGCAGCACACGGCGACTGGGTCGCGGCAGCGCATCTGCCGTTTCCGGGCATCGGACATCTGCGTGCCGCCGGTTCAGGCTATGTATTCGTACCCGTGAATTACAGCGCGCTGCGCTGACAAAGGCCTATGCAGGGCGCGACTGACCCGGCCGGGTCTACGCCGATCGCGCCTATACCGGCCGGGTCTACGCCGACCGTCCAGGTATCCACGAGGTCCCCGCCAACGGCACCCCGGCCATCGCGGCAGCCTCGACCGTCAGCGCCACCAGATCTTCTTTCTCCAGGTGATGCACATCCTGCTTGCCGCAAGCTCGCGCGATCGTGGTCAATTCCATGTTGACGGTCTTCAAGTAATTCTTCAGCCGTTTGGCGCCCACGGCGGGATCCAGGCGCAGTTCCAGCGCCGCATCCTGCGTAGTCACGCCCACTGGACATTTCCCGGTATGACAGTGATGGCAGAACCCGGGCGCGGTGCCCAATCGCGCATAGTCTTCCACCGCGGATACATGCTCGCCGCCGGCAATGTAGGAATCGCTGTTGCAGCCCAAGGCCACCAGCACGCCCTGCCCGATCGCGACCGCATCCGCCCCCATGGCGAGCGCCTTGGCGACGTCGGCGCCGCTGCGGATGCCGCCGGAAATCACCAGTTGCACGGTGCCGCGCATATTCAAATCATCCAATGCATCGACGGCCTGGCGCAGCGCCGCGAGCGTGGGTATGCCCACATGCTCGATGAAAACGGTTTGCGTTGCCGCCGTGCCGCCCTGCATGCCGTCGACCACGATGACGTCGGCGCCGGCGTGGACTGCGAGCTTCACGTCATTGAACACGCGGGTCGCGCCGACCTTGACGTAGATCGGCTTCTCCCAATCCGTGATCTCGCGCAGCTCCTTGATCTTGATGACCAGGTCATCGGGGCCGGTCCAGTCCGGATGCCGCGACGCCGAGCGCTGATCGACGCCTTCGGGCAGCGTGCGCATGCGGGCCACCCGTGGATTGACTTTCTGCCCGAGCAGCATGCCGCCGCCGCCGGGCTTGGCGCCTTGGCCAATAACGATTTCAATGGCGTCCGCGCGCCGCACATCATCCGGGTCGAAGCCATAGCGCGACGGCAAGCACTGGTAGACCAAAGTCTTCGACGAGGCGCGTTCTTCGGTGGTCATGCCGCCGTCGCCCGTCGTGGTCGAAGTGCCCACCTCAGTGGCCGCGCGGCCCAAGGCGTCCTTCACCCGCGCCGATAGGGCGCCGAAACTCATGCCGGCGACGGTGATCGGGATGGCAAGCTCGATAGGCCGCGTCGCGAAACGCGTGCCCAGCAGTGTCTTCGTGGCGCAGCGTTCGCGGTAGCCTTCGAGCGGATAGCGCGACAGCGACGCTGCCAGGAACAACAAATCGTCGAAATTCGGCACGCGGCGCTTGGCGCCCAATCCACGGATCTCGTACAAACCGCTGGCCGCGGCGCGCTGAATGTAGTCGATCGTGGATCGATCGAAGCCGGCCGATTCTTCCCGCTGCGGACCCGTCATGTCAATACTCCTGATCGGCATCGGCATGCCAGTGATACAGATTTTTGGCGGACGCGACGCGCTTGAATTCCGCGGCATCGTGATTGAGACCCGCCTGTGCGAGCAAACTCTTGACCGTGGCGCGGTCCGTATCGGTCATGGGCTCGAAGCGCGCATCGGCGCCCAGAGAGCGCACCTTGCCGAGCACATAGATCACCGCTTCGTACAGCGAGTCGCCCAGCGCGTCCTCGGCATCGCCGCAAATCACCATGCGGCCGGCTTGCGCCATGAAGGCGGAGAAGCTGCCGACGCTGCCGCCCACCACGATGTCGGCCCCTTTGAGGGAAATCCCGCAGCGCAACGAGGCGTCGCCATCGATGACGAGCAGACCACCGTGAGCCGAAGCGCCGGCGGCGGTAGAGGCGAAGCCCTTGATGTGCACGCGGCCCGACATCATGTTCTCGGCGGCACCCGGACCGGCGTTGCCATGCACCGTGACCGAGGCGTATTTGTTCATGCCCGCCACGTAGTAACCCACGTGCCCGTAAATCTGCACGTCGAGCTCGGCATTGAGGCCCACTGCGATGGAATGCGCACCGTCCGGATTCCTCACCTGAATCGGCGGCCCCGCCTGGCCCAGCGCTTGTTGGTGCAGAAACGAATTCAGATCCCGCAGACTGTCTCGAGCGAGATCGAATTCGCGCGCCTGGTGCAGCGGCCTCAAATTCGCCATGAATAAATCTCCTCCGGCTTGGGCTCGAACAGCGATGCGCGGGAAATATCCGGCAGATGCGCCAGCGACCGGAACTCCGAAGCGATGGCGACATAATCGTCGGTCTCGGCCACCACCGCCGGCTTGCAAGCGAAGGCGTCGCGGACGATGAGCAGTTCCCGATCGGTGCCCATCAGAAAGGTATAGAACCCGTCCAGCTCTCTGAAGCCCTGGCGCACGGCCGTCTTCAAGTCGTCCCCTTCGCGCAGCCGCCACTCGAAGAAACGGCAGGCGGCTTCAGTGTCGTTGTCGGTCTCGAACTCGATGCCGAGCGGCTCGAGTTTCTTGCGCACCAGGTGCGGATTGGACAGCGAGCCGTTATGCACCAGGCAAAAGTCGCGACCGGCGGTAAACGGATGCGCATGCGCGGGAGTGACCGCGGATTCGGTCGCCATGCGCGTGTGGCCCACCAGATGCGAGCCGCGCAGCGATTTGAAATCATAGCGAGCGGCGATCTCGGCGGGAGCCCCTACGTCCTTGTACAGATCGATGGACCTGCCCGCGGAGAGCACGGCAATCATCGGCGCGGACCGCCCCAGCCATGCCGACAGCTGATCCGGGTCGGCGGCACTGGTCAACACGGCGTGGTTGCCGTGCGTCGTAATTTCGTGAGCATGGGCGAACTCTGCCGCGATGCGCGCCAGCAATTCCGACCAATCGACCGCGTGCTCGCCGCTGTACAAACTGATCTTATGGTGCCGCTCAGACACCGGAGCGGTGTACACCGCCAGCCCGGCGGAATCCGGTCCCCGCTCGGTCATGCCCACCAGCATGGGCACCATGAGGGCCCCGAGTTGGTTTCGCAGCGCAGGGTTCTTGACCAGAAGGCCGACGATTCCGCACATTGTTAAACTCCCATCTCGACCGATGCGTCCTAGAAAAATTCCAAATAGCGGCGTGATTCCCAATCGGACACATGGCGCGAATACTCGATCCATTCCATGCGCTTCAGGCGGATGAATTCCCGCGCCAGATCCTTGCCCAATCCATCGCAGATCACGCTGTCCTTTTCGAGCGCGTCCACCGCTTCGTTCAGCGATTGCGGCAAGACCTTGATGCCCTTGGCCGCCAATTCCTCGAGGGATAGTTCGTACAGATTGATGTTCTGCGCTGTGCCCGGATCGAGCTTTTTATCGATGCCGTCGAGACCGGCTGCGATCAAGGCCGCGGAAACGAGGTAGGGATTACAGGCGGCATCCGGCAACCTGATCTCCAGCCGTCCATGCGGCACGCGGACACAGGCCGTGCGGTTGTTGTCACCGTAGGCGATGTAGGCGGGAGCCCAAGTGGCGCCCGACAGCGCTCGGCCAACGACCAAGCGCTTGTACGAATTAACGGTCGGCGCGGCAACCGCACATAGCGCACGCGCATGGTGCAGAACTCCGCCCAGGAAGTGATATGCCATGGTCGACAGGCCCATACCCGATTTGTCGTTCTTGTCGTAGAAGGCGTTTTTCTGCTTGGCGGTGCCCAGGGACACATGAAAATGCGCGCCGCTGCCCGCTCGATTGGCGAACGGCTTGGGCATGAACGTCGCCGTCAGGCCGTGCTTGTGAGCAATCTCGCTCGCCGCCATCTTGACGAAGGTGAAGTTGTCGGCGGATTTGAGCGCGTCCGCATAGGTGAAGTTGATTTCGAACTGGCCATTGCCGTCCTCGTGATCGATTTGATACACATCGATGCCGACGGCACGAAGCCCCGCCACCATTTCATCGAGTACTTCGCGGCTGCGGTACAGTCCCTTGTAGTCGTAGCAGGGCTTGTCGAGATTATCGGTAGGATCGGCGGGCCCCAAACTGCCGTCCGCAGCACGCGCCAGCAGCATGAACTCCGGTTCGATGCCGGTGTACAGGGTCAGCCCGCGTTCGGTGAGGCGCGCGATTTGCGCCTGCACGGCCACGCGGGAACAGTAGGCATAGGGCTTCTTGTTGACCACCCCGTTGCAAATGAGCCGCGCATAGCCCGGCATCCACGGAATGTCCTGCAGCGTCGATAAATCGCCGACCGCCATGTAATCCGGCCCTTCCGGACCCATACCGAAGCCCCACAATGCGAAACCGGCGAAGCCCGCGCCGTCGGTGAGCACCATCTCCAGATGTTCAACCGGCACTGCCTTGGCCTTCGCTGCGCCGTGGATGTCCACGAACTGCGCCAGGACGTAGCGAGTCTTGTGCTCTTCAAAAAATTTCTTGGCCTGTTGCTGATTCACGTCGGGTCTCCCATTATTCTTCCACCGCATTCACTGACCACCGCGCCCAAGGACTCGCTCAAGTACGGACCGAAAGTCGGGTCGCACCAGATCCGGTAGCGGCGTTCAACCGCCCCACCGTAGGGAACGATCAGCACCGCCACTCCTATCATCAACGTCATGATCACGGGACGCGAGTCCAATATCAGCGCCGCAAAATTCACATTGCAAACCTGCGTCAGCACGTCGTGAACCTGTGCGCCGCCGAGTTCCAAGCCCCAGTCCTCCCGCAACACGGGGTACACCCCCGGCGGATGCTCATCGCCGGACGGCGCAATGCGCTCGAGCGTCGTTCCCGCGGCAGCGTCCTCGATAAAGAACTCCGAGTTGCCGAGCCGGGCCACCAACAATGTGGCCGCGGCGTCTTCTCCTCGCGAGTGCGTCCATGTGTTCGGCAGCATGGGCAAGACGACCCCCTGCGCGGCCAACCACTGCGCCGCCCGCGGTCCTTTGAATCCGAGGCGATGCCGCTGCTCATTCAAGGTCAGAGCCAGGCCGCTCATGCAGCGACCCCCGGCTTCTGGCGTAAATTCTTCGGATCATAGAAGGGCGCGGCCACGACTCGCGCCGCCAGCAGGCT
>JANXZQ010000524.1 GCA_025355445.1 Gammaproteobacteria bacterium
GTCGGGGCGGGTCACGCGCTGCCCGGAAAGTTGGGATGTGCAGCACCGGGCGATTGCCGAGGGCGATGCGTTCCTGGTTTATTTGCGCGACAGCAACGGCAAGATGGTCGGCGGCGGTTTTTTCGCGACTACGCGCGACGAGGGCGCGTATGCCGTCGGGGCCTATGACCGGTCGCTTTTCGACAAGCCGCTCGGGCACGTCGTGCAGTTCCGCGCCATCGAGCTGATGAAAAGCCGCAAATTGCGCTGGTACAAGATCGGGCAGCGTCATTACCCATCGGAGCTGGCCACGGCGACCGACAAGGAGATTTCTATTTCAGAGTTCAAGCAGGGATTCGCTACGCATCTTTTCCCGCAATTCGTCCTGTGCCATGAACCCAAAGCCGCCTGACCTTGCGGATCGGACGATCGAGGTATTTGACCGTCAATACCGGGCTCGGGGCTTCGGCTCGCAGCGGATCTATCCGAACGAGAGCCTCATTCAGTTCCTCGCGTCGCGATACTTCAAGCTCAGCCCGGACGATCGTGCACGCGTGCGGGTCTTGGAAGTGGGCTGCGGCTCGGGCGCGAATCTTTGGATGATCGCCAAAGAGGGATTCGAGACACACGGAATTGACGGCAGTGCGGAAGGAATTGCGCTAGCGCAGAGGCACTTGGAGGAGAAGTGGGGTGTGTCCGCGCTCTTGCGCAAGGGCTCCCTGCTCGAGCTGCCGTATCCCGATGCGCACTTCGACGTCGTCGTTGATATCGTGAGCCTGCAGCATCTTGATTTGAACAATTCGCGGCGGGCACTCGATGAAGTCGCCCGAGTTCTCAAACGCGGGGGAACCTTCTTCAGCTACCGCTTGTCGGACCAGTCCGTGATGCGCGATGCGGGACTGCGGGTCGATGAAGTCACGCTGAGCGATATTACCGACGCGGAGATGCCGCTGGCGCACAATGGTGCGACTTCATTCTGGTCGCCAACCGTCGTGCAACAGTTGTACGGGCCCGCAGGATTGACGGTCGGTGCCGTGGAACGCGTGGGCCGCACCTATGCGAACGGAATGTTTGTCGAATACCTGAGTATCGTCGGTGTGAGAGATTGAGCAGTCTCGCCCTCGGTACTGCGCAATTCGGCATGCCCTATGGGATCGCGAATCGCGGCGGCCGCATTCCGCGAGCGGATGCGATTGCAATCTTGGACCTCGCGCGCTCCCGCGGAGTTGCCACTCTGGATACCGCGATTGCCTACGGCCAAGCTGAGCAGGAGCTGGGTGAGATCGGCGTCGCCGGTTGGCAGGTGATCTCCAAGCTGCCCGCCGTGCCGCAATCCTGTTCGAACGTTGCCGCGTGGGTGCGGCAATCGGTGCAGGGCTCGCTAGCACGCCTGCGCATTCCCAGACTCCATGGCTTGCTGCTGCACCGTCCGCAGCAGCTCTTGGAGAGCCAGGGGCGCGAACTATATCGGGCGTTGATCGAGCTCAAGAATGCAGGCATGACCGAGAAGATCGGAGTTTCCATTTATGATCCTGATATCCTGGGCCAGCTCGGCGAATCCTACACGTCGGACATAGTTCAAGCTCCGTTCAGCATTGTCGACCGCCGCCTGGCGAGTTCGGGATGGCTCGACAAGCTGGGGGCTGCAGGGACCGAGGTCCACGTGCGGTCGATTTTTCTGCAGGGCCTGCTGTTGATGAAAAGAGGCGAACGCCCGGCAAAATTTGCGCCCTGGCAGGCCCTTTGGGACAAATGGGACGACTGGCTCGAACGCGAAGGCTCGAGCGCGTTGCAGAGTTGTCTGCAATTCGTCCGCTCACAGCCGGGGATCGAGCGGATCGTCGTGGGTATAGATAATATCGGGCAATTGGAGCAGATTCTGCGCTGTTTGGCGCATCCCGCGCCGATACGGCCGGCCGAGGTCGCGTGCCAGGATTTGGATCTGATCGACCCTTCACGTTGGAGTTCGATTTGAAGACAGTTGCCATCGTCCAGGCCCGGATGGGATCAACCCGCTATCCGGGCAAAGTCATGCTGCCGATCTGCGGCACGCCGATGATCGGGCTATTGCTACAGCGCTTATCCGGGGCCCGGAACATTGACCAAATTGTGCTGGCCACCTCCGATGACGCGCGCAACGAACCCTTGGCGAAATATGTTCGGGAGCTCGGACACTCGGTGTTCCAGGGCAGCGAAAACGACGTGCTCGGACGCTACTATCTCGCGGCCCAAGGCGCCGGCGCCGACACGGTGGTAAGAATCACCGGTGATTGCCCGCTGGTGGATCCCTCCCTGGTCGATGAGATGATCGCGGCGTATCGCGATGCGGCTGTCGACTACCTGGGGAACGGCTCCCCGCCCACCTATCCGGACGGACTGGATGTGGAAGTCTTCAGTTTCAAAGCTCTGGAAGCCGCAGCGCGGCAGGCCACGTCGGCCGCAGATCGTGAGCACGTGACGCCGTTCTTGAGAAGATCCGACAAGTTTTCTCGAGCCAATCATGCCGACGCCGCCGATGAGTCGGGGGAACGATGGACGGTCGATGAGCCCGAGGATTTCGAGGTCATCAGCAACGTGTTCCAGCATTTTCATCCGCGCCGTGATTTTGGTTGGCGCGAAGTCCTGGCTCTGCGCCGGGAGCATTCGGGCTGGTTCGAGGGCAACCGGCACTTGATTCGCAATGAGGGTTCGCAGCTTGGCGCAGGGCAGAAACTGTGGCGACATGCCAAGCGGGTCATCCCCGGCGGCAATATGCTGCTCTCGAAGCGGGCCGAAATGTTCTTGCCGGAGCAATGGCCCGCGTATTTCAGCCGAGCAAAGGGTTGCCGCGTTTGGGACCTGGATGGGCGCGAGTACATCGACATGTCCATCATGGGCATCGGCACGAACACGCTGGGCTATGGAGAACCGAGCGTCGATGCGGCCGTGCGAGAGGTCATCGACGCGGGCAACATGTCCACCCTCAACTGCCCGGAGGAGGTGTATCTCGCGGACAGGCTCATTGAACTGCATCCCTGGGCGCAGATGGTGCGGCTGGCGCGTACCGGAGGCGAAGCCAATGCCATCGCCATCCGGATTGCACGCGCGGCGTCCGGCCGCGACAAGGTGGCTTTTTGCGGCTATCACGGGTGGCACGATTGGTATCTTGCTGCGAATCTCGGTGATGAGAAAACCCTGGGCAGTCATCTGCTGCCCGGACTCGCGCCGAACGGTGTCCCTCGCAACTTGCGCAACACGATTCTGCCTTTCAATTTCAATCGATTCGATGAGCTGCAGGTCCTGGTCGATCAACACTCGATCGGGGTCATCATGATGGAGGTCTCGCGCAATCGCGATCCGGAGCCGGGTTTTCTGCAGCGAGTACGAGACTTAGCCACTGCCCGGGGAATCGTTTTGATTTTCGATGAGTGCACCTCCGGATTCAGGCAGACGCTGGGAGGATTGCATCTGCAATACGGCGTCGAGCCGGATATCGTCATGCTGGGCAAGGCGCTCGGCAACGGCTACGCGATTACAGCCGCGGTCGGCAGGCGAGAGGTGATGGAAGTCGCGCAAACTTCATTCATCAGCAGCACGTTCTGGACCGAGCGCATCGGACCCGCGGCGGCGCTCAAAACCCTTGCAGTCATGGAGCGCACACGCTCCTACGAGCAGATCACCCGCACCGGAGAGACGATCAACGCCGGTTGGAAGAAACTCGCCGAAATGCACGGACTGCCCGTCGAGATCTCGGGTCTGCCGGCATTGACTTCGTTCGCCATCAAAAGCCCCCGGCGTCTTGCCTATAAGACACTGATAACGCAGGAAATGCTGGCTAAGGGATATCTCGCCGCGAACAGCGTGTATGTCTGCACCGAGCACACGCCGCAGATCGTCGATGCCTATATGCAGGCGCTCGATCCGATTTTCGCGCTGATCAAATCGTGCGAGGAAGGCCGAGACGTGAATTCGCTTCTTTCAGGCCCGGTCTGTCACGACGGATTCAAACGCCTCAACTGAGCTGAATCATGCATCAATCCATCCTCGTAGTTGCCGCTCACCCAGACGATGAGGTGCTTGGTTGCGGCGGGACCCTGGCGAAGCTTGCGGAGGCGGGCGCCACTGTCAACGTTACGTTTCTCTCCGATGGAGTGACCTCGCGCGCCGACGCGGCGGCCCCCCAAGCTGTACAGGTGGAGGCGCGCAAGACGGCCGCGAGACAGGCCGCGCATATTCTGGGGGTGCGAGGCGTCACTTTTGGTAATTACCCCGATAACAGGATGGACTCAGTGGCGCTCCTCGACATCACGCAATCGATCGAAGCGTTAATCGCTCGGTTTCAACCCGACACAGTGTTCACTCACCACTCCGGCGACGTGAATATCGATCATCGGCGAGTTCACCAGGCTGTCGTGACTGCGTGTCGTCCGCAGCCCGGGCATTCGGTGCGCACGCTGCTGTGCTTCGAAGTCCCATCGAGCACCGAGTGGCAGCTTGCTGGCAGTGCTCCATCCTTTGCGCCGAACTGGTTCGAAGATATTTCCGCGACCTTGGACCGCAAGCTGGCCGCCTTGGACGCCTATGCGGCGGAATTACGCGATTGGCCGCATCCGCGTTCGCGCGAGGGCGTGGATCACCTGGCTCGGTGGCGCGGAGCGACTGTCGGAGCGCGCGCCGCCGAAGCGTTCATGCTGGGACGTAGAATCGCTTGAGCGTGGCGTTTCGAGTGGACGCTTCTGCCGTCATGGGCATCGGGCATCTCTCTCGGTGTCTCACGCTGGCAGAAACGCTTCGCACGCGCGGCGTGCAATCGCAATTTATTTGCCGCCCGCATGCAGGGCACTTGATGTCGCGAATTGAAGGCGAAGGCCTGCGCGTTACCGCGCTGCGCGCTCCGCCGCCAAGCATCCCAAACGTCGCGGACGACTATGCCGCGTGGCTTGGGGTCACCCAGGACGAGGATGCCGCCGAGACTTCAGCGGCGCTGGCCGGCGAAGAACCGGAATGGATCGTGAGCGATCACTATGCGCTCGACACGCGCTGGGAAACTCAGTTGCGCGCACACACACGGCACCTGATGGCGATCGATGATTTGGCAAACCGAACACACGCTTGCGACGTGCTGCTCGACCAAAATTTTTATGCGGCGGCGGACGAGCGATATGCCGGCCTGGTTCCGGCGGGCTGTCGGCTGATGACAGGCCCAAGATATGCGTTGTTGAGGCCGGAGTATGCGCAACATCGCTGCAGCCATCCGCCTCTGCGCGACAGTCTGCGGCGGGTTTTCATTTTCTTTGGCGGATCAGACCCGCACAATCTGAGCGGCGCCGCCCTGGAAGCCCTATCCCGCCCGAGTCTTCGGCATCTCATGGTTGATGTCGTTGCAGGCGTCAACAACCCCCATCGACGGCAGCTGGAGAGGCAGGCATCGGAGCGGCCCAACACGACGCTTCACGGCCCGCTGACGCACCTGGCCGGACTGTTGTCGCACGCCGATCTCGCCATCGGCGCCGCGGGCACGACGACGTGGGAGCGGATGTGTCTCGGCGTTCCTTCCTTGGTCGTCTGCATTGCGGAAAACCAGCGATCCGGCGCGGAAGCCCTGGCAAGGGAAGGCATGATTCTCTACCTCGGGACCGAGCGCGATGCCGGAGTCGCTAATTTCGCCGCCGCCATCGATCGAGTCGTTAGCGGCGTGGAGGACCTGAGTACCCAAGCGCTGCGCGGCTGGTTGGCGGTCGATGGACTGGGGACCATGCGTGTGGCGGAATCTCTCGATCCGACCGACACGCAGGTTCTCAGGTTGCGGAATGCGCAGCCGGACGATGCGGGACTGTTCTTCGGCTGGGCGAATGATCCGCAAGTGCGCCGTCAGTCGCTCAACACCGGGATCATCCCATGGCCGGCGCATAGGCAGTGGTTTGCCGCCAAAATCGTCGATGAACGAAGCCGGCTGTATGTCCTCGAAGCCAGATCACTGCCCGTCGGGCAGATCCGGTTTGATATCGAGGCCGGCGAGGTCCGGATAGACTATTCTCTCGATGCGCAATTCCGGGGTCGCGGTTGGGCCAGGATTTTGGTTGGGTTGGGATTGAGTCGAATGGCAGCCTTGGGGAGAATGGTGTTTCGCGCCGAGGTGAAGAAAACCAACAAGGCCTCAGCCGCGGTTTTCAGGCGGCTCGGCTTTTTCGAATCCCCGCTCGCCGGTCGCGAGGATGTTGCCGTCTTTCGTTTTGACAGTGGTTGCGGGATCCCGGCGGAGAGCGGCTAACGTGCGGATCATGATTAGTGCAGCAGCCTCGCCGGCGGCGATCTCGATTCACCGCCACCTACGTGCCTTGGGCCATACGGTCATCGGGCTGGATGCGGCCGCCGAGGCTGAGCCCCTGGGGCGCGCGTTTTGCGATCGCTTTTACATATCCCCGCTGGCGGATTCGCCAGAATACCTGCCGTTTCTGATCGAACGACTGAACGAAGTGGACATTTTCCTGCCGTTCATCGACGAGGAACTGATCGCCATCGCCCAAGGTTGGGACAGCATTCCCAGGGACCAAGCGGCGCGGATTGCCGTGTCGGCGCCGGATGTCCTGCTCGACTGCACCGACAAATGCCGCTTTCAGCGTGCGTGCGAGGATGCCGGTCTGCCCATCGCGCCCATCGCCGCAGAACCGCCGGCCTTCTTCAAGCCCCGGTTGGGACGAGGAGGCAAGGGCGTCTTGGCGCTAAACGACAACAGGATGTTCGAGGCGATGCAGGGGCGCGACGGCGTTGTGCAACGTGCAATCCGCGGCGATGAATTCACCGTTGACGCGGTGTTCGACAAATCCGGCCGTTTGATCGCGACCTCGCCGCGTCGGCGGATTCGCGCGGCGGGGGTATCGACCATTGGGGAAGTATTGCCGGATCGGGCGCTGCACGAACTCGCGCGCAGACTTGGGGAACGCTGGCGCTTCCGATATGCCGTCAATTTTCAGATCATTCGCGACCCGGAGGGCCGCGATTGGATCATCGAGCTGAATCCGCGCCTTTCAGGAAGCGGGATATTCTCGGCAATGGCGGGCTGCGATCCATTTGCCGCCACCCTTGCATTGTGGAAGGGCGACACGTGGAGCGGCGCCGCCCGGCGGATGCTGGTCTGGCGGTACTGGAACGAGATGTCGCAGGACGTGCAGCCGTGACGGCCGAGTCCGATCAATTGGCCGCCCCTGCGGCGGCCGGCGCGCGGTTTCTGTCCGAATTTGACGATCTGCAGCGAATAGGGTTCGATCTCGACGGCACACTGTACGATGCGCGGGACTTCGAGCGTCCGGCGCTTGCCGCGGTCGTTGCGTGGCTGCGCGAGCGCAGCGGCAAATCGCTCGACGGCATGAGTGAAGCGCTGTGCGCCCGGCGGGAATCGGAGCGACATCGTCCCGGCCTCTTCGACGACATGCTCGGGCGATATCGATTGCCGGCCGACTGGGGGCCAGAGTGCGCCGCGCGTTTTCACGCCTACCCGGGAACCGAGCTCGCCGGCGCGCCCAGTTTGCGGAATGATCTCGTTGAACTTCGATCCAGAGGCTGTCGATTGGCCTTGGTCACGAATGGCCGCGCGTCGCTTCAACAGCGTAAGCTTCGATTGCTTGGATTGGTGGAGATGTTCGACGTCTGCATCTACTGCGAGCCGTCGCAGCGGGAGCATTTGAAGCCCGCAAACTGGGGCTGGGAGCAATTGCGGCCGTGGCGCGCGGATCTGCCCGCCGGGTACGTGGGCGACGATCCGGTGGATGCTTTGTTTGCTGCGGCCGGACAGGCGCGCTTCGTTCGGCAGGTTTTCAGGAACAACTTTTATGGAAATTAACGGCCGCTCGATCGGCCCAAACGAACCTCCGTACGTGATCGCTGAAATCTCCAACAATCATTTGGCGGATCCCGATCGGGCCTGCAGATTGATCGAGATTGCCGCTCAATCCGGCGCCGACGCCGTCAAAATACAGACTTACGATGCAGACTCGCTCACAATTGACAGCGATCGCCCCGAGTTCCTGATTCGCACCCCCCCGTGGGAAGGGCTGAACTACTACGAGCTCTACAAGCGGATTGCCCTGCCGCGCAGCTTCACCGAGCGGCTTTTCAAGGCGGCGCGCGATTTTGGCATCACGATTTTCAGCTCACCGTTTGATGAAAGCGCGGTTGCTCTTCTAGAGAGTCTCGGTTGTCCCGCGTACAAGATCGCTTCGTTTGAAGCTTGCGATGATCCCCTGCTTCAAGCGGTCGGCGCAACCGGCCGCCCCGTGCTCGTATCCACGGGCGTGGCGAGCATCACGGATATCGAAGAGACATTGCGTGTTCTGCGCGCCGCCGGCAGCACCGAGGTGGCGTTGCTGCATTGCATTTCCACCTACCCCGCAGCTGCGGGCGACATGAATCTACGCGCGATCGACCGCCTGGCCTCGCTGAATTGTCTCGTCGGTCTCTCGGATCATAGTTTGGGAAATCTGGCTGCGACTGTCGCCGTGGCACGCGGCGCATCGTTGATCGAGAAACACTTCACGATCTCGAGGTCGGACGGCGGACCTGATGCCTCGTTTTCATTGGAACCCGCGGAACTGACCGATCTCGTCCGTTGCGTGCGCGAGACCTGGGACGCTCTGGGAAGCAGCGCTGTCCTGGACCAAGCACGCAGACCGGGCGCCGAACACGCGCGGTCGCTGTTCGTCGTCAGGGCGGTGCGGGCCGGCGCGCGTATCGGAGCAGATGACGTCCGAGCCATAAGGCCGGGTCTTGGATTGCCTCCGCGCAATTTGTCCAAGGTCATCGGTGCTAAAGCTCGCCGCGATCTTTCCCGAGGCGAACCGCTGCGCTGGGAGGATCTCGAATGAGCGCCGCGGGAACGCGGTCGGTGCCGCGCTGCCCCGTGTGCGGCAGCAGCGGTCGGCCGCTGCTCAACTTGAGCGCGCAACCCATCTATCAGCACCCGGTCCCGGAGGGGACCGCAGTTCCGCCGCCGCATGCCGTCGATTTGAGCTGGGCGGCGTGCGTGAAGTGCGCGCACGGCTGGCAGATCGAGATCGACGGCGGACTGTTGGAGACCATCTATCGAAGCCACTATTACACTCCGGCGCCCGGCGGGATGGCCGTCACCTTCAGGAACGAATTCATGGCGACGATGGAGCGGTTCGGTCTCCTGGGTCCGAGGCGTCGATTGCTGGAAATAGGTGCATCCGACGGCGACGTCCTCGCGGAACTGCAACAACGAACCAACGCGCTCGAAGCCTACGCATTCGAGCCCAACGAAGAAAATGCGGCCATAGCCGTCCGGCGGGGTCTCACGGTTCAACCTCGCTTTTTCGGCCGCGACGCGGCAGCTTATGTCGAGGAGCCGGTGGACTTCATCTGCGCCCGCCATGTCATTGAGCACGTCCTTGAGTTCGACGATTTTTTTCAAGGTCTCAATGCCGTGACTGCGGAAAACGCGGATTTGGTGTTGGAAACTCCCAGTCTGGACGAACATGCGCGCCGATGCTCGATTGCGCCCTTTCACATCGAGCACATCCATGTATTCTCGCAGCGCTCGCTCGCGACCTTGGCACTGCGCCACGGGTGGAAAATGCAGCGCTCCGAAGTCACTTCCGACGGAAACTTGATCGCCGTGTTTGCCAAAAACGACGTCCTCCAGTCTGGCGCCGAGACCATTGGCGCCCGTATGCCCGAATTCAGCGACCTGCAGGCGGCCGTTACTTCGCGGCATGATCGTTTGCGTGCTCTTTTTGCCGATCGTTACATTGTGTTCTGGGGCGCAGGCAGCGCGGGCGTCAGCATGGTAAGCACGATCGGCCGAGAACCGGATATGTGGACAGATGGCAATCCCAACAAGGTTGGCAAGGTGTTCGTCGGCCTGCAGAGCAAGATCGCCAGCCCGGAAATCGTTTTTCAAGAAGCAAACCGGCGAATTGCCGACAAGCCGATTCTCCTCATCACGTCGTCGTTTCTGAGCGAAATTCTTCCCCGAGTTCGCCAACTGGGCTGGAACGGCAAGGTGATGGATCTGGATGGCAATCCGGTCATCGATCCGCGGCCTCAACATGGCTGAGGCGGACACACTGCATTTCGTCACCGTGGGCACGTCGCTGCGGCTGGTGCGCAACTTGTGGGATCGCATTGCCGCGCGCGGCAAGTTCAGCGTGTCGCACATCGTGCATCCCACGTACGACGCGCAGTCATGGCCCGATTATCCGGGTTCGGATAATTGCCGCTTTTTCCGCGATGATTTGCACATGCAGCTGCCGCCGGCCGACGCAGAACTGCTCGCGTCGCTGGAAGGCGGAGAGGTTCCGACAGTCCACAATATGATCCTCAGCGACCGAGTCGTCTCGAAGTTGCCGTATGCCGATGGGCTTTCTTACGCGACTTTCCTCGCCATCCGCCTGTTCGAGCTGTACCGGGAGCTGCGGCCATCGATCATCATCGGCGATTTCGACGCCTTGCACAGCGCCATTGGTTTGGGCGTCGCGAGAAAACTCGGCATACCCTGGTTTGCGTTGAATTTCAGCACTATTCCGCGCGGCAGCGTCGCCATGTGCACAGGTTTGACGCCCGCGACGGCGGTCACTCTGGAACCGAATCGCGGTGCCGAACTGCGACCTTATGCCGACGAGATGCTGCGGGGATTTGAGTCCCGCGTGACCCAGGCGCCGGCGTATGTGCCGCCGCAGCTTCTCTCTCCGCATTTCATGCTCAGACATGCGCCCACGCAAATGCGATCGCTGTTCCAGGTTTTGAAGCGCCGCGGATCGAGGAAGCATCGCAAGTATTCCGATTACGCGAAATCCTACTCGTTGACGGTGATGTTCAAAGATGCTTTTCGGCAGCGTAAAAACTTGCTGTTAATGCCACACCGCGCGCTTCTCGATGAAGCGGATTGCGCCAGATACGCGTTCATCGGCCTGCACCTGCAACCTGAGTCGTCGATCGACGTGTTCGCGCACTTTTTCAGCAACCAAGTGCGGGTCATCGAATTGATCTCCCGTTCCTTGCCGCCGACGCACACGTTGCTGGTCAAGCTGCACAAGAGCGACGTGCCGAATTATTCGGGCGCGTATCTTGCGCGATTGGCACAATTTCCGGGTGTCCAACTGGTTTCGCCTCATGCCGACACCTACAACCTCATCAAGAATGCCGATCTGGTCTTTGCCATACAAGGTACCATTGGGTTGGAAGCCGCATTGCTGGGACGGCCGGTGATCATGTTCGGTGAATCTCCCACCCTCGAATTCCCCAGCGTGTCGGCAGTCGGCAAGACTCTGGATCTGCCGCGGCTGGTGCGTGAAAAGCTAGCCGAAGCGCCGTCCAAGCGCCGTGAAATTGTGGAGGCGTTTGCCCGCTATTTGGCGCCCTTCTATCCAGCATCGCACAACGACTGGGATGAAGTGCCGAATGATGTCGAAATAGACAGATATGTGCGACTGTTCCGACTGATGCAGAATTACCTGCGGGACGATCAAGTTGGCATGCGAGCTTCTCGTCAGTGAATCTCAGAACGATAAAATCGCGTTGCGTATTGCGGGTTATAGCGATACAACGACGCATCTGCTCGGCAGTTCGCTTCGCCGGCAGATCCGTGACGGTTCACCCGACCGCGTGGGTCTCGCGGCGCAGCGTAATACGCGTGAATGGCGGAGGCTCGATTGCCATCGGCAAAGACTGCGAAATTCATCCGTTTTCCATGCTAATGACTCATGGCGGGCATATCCGTCTGGGCGACAATTGCAGCGTGAATCCGTTCACCATCATTTACGGCTGCGGGGGCGCTTACATCGGCAACAATGTGCGTATCGCGGCACATGTGGTGATCATTCCGGAGAATCACAATCCCGGCACGGATGCGACGGCGCTGCATTTGTCCGGCACGACGCGCAAGGGCATTCGGATCGAAGATAATGTCTGGATAGGCGCAGGAGTAAAAATTCTCGACGGGGTGAGCATCGGCAGAAATGCAGTGATCGGAGCCGGAAGCGTCGTCTCCCGCTCGATTCCCGCAAACGCAACCGCGGTGGGCGTGCCTGCCCGCGTCCTGAAGAAGCGCTGACTGGGGGATCGTTTCATGCGGCTCAATATGGCAGCAGGATTTCTCGGCACATTTGGTCTTGCCGCCGTTTCAACCTGTACCGTTTTGGTGGCGCGCTACGAAGATGTCAGTCACCCCTCCCGTGTAATTGCAATACTTCTGGTCCTTATTGCCGTTCATGGCATGAGGTATTTGCGGCTTTGGTTGAGCCGCGAAGTACTCTTGAATCTCGCATTTCTGAGTTACTCACTACTGACACTTTTGTGGACGGAAAACGTCAAGACGGCCATCGAGACGCTGCCGGCGTTTACAACCTTCACTCTCATTCTCATTCTCTTCAGCGCATTGACTGCCTACCACGATTTACGGGCGTTGTTGTGCGGAATGTTCACGGGCTTCGTGGCAGGCGCCGGCTGGTATTCCATCACGACGGGGTTCCCGCTGGCTTATCCGGAAGCCTTCTCCTACAACACCATCGCGGGCATGTACTTGTTTGGAATATTCGTCACTCTGGTGTGTGGCGCTTATTTTCGGCTGACGATATTGCCCATTGCGATCGCGGTTATTCTCCTGGCGTTGCTTGCTGCAACCACGTCGATCAAGACCAATCTCGGGGTCGCTCTTGGACTCGTTGCATCCGGCATCCTCTATTTTAAATTTTCGTTGAACCACGCTCTTAGAAATACCATTGTGGTGGCGGCCATTGGATCGGCCGTCGTCTATGGCGTAATGTCCAATCAAATTCTCACCGATCGTGTGCAGGACGGCTTCCATCGAATCTCGACGGGCGTGGCTGTGCTCACAAACCGCGAGGAGGACTCCGGAGCGGTCGGGCTGGGAGCTCGTGAGAATTGGAAAAATGAAGGATTGAAAGGCTGGGCTGCAAACCCGGTATTCGGCTATGGCGTCGAAGGCTTTCGGTCTGACTACGGCATAACTTCGCACTCCACTCCGATCGACCTGCTGTATAATTCCGGTCTCATCGGTTTCACGCTTTTCTACGGCATATTGGCGTCAATTGCCTGGCGCCTTCTCACGGCTCGTGATGCGCAGCGACGCAATCTGCGGGCGCGAGTGGTTATTTTCCTGATTGCGTATTCGTTCATGTCTCTGTCAGGGAACATCTATTATGAATTCTTGCTCGCCATCTTCGTTGCAGTGAGCTCCGGAATGGTCCTGCGCCTCGAACGAGCCGCCGTCTCAGGGACGAAGCACGCCGAGCGGTCCGCGAGCACTGTTGGCATATCCTTGTCTGAGGCTCGATGAATCCGCACGATGTTCCCCACGCCAGTTGTCACGCCGACCGGCGATCTTGAACCCGCGCCTTTGCGCTTGATGCTGATCACCGGCGGGCTGCAGGGGGGCGGTGCCGAGCGTCAACTGGCGGATATGGCCAACTATTGGGCCGACAAAGGCAATGATGTGACGCTGGCGACCTGGAGCGGTCCCGAGACGCCGGACTTCTATCCATTGAACGGACGCGTAATGCGAGTGTGGCTCGACGTGGGGACATCGGGCCGACTGCCTTTCGCCACGCTCATATTGAGCGTGCGTAGAGTCCGCTTGCTTCGGCGCATTCTTAGAGACTCGAGGCCGGATGCGGTGGTGAGTTTCATAGACGTACCCAATATATATGCCATTCTAGCCGCCCGCGGCCTGAACATTCGAGTTGTCGTGGCGGAACGCACTCATCCCGCGATCAATCGCACTATCGGTGGTGCATGGCGGCTGCTGAGACGCCTGTGTTATTCGCAGGCGGATGCGGTGGTCGCTCAGACCCAGGATGCAGGGCGCTGGCTAGAGCGCAATTGCCGCGCCCGCGTCACAGTGATTCCAAATTTCCTGCGCGAGTTGCCCGCAGAAGAATACAGCCGCGAAAAGACCATCATCGCAGTCGGCCGCCTGTCTTCCGAAAAGGGATTTGATCTTCTCTTGCAGGCCTTTGCGGGCCTGGCCGCGAAATTCCCGGACTGGCGGGTCTGCGTCCTCGGCGACGGAATCGAGCGGGCATCGCTCATGCGGCTGCGCGATGAGCTGCAGATGACAGATCGAATCGAGTTTGTCGGCGAAGTGCGTCAGGTTGAGACTTGGATGGCGCGTGCCGCGCTGCTTGTGCATCCTTCCCGGCGAGAAGGTTTTCCGAACGTCGTGCTGGAGGCAATGGGCATGGGAATGGCGGTAATTTGCGCCGATTGCCGAGCCGGACCCTCGGAGCTCATCGAGGATGGAGCCAACGGCCGGCTGGTACCGGTCGATGACGTGCGCGCGTTGGCGCAAGCGATGGCGGAGCTGATGACCTCGCCACTACTGCGCGAACGACTCGGCGCCGAGGCCAGGAAAGTCAGGGCCCGGTTCAGCCAGGATTTGATCATGGAGAAGTGGCAGGCATGTCTCACGGGTCGATAGCGTTGCAGAACTGGAGCCGTCTGCGTTGCCGCATCGACCGTCTCTGGTTGCATGCACTGCGGTTGTTTTTTCGATTCGATCCCTGGCATGCCGCGGCACCATACTCCTGCCGTCCGTACAAGGCGCTCGTCGTCGAACTGGCAAATGCGCTACAACCTTCCCTCGCCGTGGAAATTGGCTGCGGTCTCGGTGAAATCATCGGTAGAATCAATGCTGCTGACCGCTTTGGGGTCGACGCAGATCATCGCGTCATCAGAGCGGCGCGTTTCTTACATTGCGGCCGTGGCTTCTGGATTCACGGTGAAGGAAATTGCATCGACAGCCTGGTTGCGCCGGAGTGTAAAATCGATTGCCTAATCATGGTCAACTGGATTCACAGCTTGAGTCCCGAGCACCTTTCTGATCTCGTGGTCCCCCTGCTGCCGAGAACGCGTTTTTTGATTGTGGATGCGATCGACGCCGACGGACCGAGTTCCTACCGCCACAAGCATGATTTCGAATTTCTCTCGAAGTTGGCCCGGATGCGCTCGGTATCCAGAGTCCCCGGCGATCCGCGCCGGTTTATCGTGTTCGAGACTGTGAATTAAATGAGTGCCCGGTACTTGATTCGCTTGGATGACGCCTGCGACACCATGGATCGGCGCAAGTGGAATCAGGTTGAGCAGATCCTCGATCGTCATGGCGTCATGCCGATTGTCGCGATAATTCCAGACAATCGCGATCCATCTCTGATGTTCGAGGCGCGGGATGCGGCGTTTTGGGACAAAGTTCAGGCGTGGGTCAGCAAACACTGGAGCGTGGCCATGCACGGCTATACGCACGTTATGCATCACACGCAGAGTAAACTGCTGCTGCCGTACTATAGGCGCAGTGAATTCGCCGGCCTGGATTTGCATGCGCAATCCGAGAAGGTGCGGGCCGGCTGGAATCTCTTCCTGGCGCGAGGCGTCGAACCGAGCGTATGGGTGGCGCCGGCGCATTCCTTCGATCTGTCGACTCTTCTGGCAGTCGGGCGCGAAACAACGATTCGCATCATCAGCGACGGCATCGCACTCGACAGCTTTTACGAGCACGAATTTCACTGGATTCCGCAGCAACTCTGGACTCTGACTGAGCGCAGATCTGGGCTGTGGACGGTATGCTTGCACCCGAACACCATGAACGATGCCGCGTTTGCTTCCTTGGATTCGGCGCTTGGCCGGTTTAGCGGCCGCCTGATTGGCGTCCAAGACGTCGGTTTACGAAAACGGAAAAAATCCGCGTTGGATCGCTTGTACAGCAATTATTTCTGGTGGCGCCACCGGCGCTTGCCGCAGCCTTCGTGACTTTTTGATGAGAATTCTGCTGGTCATTGATCATTTCGGCTCGGGCGGCGCACAGCGGCAAATCGTAGAACTGGCGCGGGGCTTAAGCCGGCGCGGCCATTCGGTCGAGATGTTCGTTTATTTCCCTCAGCACGGTTTTTTTCGGCCGCGTCTCGATGCGGAGCGAATCGTGGTTCACGAATATGACAAGGGCCCGGGTTTTTCGTTGGGAGTCGTGCGCAAGATTGCGGCCCTCATCGTCGAACGGAATGTCGATTTGGTGGTTTCATATCTGAGCAGCCCGAACGTCTATGCGGAACTGGCAAAAATCCTTGCGCCTAGGGCCAAACTCATCGTGTCGGAGAGAACCAGCCACCACGACGACAAGTCGCGAGTGAGCGCTTTCGCGCGCAGAGCGATGCATATGCTTGCGGATCATGTGGTTGCCAACAGCGTGAGTCAAACGGAATGGCTGAAGCGCAAGTGGTGGCTGAAGAACAAGGTCTCGTGCATATACAATGGACTCGATCTCGAGTTGTTCGCCACGGACCGTCCGTTTCCTGAACCCGGTGAGCCTCTGCGGCTCGTGGCTGTCGGCAGAGTTGGCGCGGAAAAGAACGCGGCCAATTTGATACTGGGCCTGGCGCTATTTCATCGTGAATTTGGCCATGTTCCGCAGGTCAGTTGGGTGGGAGAAAGAGACGGTGGGCGGCTCGGAAAAGCCTATTGCCGGCGGGTCGATGAGCTCCTGGGCAGCACTCCCGAGGTGCGTGGACACTGGCGTTGGGTCGATGTGGCAACGGATGTCCGGGGATTGCTGCAGAAACACCATGCCTTGATCCACCCCTCATTCTATGAGGGATTGCCCAACGTCGTTTGCGAGGCGCTGGCGGTGGGCATGCCGGTGCTGGTATCCGACGTCTGCGATCATTCGCGTCTTGTTGAGGATGGCGAGCGCGGCTTTCTGTTTGACCCAGACGCGCCGGCCAGCATCGCGTCCGCCATCAGCAAGCTGGTAAATCTGGCCGCGGACGACTGGCGACGGATCTCGCGCAACGCACGCCAATTCGCGGAGGATAAGCTTGATGTCGAAAGAATGGTAACGCAGTATGAGGCTTTGTTCGAACGGGTTCTCTCAAGCGGAAGCGGCAAAGGTGGGCCGGCATGAACGTGATGCCAAGATGAGTTCCCCTGCTTACGGCGCACAGAAATCAATCGTGCTATGCGGCCCGTCGACAGATCTTGGTACCGAAGGCTACGGCGGCGGAAAGGGCGGGTACGTGCGCAATGTAACGGCATTGTTAGAGTATTTCTGCTCCGACGATCTGAAAATGACGCTTTCCCCTTACAGCACGCGCCGCTATTCTCGATGGTGGAAGGTTCTCCTGCCATTTCGCCTGATGGCAGACCTGCGGGTATTCGCCGGCAATATTCGAAGAGCCGACGGGGTGCACGTCATGATGAACTATGGGCTGGCGATCTACCGGGAATTCGGCATGAGCGTGATCGCCACGGCCTTTCACCGTCCGTTGATACTAGACATCCGCGGCGGCGCATTCGTAAGCTGGCTCGAATCGGCGGGCTGGCTGCAGCGTGCCATGGCGAGCTGGGTGCTCAAGCACGCCGACGCCATACTCGGCCAAGGCGTCGCAGTCGTTGCATATCTAAAGCCCCGGTACGGCGAGAAGGTGCATCATTTCCCGAACTTCATGCAATCGCGATATCTCCCGTCAAGCGTCAATCCGAAGCTGACACAAACGGAGCTGGGGGTCATGTTTGTCGGCTATTGCTATGCCGCCAAGGGAGTCTTTGAGTTGGTGGAGGGTTGCGCGCTCGCCGCCCGCGCCGGGCTGTCCTTGCGACTGACCCTCGTCGGAGCGGAGAGTTCGGAGTTTACGGCCTATCTCGACAACTTTGCGTCGCCGGCGGGATTGCGCCTGGTTCGCCGCGGGATACTGGAATTCGATGAAGTGCAAGCGCTGCTCGCCGCGCACGACGTATTCTGCTTCCCCACCCGGCATGTCGGCGAAGGTCACCCTAACGTCATTACGGAGGCCATGGCATACGGTTTGGTGATCGTGTCGACGAGGCACGGTTTCATCACCGAGCTTCTGGACGAAGCGTCGGCATATTTCTTGGATGCGGGGTCGGCCGACGCGGTGGCGAATATGCTCGTTTACGTAGACGCTCATCGCGACGAGGCCCGGCGCAAAGCGGAAAATGCGCGTCGCGTAGTGCAGGAACGCTTCACCGAAGCGAAGGTGCTGGGGCGGTTGCGAGATCTTTACCGGGCCGCTCTGAGCCTTCAGTCAGGGGCAGGGCAAGTATGAAAATCGGGGCGCTAGCGCGCGGACTGGCCACCTACGTGCCGGGTATGGCGCGACTGCATGGGCACGTCACGCACACAGGGGGCAGCGACTCCGCGAGGTACTGCTATTCGGTATGGCTGCGCCACCTAGTCATGAGCAATCAGAACGGCCTGTGCGCCCGGGTACCGGATCGGGTTGCTGAGCTCGGGCCGGGCGATTCGATCGGCATAGGTCTCGCGGCGTTGTTGTGCGGAGCAGATCGCTACTATGGCCTCGATGCGCTGCCGCTCGCCAATTTACGCCGCAATCTCGTGGTATTCGATGAGCTTGTCGATTTGTTCCGCGCGCGAGCGGCAATCCCCGGCGAGACAGAATTTCCCGGCATCAAACCGAAACTGCAGTCCTATGATTATCCCGAAGCCCTGCTGAAGAACCCTGACCGAAAACGCATCGAACGTATCAGGTCCTCGATAGAAGACTCGACCAATCCCGAATCGATGGTTCGTTATGTGGCTCCGTGGTGGAATCCTGCGGTCATCGAGGCGGGCGGGGTGAATATGATCTTTTCCCAAGCCGTCCTCGAGCACGTCGACGATCTCAAGACCGCCTACTCCTCGATGCGAGCATGGCTGGCTCCCGGTGGATGGCTATCACATCAGATTGATTTCCGCAGCCACGGCACTGCCCATGAATGGAACGGACATTGGACGTACGGAGATCGCTTGTGGCGCTTGCTGCGCGGGCGGCGCGCATTCTTGATCAACCGCGAGCCGCACTCGACGCATGTCCGGCTGCTTAGAGAGGCGGGTTTTACGCTCGTATGCGACGAAACCGTAAGGGACTACGCCGTGGCCAGGCACAAGCTGGCCCGTCGCTTCGCTTCGTTGTCTGACTGTGATCTATCCATCTCTGGAGCGTTCATTCAGGCACGCCTCGATGCGACTTCCCGTCACGAATCCTCCGGCGCAGTGCCTCGATTGGATAGCCGATAGCCCGCAAGCTTGCATAAGCCGCCAGCGTCGATCCCATCACGTTCAAAAGCAACAATGCCGCGAACTCTTGCGTGGCGCTCAGGAAACCAAATCTTGTACCGAGCCAGCGGAAAATCAGCTGCACGCATATCCAATGCAGTATGTAGGTCGGATAGGAAAGATCGCCGAGCAGCCGATCGAACGGTCCAAAGCCGCGATTTTTCTGCAGCACCAGCAGATGGGCCGAGACAATCATGCAGGCAAGTGTGGCGAACAGATGCGCGACATTTTGATGGTTCGACAGCCCCATCACCACCAGGGCGATTAGGATGGCACCGGCAAGCAGCGGTATGCACTGAGCCAGTCGCTGCAACCTCGGCGACAGATAGAAGGCGTAGCCCAATAAAAAAAAGGAGGACCATGCCAACAAGGAGCGGTCGATGTCCAGCAGGCCCACCGGGCGGAAGAACAGGTACACGCTGACGACCCCAAAGACGATCAGCAGGGCTGACGGCAGCCGGCGATTCCAGACGGTCATCCATAGAATGAAAGGGACTAGGACGTAATATTGCAACTCGACGTCGAGCGTCCATGCTGGGGGATTGAACCGAAAATCGCCTCCCCACGCGCGCGTCTGATTGAGTCCCAACAGCAGCGCGTTCGACAGATAAGTCCGCACCCGGGTCAAATCCTGCAGTGTTGTCGCATGTTCCATCAGTGAGGGACCGTAGGCGATGACTGCCAACAGGGTCACCGCAAGCGAAGCCCAGTAGATCGGATAGATCCTGAGGAAGCGATTCACATAGAATTTGCGCGAGCCGATACGCGTGCCATAGGCGCGGTAGTGGGTATCGAAGGTGAGCGGCATCAAGAAACCGGAGATGAAAAAAAACGTCGCGACCGCAATCTTTCCCAACCCCAGATTGCCGGTGATGCCCGTCAGACCGGCGGTATGGTCAGCGACGACAAGCCACGCCAGCACGAGTCTCCATGCGCCCATCATCGCCTCAGGTAGTGACGAGCAATTGCGGCAACTTGTTGCATCATTGCCGAGGGAGAGTCCAGGAACCCGCGGTAGTCGTGACGCCGCTTGCATGCTCGATGGCGTTGCCTTTGCCGGCATCCGCGGAGCGATTGGCGTATGCGGAACCTTCGCCTTGCAGGCCGCCGATGTGGTTGCATCGGCAAACCACATGCCGCGCCTGGGCGCCGATACGGACTGCCGGCCCCTGAGTCGTCTCGGGAATTCCGTCATGGGCCTTTTCGTAGCCGAAGCGGTTGCCCTCAATGATGAATGCCGCGCACAAGTCAATCTCGATGGCCGCAAAGATTCCCGGCCTCGCTGTGCTGTTACCGGCCATGAAGCAATTGCGGACAAACCCCATCTTCTCCCGCGGCGGATTCCATATGGAAACTTGTTGCCCGATTTCCATGCCCTCGTTCCTGCAGCCGAAGATGTCCACGCTTTCGACGGTCATGCGCGTGCACTCGTGAGTCGTAACGATGCCGCGCGTGAAGTTCGTGATGCGTCCGTTACGCACGTCCATTTTTTCCGCGCTGGATTGAATTCCATATCCGCCGTCGAGGTTTGCGCCGTCAATGGCAAAGCCGTCAATGGAGCAGTCGATGAGATCGGTCTGGTCGCTCGCGGAATTCTGGGTTCCATGCAGATAACCGCCGGTTTTCGCGGAAGCACCGGCAAACACGATCGCAGTGCCGGTAATTGCCGTTCCAACAACGTTGCGCAGTGATATATTCCGCTTCGCGCCCACTTGGTCGACGTGCAACCATGGCCGGTAGAACGCCGCTTCTCCCGGCGAACTCTGAAACAGGACTTTTGCCGACTTGACGTAAAGTCCGTCAATCGAGCAGTTGTACGCCCCGCTCAGCCCAAATGCCCAGCCATGCTCGATGTCCAGATTGGTGATATTGATGTTGCTGAATCGCATGTTGTGCGCGTGCGAAGTCTGTCTCTGGTCCATCCGGGGCTCGTTGGTGGCCCATCCAAATTCATATGCGATACCACCGTAGAGCGCGCCGCCACCGTCGATCCAGACATTCTCCATGACCACGCCGTTGAGACCGCCGATCATGAATATGCCGCTGCCGCTTTTTGTATTGGAGGAAATTCGCAAATTCCTCACGACGATGTTTCCCATGGGTGTTGCGAGCAGGCTGTCGTAGATCGGGCTGAAGTAGCGGCTGTCGCCGCCGCGGTTGCCGAAGGTCAGGGCATTGCCCGCATTGGTACCGCCGCCGCCCATCTGATAGTCGACGATGATTGAACCGTTGCAAATGGAAAAGTCACGCACTGCAAAGATGAAGCCGGAGTTGGTGTCGCCTTTCTCGCCGTCCTTGTGAAAATGCAGCGTGCTGCCCTGGAGGTCGACATGGGTGCCGTCCTGAAACGCAATGATGTCGTTCAGATAATAGACGTCGCGCCCGGTTGCATTGGGAAAGCAAATGCTGCCGTGCAAAGCGCCCCCGGGCGCGCACAGCGCCTTCAGCGCGCGAGTATTTTCCGCGGCGGCAGCTTCGTTGTCGGGCACCACCCCATACCTGCGCACATCACCGGGGAAGTACTCCGGCGACGCGCGATTGCCGCCGGCGGCAGCGGGTGCGGAGGGATCAGCGGCAGCGAGCGCCCCGGCGGATGTGGCCCCAAGAGTTCCTGCAAGAAAGCTGCGTCTCGTGTTCATGGGTTGTCTATCCGATTGCATGCAAGATCCGCATAGTAACGTATGCCCATGCGCGGGACGCTCCGTAGGTTATCTATTGTCCCATCCGCCGCAAGAGCCGCTTCGTGATATTCTTCGAGTGAGCGCAGGTCCCCACGAGTACTGATACCAGATGTTCCGAGTTACTTAGTGCTTGCGACAGCGTGTTGAACTTCGCATACCGGCACGGCTCGTCGCGACCGTTGTCGTTGACCCATTCCGCGAGACACGGCGGCCAGCCGTACTGACATGACTTCGCGTCATGCAAAGGCCTTCTTAGGATTCGCGATCGGCGGCTTTTTCCTATATCTGGCAGTCCGTCACGCCAGTGCCGCCGACATCGTCAGGATTCTCGGGTCGGCGAAAGCCGGGTGGCTCGCGATTGCGGTGTTGGTCTACTGGTTGGAGCTGGGTGCGCGCGTGATCCGTTGGCACGCACTTCTATCCCAGACGGGGAGAACCGTTGCGCTTAGGAATGCGTCTTCGGCATTTATCATTGGCTATGCAGCGAATAACGTGCTGCCCGCCAAGCTCGGAGAATTGGTTCGTGTCGACCTGATCAGCCGCATGTCGGACATCCCCCGGCTGGCGTCGCTGGGGACCGTCGTGGTTGAAAGAATTTTCGACATCCTTCTCATACTGCTGATGGCCGGAATCAGCATTGGAATGTTGGTATTACCGGACACTATTGACCTTGCTCGACTTCGCGGCGGCATGATGGTGCTTGGCGCCTTCACAGCGCTCCTTCTGATCATGTGCATGTACTTTGGCCGGAACGGCATCAGCAAACGCTGGAAATTGGGCGGCGCGATGCACGCTCGCTTGGGCAACTTGGTTGGCGGAATACAAATTCTGGCAAATCCCAAACAGTGCGGTCGAATCTTCGTCTATTCGGTGATGATCTGGGTGCTAAACGGCGTGGCCATGTGGCTGATAGTGTTTGCACTTGGAGTAAGTCTGTCGCTGCTGCAGACTCTGCTGTTGATGGGCATCGTTGGACTTGCAGCCGTGCTTCCGGCGCCGCCCGCGGGCTTGGGGGTACTCCAATATGCGTTTGCCCTGGTATTTGAACTTTTGAGGAAGCCGGGCGCCATCGGATTGGTGGCTTCGGCAGCGGTGCAAGTCGCTTTACTTGGCAGTGTCACTCTGGTAGGAGCATTTTTATTTTTCGCAATTATCGTTCCCGTATCAGCTAAGAAGTACGAGCTAGATGGATAATAGTCTACAGCGCCGCACCGAATTCGTGTCCTTCGATGGATCAATTCGCCTGACGACGGTGCATCAGCGACCGGACCGTTTCCGGCACCTGGACAATATTCTCGATCGCAAACTGATCGCCCGGGGTGGCGGCTACGCCTACTCGGCGGCCAGTTTCGGCGGGAAATCCTGCGCGCTTGAAATGACGGCGTTCGATCGCCTGCTCGAGTTCGACCCGGCGAAGTCTGTGCTAAAGGTGGAAGCAGGCGCCAGGATCATCGACGTACTCAAATGGGCGACTCGTCGCGGCCTGCAGGTGCCGGTCGTCCCCGGGTATCCGTTGGTGACCATCGGCGGTTGCATTGCAGCCGACGTTCATGGCAAGAACCCTTGGCGCGATGGTACCTTTGCAGACTGGGTACGGGCTGTCACAATTTTTCACCCGGACAAGGGGTATCTGAGCGTGAGCTCAGCGAGCAATCCTGCGCTATTCGAGATGACCTGCGGTGGATTCGGTTTGACGGGCGTGATCGTCGACGCAACTCTGGAGCTGACGACGCTCCCGGCCACCGAGGTGGATCTCATGTTCCAAGCCGTGCGCAGCCTTACCGAGGCAGTTGAGCGGCTTGAATCGAGTACCGAAGACTTCTGCTACAGCTGGCACGACACGGCGCCGGGGAAGAGCTTTGGCCGTGGTCTTGTGGTGTCCGGACGGTGGATACCGGGTGAACATGGCGATCCTTTATTCCGCTACCGGCCGATGAATGCATGGACACGCGCAGCGCTCCCCATTAGTCTTTGGAATTCGCTAACCGTGAGTTGTGCAAATGAACTCTTTTACCAGATAAATGGCCGCTGGAAACGGCGACGCCGGATCAACCTGTTCGACGCCGCATTTCCACTCGCAACGAATGGGGCTTATCTTGCAGGATTCGGCCGTGCCGGCCTGCGCGAATTCCAGATACTGCTGGACTCGGCGCGCGTCCGTCCCTTCATCCATACGCTCGAACAGCTTGCGCGTCGTGAAAGGCCGCCGCTCGTTATGGCCTCTGTCAAGCGCTTCCAAGGGAGACAGCGCTCTCTAAGCCCTACCGGCGCCGGGTATCTCATCGCAGTCGATCTCCTGCCAGGCAAGGCAGCTGACCGTCTCATGGCGCAAATCGACGGCCTGATGCTGGATATGGATGGTCAGCCCAATCTGTCGAAGGATTCCCGGATCGGCTTTGAAGTTGCGACGCGTTCGATCCGTCACTATGCGACATTTGCAGAGGGGCTTCGCCAATATGATCCATCCCGGAGATTCTGTTCGGAACTGTCTGAACGGATCGGACTTTGAGCTACCTAATTGTGGGCGCCTCTACCGGCCTCGGTCGGGCGCTGGCGGAGGAATACGCCGGCGCCGGATTTGACCTGGTGCTCGTTTCGCGGGATCCGCGCGATATCGAGCCCCTCGCGGCGCATTTGCGGATCCGATTCGGGATTCTCGCCATTGCGTTGGCCGTGGATCTGTCCCACGAGATCGACCACCTCGTCCGCGTTGATGATGCTCTGGCTCAAGTATCTCCGCTTTGCGGACTATTGCTCCCCATTGGTGCCAGCGATCCTGAGGATAAGATAGGGCTTTCCGGCGATCTGATGATGCAGCTAGTAAATTCCAATTTTTTGAACCCTTGCAGGCTCTTGAATGCGCTTCTACCGCGGCTTCGCGGCGGCGAGGTGGTCGGATTTGGCAGCGTTGCCGCCCTGCGCGGCCGTACCCGCAATGCCGCATATGCCGCATCGAAAAGCGCACTCATGACCTATTTCGAAGGTCTACGGCATTATGGCGGCGCGGCAGGTGTTGCTGTGCGCTTTTATATCCCAGGCTACCTCGACACCAATCTGGCCTTTGGCCAGAACTTACCGTTCCGTGCTGCCGATGCGCGGAGCCTCGCGCGCCGAGTGCGAGCGGATACCGGCTTGACATGCACCCGATACTACCCGGCCTACTGGCGATTGATCGTATCGCTGGTATCGCTGGTTCCCTGGAGCATCTATCGCAGTCTGAAGTTTTGACCATGGATGCGTCCGGACCAGAAGTCAGTCTCTTCTTTCCCGTCTACAAGGACGAACGAACCGTTAGGACCGTTGCCGAGCGCGCGATCGCGTTGCTTGAAGACATCGCGAGCCGCTACGAAATCATCATCGTGAACGATGCTTCCCCCGATAGCAGCGGGGTGCTGGCGGACGAACTGGCCCGTGAATATCCGCAGATCCGGGTAATTCATCATCACCGAAACTTGGGTTACGGCGCGGCGCTGAAGTCCGGAACCGCGGCCAGCAGGTTCGAATGGGTGTGCATGATCGATGGCGACAACGAGTATGATGTATTTGAGCTGAAGAAGATGCTCGCAGTTCGCCGCTACTATCTGTTAGTGATCGCATTTCGATACCGGAAGCTGTATTCGACCAGACGAATTCTCATATCGTTTGTCTACAACGCAGTACTTCGGGCGATATTTAATAGTCCTTTTCGGGATATATCGACGGGCATCCGCGTGATTCATCGATCCATACTTGAATCTATTCCGCTGACCTCCAACAGCCCATTCATCGGCGCAGAGCTCGCCCTCAAGTCGATGTTGAGAGGCTACCCGGTGGGTGAAGTCGGAATTCAGACGTTTCCGCGCGATTTTGCCCAAGGGTCAGCCACGTCGATGAAGAATATCTTGTTGACGATACGCGACCTTTTGCGCGTGAGGCGCGAGGTATTCTCGGATTCCTATGATCTTCCGCAGGGGCGGGGCCGCACCCGCAATCCATGAAGGATCTTCAGACGTTATACAGAGTGAGGTTCTCCGAGGCTGCGCGGGTGCGCAAGGACCTGGTCTGGCAAGCGCTTTGCGAGGGGTTCTTCCAGCAGTATGTCGCTTCGACCGACACCGTGCTGGAAATTGCTTCGGGCTACGGCGAGTTCATTCGCCATATCGTTGCGTCACGTAAGATCGCCGTGGATTTGAATCCCGAAGCCGGGGACAGCCTGCCGGCCGAAGTCGAGTTCCACCTCACTAGTGCGTCGCGACTTACGATGATTGCTGATGGTTCGGTTGATGCCTGCTTCAGCAGCAATTTTTTCGAACATCTCCCGAGCAAGGAGGTGATGGACGAAGTGCTGGAGGAGGTGCTTCGAGTCCTGCGCCCCGGCGGCGTGTACGTCGTCATGCAGCCGAACATCCGGTACGAACCCGGCCGCTACTGGGACTACTATGATCACGTTCTGCCTTTGAGCCACCTGTCGTGCCGTGAAGCTTTCGCGAAAGCCGGATACGAGGTGGTGGAGGTCATCGACCGCTTTGTGCCATTTTCCACCGACAGTCGCTTGCCGCAACATCCATTGCTGGTGCGCCTATACCTCAAGTGCCGTCCCCTGTGGAAATGGATGGGCGGACAGTTCGTGTTGGTAGGCAGAAAGCCCCGGGGAGCGCGCACATGAGACTTGGTGCGACTGACGGCGATCGGGCCGGCCGGTGGTGCAGGGCGGATTGCGCGACGCTTGCAGCGATCGCCGGTGCAACCGTACTAACGCAGCTGCTGTTCTATCAGTCAAATGAGGGCGTGGGCGTTCTCGGCTTCATCCTGCGGCTCGCAGCCTGGTTGCGAGGCGGGCAGATGCCGGAGGTGGTGACCTGGCCGGCGTGGGGCTATGCCTGGGTGGTTGCGTGGTTGCCTTCCTTGAACTGGGTCATAGTCTTGCAGGCGACGCTCGGCGCCTTGGCGCTCGCCGCGCTCGCGGCGAGGTTGCGTGCGACATTGCCGGCCTACGGCACCCCGATCGCCATCCTATGCGTACTCGCGATTCCATGGCACAACCTCGAGGTCACGCCATATCCCTCGGCGCCGGCGGCGTCTTTGGCGCTGCTAGGACTGTTGGCGCTGGACAGGGCTTTGGCGAAAGGCATTTTGTGGTGGGCATCGGCAGCCGGGATACTGCTGGGCCTCGCGCAGAACTTCCGGACGGAAACCGTGCTGCTGCCCACTTTCCTTGGAATCGTTCTCTATGTGCTGCGTCGCTTCGTCAATCCTCAGATTCCATCTCTCAAACCAATGTGGGTCGTCATTGCGGTGGCCTTCGCAATGCAGATACCGTGGGCGCAGTTCTATCACGAGCATACGGGCCGCTATTCGTTGACAGAGTCGAATTTCGGCCATGTGCTGTATGTTTCGCTCGGCAGCAACTTGCACAATCCTTGGGGCATCGAAGCGAACGACCAAGGCGCCTACAAGGCCGTAAAGGATGCCGGCTATTCATTCTCGTCCCTGTCCGAGCAGGGAAACAAGTTTCTTGTGGGTCTCGCGATCGAGAAAGTGAAGGAGCATCCGTCGGGGCTGATCGGGCGATCCTTGCAACAGCTGCGTAACACGGTATTGGCGCCGTTCAATTGGGGCGAACCCCGTCTCGGTACGGCCGGGGCGCTGCATCTGGACGTTCTGAGACAGGAGCTGAAACTTCGACTCGGAGTCGGCGTAAACGTCCTCAAAGTGCGCGATTATCAGAGCCGCGGTATCGCACTGGAGGCGCAGAAAGACACACTGGCGATAGCCGCATTGGTCTACCAAAGTGTCATGACGGCTGTGGGAAGCATCGTTCTCGCACTCGGTATTCTCGGCTTCGGCTTCGTGCTAATGCGCCACGAGATGCGTCCCGCCTCGCCGTTGCTGTGGATTCTTGCCGCCACAGCCGCATATAAGCTGTTGCAGAACATTCTGTTGTTTTATACAGTGAATTATCTGAACAGCGTTTATCCATTGTTCATTCCATTCGCGGTACTCAGCGTGAAATTCATCCGCGACGTCTTGCATCGACGCTGGACGAAAGGCGATCCGGCATTGCCGAACGTAGCGCGAGGCCTCTCGACCAATGCCGAAGCCAAGGGGTCCCGATCGCCAAGGAGTTCGGCGCCAGCTAGATAATGGTCAGCTACTGGTCGGCTTGCGAAGAAGAACTTTCCGGCTGAAAAATGTACGAAGTACCCAACCGAAAATCGGCAACACGCGATTGAGTCGACCAAGCAGGCGGATGATCGGTCGTGAATGCAAATCCAGGGTGTCCTGAGTCAACCACTTCCATTCAAAGCCAATATCCTCCCAGATCACCTTGTAGGCTGAGTTGCTGATGTAGTTCAAGTTCTCTACAGCCCGAAATGTATTCCACCGCGCGGTCTTTGTGGAATTGAGGCTTGCTTCTCTTTGAAATTCGTTGCGAATACCGAGGAGAGCCCACAATTTAAACCACCAGTATTGAATGATCACGCCGCCAAACGGCACATAATTATGCGGCTCTATTAAACAATAGGGTCCAGGAAAGGCGTGAATCGCGACACCCCCTGGTTTCATGATCCGATAGATTTCGCGCCACACCGGCACTTGATTGTGTACGTGTTCGAAGACTTCTTCCGAAAAAACAAAATCGAATGTGTCGCTGCTGAATGGCAGAGTTCCACTCGTCATGCCGAAGTAAAATCGATGACGTTCTTCGGCCGACCGGTGTTTTATATGGTCAAAAGCGTCGAACCCGCACGTATTGGTGAAGCCTCGATCGACAAGCGCAAATACCGCCGAGCCCGCGCCGCAGCCGAAATCCAGAATGGCTGCTGCGGGAGTAAGCTTCGCCCCATTCCTGGCCAACAAATTCACAAATCGATCCAGAAATACCGTGGTCACGTTCGCGTCTGCCTTTGGCCACCAGAGCTGGTTCTGTTTCGCAGTATAGTCAATATGGAGTGGATGCGCCCAATTCGCATCAAACCGCACGGTGCCTACGCGGTGTATGATCCGTCCTCCGGAACTCGGCTAGTCGAATACCGAATCCTTCGACGTACCAAGTGAGTGTAAACCATTTAAATGTGCGGCATCTGCGGTCTATACGGCTTCCCATCTTCCCAAGAGCTTGACCGCACGGTGCGGCGAATGACGCAGACCATCGCGCACCGTGGTCCGGACGGGGAAGGCACATTCGTCGGTGAGGGGGTGGCGCTAGGGCATCGGCGGTTGAGCATCATCGATCTGTCGAGTGCGGGATCTCAACCGATGACGTTTGGCGCCGCGACGGTGGCGTACAACGGGGAGGCCTACAATTTTCCTCAGTTGCGCAGGGAACTGGAAGATCTCGGACATGACTTCAAAGGCCACTCGGATACAGAGGTTCTGCTGCATGCATACCAGGCTTGGGGGCTTGCCGGACTCGACCGGTTGGAGGGTATCTTCGCATTTGCCCTCTGGGACTCCGCTCGCCGCCGACTGATCTTGATGCGCGACCGACTGGGCATCAAACCGCTGTACTACGCCTGGCGGGGTAAACAGCTTGCCTTCGGTTCGGAGATCAAGGCGGTTATCGCTGCCGGCGGGATTGATCTGCGCCTGGACGATCAGGCCCTGATGGAATATCTGTGGTATGGCAATCCGTTCGAGGATCGAACAATCTATCGCAACGTGCGGTCGCTGAGGCCCGGGTGCCGAATGGTCATTGAGGATGGGCACGCTCGATTGGAGTCTTGGTGGAAGCTCGAATCGTGGCTGGGCCGTTCGGAGCGGCAACTGAATTCTCACGAGGCAACGATAGCGGTGCGTGAGTCTGTGGATGCCGCCGTTGGCCGACAACTCGTGGCGGATGTGCCGGTCGGGATTTTTTTGAGCGGTGGCGTGGACTCCTCCAGTATTGCCGCGTCGGCGGCGATTGCCAGCGGACGCCGTTTGGCCAGCTTTTCGGTGGGATTCGACTACGACAAGGGCATCAACGAGCTGCCCAAAGCCCGGCGCGTTGCCCAAGCATTGGGGCTGGACCATCACGAGTTGCGGATCCGCGGCGGCGCGCTGGAAGATACCATATCGGCGTTGGTGCAAGTGCACGACGAACCATTTGCGGATGCGGCAAACATTCCCTTGTATCTGCTTGCCCGGGAATTGCGCGGCACGATCAAGGTCGTTCTGCAGGGTGATGGCGGCGATGAAATGTTCGCGGGCTACCGACGCTATTCCATTCTGCGTGCGGCCGGACTCTGGCGTCTGTGGCCCCGGCGACTCGAGGCCGCACTTCGCGCGGGGTTCGGCAGCCGCGGCGCGCGGCTTGCGCGTATGGGCGCCGCTGCGGGACATGCCGATCCGGCATTGCGCATGGCGTTGCTTCTCACTGTCGAGACGCTGCGCGATCCTCCCACCGCGGTCATGACGGATGCGGCGCGGCAAGAGCTGGAGGCGTGTGCGGATCCATTCGCGGCGTACCGGCGGTGCGCGTCCCGCTTTGCGGACTACGATCCGGTGCAGCAAATGCTGTTGACGGACATCTCGTTGCAGCTGCCGTCTCAATTTTTGACCAAAGTTGATCGCGCAACCATGGCGTACGGAATCGAAGCGCGGGTACCGCTGCTGGATGAAGGCGTGGCCTCGCTGGCGGTCGGCCTGCCGGCGGCTCTCAAGGTTCGTGCCGGTCAAAACAAGGTCGTACTGCGCGATGCCATGCGCGAGCGGCTTCCGCCTGAAATACTGGACGCACCGAAGACGGGCTTTGGCGTGCCTTACGAGGAGTGGCTGCGTGGAGCGCTGCACGGATTTGCGCGCGCTGCAATTCTCGACCGCGGCTTCATCGAACGCTTCAGGCTGGATCGCACCCGCCTCGAGAGCGCCCTCGCCGAACATCGCTCGCGGCGCCGCGACCGGGGATTTCTGCTTTGGAAGTTATTGCAATTGTCTCTATGGTCGCGACAGCACCTGGCGTAGTGGGCAATCAATCTATGGACGCGGACAAAAAGGCTGTGGAGGAATTCTGGGACAAGGCTTCCTGCGGCGAGGATCTGTACCTGCAGAATCAACAGCGTGACGGTTACGTCGAACATGCGCGTCGACGATATGAATTGGAGCCGATCATAGAGGAATTCGCGGAATTCGAAGACGCTTCAGGCAAGAGCGTGCTGGAGATCGGCGTCGGACTGGGTGCGGATCATCAGCGTTTCGCCGAGGCGGGGGCGCGGCTGACTGGAATCGATCTCACCGCGCGGGCCGTGACGCACACGCGGCGCAGGCTGGCCCTTTTCAATCTCGAGTCAAATTTGTCGGTCGGCGATGCCGAGAATCTGAGTTTTGCCTCCGGCGCGTTCGACTGCGTCTATTCGTGGGGTGTGTTGCATCATTCACCGAATACCCAACGCGCGATTGCGGAAGTACACCGGGTGCTGCGGCCGGGTGGCATCGCCAAAATCATGATTTATCACCGATGGAGTCTGGTGGGGTACATGCTGTGGATACGCTACGCGCTGCTGCGGCTGCGGCCCTGGATGTCCCTGACGGAAGTGTACGCCCGATATCTCGAAAGTCCCGGGACCAAGGCTTATTCGTTCAGTGAGGCGCGGCGCATGTTTGAGGATTTCGGAGACGTACAGATCCACACCTGGCTGACACACGGGGATCTGCTGGACTCGGCCGCCGGCCAACGCCACGGCGGCGCGCTTCTATCGCTGTCGCGAAAAATCTGGCCGCGCGGGCTGCTGCGAAGATTCGCCGGTTCACACGGACTCTTCATGCTGATCCGGGCCGTGAAGTGATGCCGGTGCGTACCAAAGACTCAACTCGCGCACCCGGTCAGGATGGGGCGCGATTACAGGTCGCGGGATTGGAATGATCGAGGTTAATATAGGTCTAGACCTGTACTGGAATCGGCGATGCATCTTGAACATTTGAACGTTTTGGCTTGCCCGGCCTGTCATGGCACTTTGGAATGCGATCAAAGCGTGGCCGATCCGCCGGGAGGCGTCCTCACTGAAGGTAACTTGAGTTGTGCTGCCTGCGGGCAGCAATACCCCGTGGTTGCCGGCGTGCCGCGTTTCGTTCCGCGGGAAAACTACGCCTCAGGTTTCGGTCTGGAGTGGACCAAGCACGCGCGGACGCAATACGACAGCTACTCGGGCATTCCTGCCTCAGAAGAACGTTTTTTCCGCCAAACCGGCTGGCCCCGTGACATGCGAGGCGAATTGATTCTGGAAGTGGGCAGCGGCTCCGGTCGGTTCACGGAACAGGCGGCAAAGGCGGGTGCAACTGTGGTATCTCTCGATTACAGCTATGCCGTGGATGCCAACTATGCATCCAATGGCGCACGCAAAAATGTTTTGATCGTCCAGGCCGACGTGTTTGCGATGCCATTCCGTCCGCAAAGCTTCGACCGCCTGTTTTGCTTCGGCATGCTGCAGCACACGCCAAGCCCGGCACGGGCCTTCGCCGCACTGCCCATTGTCTTGAAGCCCGGCGGCGCGCTTTGCGCGGATATCTACCGGGCATCGCTCCTGCGCACGGTGCTGCTCACGAAGTATTGGGTGCGTCCCTTTACCCGCCGCATGAATCCCGATCGTCTGTACGCGCTCGTTCAGCGCTGGGTGGACTTCATGTGGCCGGTCGCGAATTTGATTCGCCGCCTGCCGAAGGGGCATGGGATCAATTGGCGGCTGTTGGTGGCCGATTACAGTCCTCTCGGGTTGAAAGGACAGATCCTGAAGGAATGGTCCTATCTCGATACGTTCGACATGCTTGCGCCACGCTACGATCGGCCGGCGACCCGCAGGACATTCCAGCGCTGGGGAGAGCAGGCAAATCTGAGGGATGTTGACGCGCACCACGCTCCTCATGGCGTGGTGATGCGCGCACGCATGCCGCCCTAGTCAGCGCGACGTCAGGGCGCGGCGCAACTCGTCCGGGAGCGAATGTGGCGCCCGCCAGCCCGTTCGCAGGTAGGTGTCCCGAGTGTTCACCACCAACGTCCCGCACAAGCGCTCGATATCGGCGCGCCGGCCGAGAACTGCGCCCGCCATTCGCAGTAGTGCCGCAGGCATCGGCAACAACCTTGCAGGTCGTCCCATGAGCCGAGCGCACAATCGCAATAGCTCGGATGTGGAGATCGCCTCCTCGTCGGCGACCAGGAACGGCTTGCCGACGGTGCCGGGACTCGACAGGCAGGTGATCAGACAATCGCAGAGATTCCACACGCTGATCAAGCTACGCTGATTGTGGATGGCTCCCAAGGGCAGGGGAATTCCCCTGGCCACCCATCGGATCATGCGTCCGAAGTTTCCGGGGGCATGTGGTCCATACACCAGGGGCGGACGGACGATGCAAAGCTCCAGCGTCGAATTCGCCGCGGCATTCTCGGCCGCGTGCTCGGCATCCAGTTTGGTTTGCGAATAGAAGTCATGCGGAGCCGGCGGGCTCGACCCGTCGAAGGCTGAAGTCCCGGAATCGGAGCCGAGCACGCCGATTGAACTCAGCAGAATGAGCCGCCGCACGCCCAGGCTTCCTGCCGCCGCCGTGAGTTGCGCGACCGCCGAGACATTGACGGACCGGACGCGGCTGGCATCGGCATCATTTCGCGGCGAGCCGCGATGCGCGATGGCGGCCAAGTGCACTATGGCATCTACGCCATGCAGTGCCTCGCGCCAGTTGGTTTGTGTGATGTCGCTGATTTCGCACAGGTCCACGTTGGGGATCATGTCGAAGAGCTCCCGGCGCCGCACCAGCGCGCGCACCGCATGTCCACGTGCCGAAAGCGCGGCGATCAAATGCCGGCCGACGAAGCCCGTGGCGCCGGTGACAAGGATCAGCGGTAAAGGTGCTTCGTTATTCAGAGGCGCTCTCAGCGGCGCGCTGAAGAACCTTCAACGAGTCCGATGCCTGGCGCGTTCGCGAATACAACGGGGCAGACTGTGCGGCTGCCGCGGCAAGGCGTGTGCGCAGTCCGCCATCGCGCGCCAAGGTCAACGCAGCATTCGCCAGCGCGGCCGCATCCATCGGCGCCACCACGATGCCGCAAGCGCAGCGATCCACGATACTAGAGCCCTCCCCGCGAGGCGCCGCGTAGATTGTCGGCAGACCCACGGCCATCGCCTCGAATATTTTAGACGGAATCACGCTTTCAAAAACCGGATCAGCCCGCAAATGTACCAGGGAGGCGTCGCAGACCGACCAAAATCGAGGCATCGCCGACTTTTCCTGACGCGGCGCGAACACTACATTTTCGAGTTTGCGGGCCCGTGCCTGGGACTCCAATTCCGCTTTCGCCGCGCCCACCCCGACGAAAAAGAACGTCACTTCGCTGTCCCGCAGGAGTTCGGCCGCATCGAGCACATTCTCGAGCCCGTGCGCCAGTCCAAGAGTTCCGAGGTATCCCACCACGAACCGGCCCTTGAGCCGAAATTCCGCTTCGATCGCAGAATCGCGCGGCATACCGGGCCGAAATAGTTCGAGGTTGGCGCCGTTGATGACGACGTCGATCTTGGCCGCACTGATCCCGCGCCTTATGAGGTCGGTCTTGAATGCCGGCGTCAGCGCCAGGATCCTGGTCGAATGACGATACAGAAACAGCTCCAACCGTTCGAGGGCCCGCAATGCGCGCGCCGCTCCGCCGAGCGCATTGGTGGCCGCGATGCTGGCCGGCCAGAGATCGCGGATCTCGAACACATGCGGCACGCGTCTAAGCATTGCGTGCAGTACGCCCGCCATGGGCACAAACAGATGGGGGGAGGTCGAAATGATGACGTCCGGTCGCTTCTCGAACCATGCCGATAGAAATGCCGAGACCATGTACGACACATAGTCGAGCGTCCGGCGCACGGTGCCTTCATTGGCGGTGATGTAGGTGACGATCCGAACAACGCGGATGCCGTCGAGCATCTCCACAGTGCGCAGGGCATTGCGATAGCCTGGAAAGACATTTCCTTCGGGAAAGTTTGGCGCACTGCATAGCACAGTCACCGCATGCCCGGCGGCTACCCACAGTTTGGCGCGTTCGTAGACGTGAGCCGCCGGAGCAGACGGTTCGGGCAGAAAATGATCGGAGAAGAACAAAATTCGCATGGTCGGAGAGTTCACAGAGCGGAAACTGCGAGAGGATTGCCGGTTTCGGCCGTATTGTCACGTAGATTGATGATTTCGTCCCATAGCGAGCGGAAGTCACTACAATTATTGTTTATGCATGGTGAGCACAGAGAAATTCCGGCATTTCCCATCGGCGTTGCGCAGCCCCCTGGCGCCGGACGGCATCCCTAGATGTGCGGCATCGTCGGAGTGCAGGGGGATTTCCCCGCAGGCCTGCTGAAACGGATGACTGATAGCATCGCGCATCGCGGCCCGGACGGCGAGGGTGAGTTGTGGATTGATGTGCCGAACGAGCCGCGAACGGGGCTCGGGCACCGGCGGCTCGCCATCATCGATCTTTCCGCCGCCGGCTGTCAGCCCATGGCGCTGCGCTGCCGGGATGCAGTTGCGGACGCCGCCGTGACGATGGTGTTCAACGGCGAGATCTACAACTACCGCGAATTGCGTGCCGAACTGACCCAGTCCGGGCATCGGTTCGCGACACAAACCGATTCTGAAGTCTTGTTGCATCTCTACGAGCGCGACGGGCTGGATATGCTGAGCCGCCTGAACGGGATTTTCGCGCTTGCCATTCATGATGGTCGGACTTCCGGCCGGCCGAACGGCGTCGAACGCGGCTCAATATTTCTGGCGCGCGATCAGGCCGGCGTGAAGCCCCTGTATTTTTCCAGCACTCCGCAAGGGTTCTTGTTCGCTTCCGAGATCAAGGCGCTTTTGTGCCATTCGGCGATCGATCGCGAGATCGATCCTTTGGCCTTGCACCAAATGCTGGCCTACCTGTGGACGCCGGCGCCGCGCACGATGCTGCGCGCGGTGCGAAAGCTGGAGCCTGGCTGCGCGATGCTGGTCCATCGCAAGGGGATCGTAAAACAGTGGCGCTACTATCGCTTGCCCTATGACGGCCAAACGGATTTGCGGCCGCGCGCGGCTATTGCCGAAGAATTGCAGTCACGGGTGGAGCAGGCCGTCAGGCGTCAACTGGTCGCCGATGTTCCCGTGGGAGCTTTCTTGTCCGGCGGCCTGGATTCCAGCGCCGTCGTTGCCATGATGCGCCGCGCCTTACCCGATAAAAGAATCCAGTGTTTTTCCATTGGCTTTGACGAACATGTCGATGATGAAGGCAATCCCGCGGATCTGCCCTATGCGCGTCGTGTCGCCAAGCATTTGAATGTCGAGCTGGAAGAGATCCGGATCGATGCGACATCCATCGATCGCCTCGAGGAAATGGTTGCTCTGCTCGACGAACCTCAAGCCGATCCGGCGCCGATCAATGCGCTGTTCATCGCCGAGCGGGCGCGTGCCATGGGTATTCCCGTGCTCCTGTCGGGAGCCGGCGGCGACGACATTTTCAGCGGTTATCGGCGCCATCGCGCGCTGAAATTCGAGCGTTGGTGGGCATGGCTTCCGCACAGCGTGCGTGCCGCAATTCAATCCGCGGCTGTGGGAGCGGCGATGGGCCGGGGCCGGCGGCAGGGTGGGGTCATCGGGCGGCGCCTGACCAAGATGTTTGCTCACGCCGGTGAAGATCCCGAGCGGCGGCTGATCAGCTATTTTTGGTGGAGTCCGGACGCCCTGCGACGAAATTTATATTCGCGGGAATTTGCGGCGCAAATCGGCGCAGCGGACGCCGCTGAGCCGCTGCTGTCGAGCCTCGCCGAAATTCCCGGCGAACACGCGCCCCTACAGCGCATGCTGTTTTTGGAAACGCGGCATTTTCTCGCCGACCACAATCTGAACTACACGGATCGGGCCGGTATGGCTGCCGGTGTCGAGGTAAGAGTGCCGCTGCTCGATCTGGATTTGATCGATTTTGCGGCCAGGATCCCTTCATCGATGAAGCAGAGCGGTGCCGAAGGCAAGTCGATCTTCAAGGAGGCGATGCGCGGCGTACTGCCGGATGAGGTGATTTATCGGCCCAAGAGCGGATTCGGGGCACCGCTGCGGCGCTGGCTCAGGCAGGAGTTGCGCGCGCGGGTGGAGGACACATTGGATCCGGCGGTGGTGCGCCGCCGCGGTTTTTTCGACCCAGGCGCAGTGCGTGCGCTGATCGACGATGACCAGAATGGACGAATTGACGGCAGCTATACGATATTTGCGCTCATTTGCTTCGAACTGTGGTGTCGTCGATTCATCGATGTTTAAATCGGCGATTGTCATCTGAACCATGAAGCGAAGATTCGATGCAACAACTTCTGCAGTCTCTGGCCGACGGACGAATCGTCCTGGAAGAGATACCCGCCCCCAGCCCCTCATCGTCCGCAATATTGATTCGAACCTCGCGGTCGCTGATCTCCTCCGGCACCGAGCGCATGTTGGTCGAGTTCGGCCGCGCCAACTGGATTGAGAAAATCCGCCAGCAGCCGGAGAAGGTGCATCAGGTATTGGACAAAATGCGCACCGACGGTGTGCTCTCCACGCTCGAAGCCGTGCGCAGCAAGCTCGATCAACCGATCCCTCTCGGCTATTGCAACGTTGGCAGTGTCGTCGAGGTCGGCGCGGGTGCGCCGGAATTTACCGTGGGCGAGCGCGTCGTTTCCAACGGCAGCCATGCGGAATTCGTGGCCGTCGGGCACAACCTCTGCGCGCACGTTCCAGAGGGTGTCAGCGACGATGAGGCGGCCTTTGTCCCGCTCGCGGCGATTGCGTTGCAAGGATTGCGTTTGGCCGGCCCCGCGATCGGCGAACGTTTCTGCGTCATCGGCCTGGGCCTCATCGGATTGATCGCCGTTCAGCTTCTGCGCGCCAACGGCTGCAAGGTGCTGGGTGTGGATCCGGATCCGGCGAAATCCGCGCTCGCGGCGGCATTCGGCGCCGACGTGGTCGATGTGGGCGCCGGTGAAGATGTACTGAAGGCCGCCGAGCTTGTTACGCGGGGACAGGGCATCGATGCGGTGCTGATTACGGCTGCGACCGACAGCAACGAACCCGTACAGCAGGCGGCGCGGATGTGCCGCCAGCGCGGACGGATCGTTCTGATTGGGGTTACGGGACTCGAATTGAATCGCGCAGACTTCTACAAGAAAGAGATCTCCTTCCAAGTGTCGTGTTCCTACGGCCCCGGGCGTTATGACGAGGTATACGAGGGGCGCGGGATCGATTACCCGTACGGCCTGGTGCGCTGGACCGAACAGAGAAACTTTCAGGCCGTTTTGCAATTGATGGAATCCGGACAGTTGAATGTGCGGACGCTGATCAGTCATCGATTTGCGTTCGGCGCGGCCGGCGCGGCCTATGACTTGCTGGCCGATCGAGCGCAGTCCTCGCTGGGAATAGTGCTCGAATACAAGCAGGGGGCCGATGCACCGGTCATCGTGCGCAAATTGCCATTGCGGACGGCGCCTTCGGACTCACACGTGGCGAGTCCGGCGGCGGCATTTGTCGGTGCCGGAAATTACGCGGGAAGAATTCTAATTCCTGCATTTCGGGCCGGCGGCGCGCGACTCTTCGCCGTGACGTCGGCAAACGGGATAAACGCTGCGCGCTACGGGCGCAAATACCAATTCGAGTCCGCTTCCACGGAGGTGGACGGCGTACTTGCAGCGCCGGAGGTCGATTTTGTCGTGATCGCGACTCGCCATGATTCCCATGCGCAATTCGTGCAGCGAGCACTTGCGGCGGGCAAGCATGTATTTGTCGAAAAGCCGTTGGCGCTGGTTCAATCCGACGTCGACGTCATCGAGTCCCTGCTTCGCGCCGACGGGCGGCAAACGCGGATGCTCATGATTGGCTTCAATCGACGATTCGCGCCGCTGGCGTTGCGAATGAAGAGCTTGCTCGGCGCAGTCCGTGAGCCCAAGACCTTCGTAATTACCGTCAACGCGGGCGCGGCTCCGGCCGGACACTGGACCGTCGAGTCTGCCGGGGGTGGACGTATCATCGGCGAGGCTTGTCATTTCGTTGATTTGCTGCGATTCCTCGCCGGGTGCCCGATTACGGGCAGCGTGGCGCGCCGTACGGGGAGTGAGGGTGCAAATTCTCATGACCCTTCGGTATGCATTACATTGAGTTTTGCCGACGGCTCGCTGGGTACGATTCACTATGCAACGGGGGGTCACGCCTCTTTCCCCAAGGAGCGCGTCGAAGTATTTGCAGGTGGACGGGTACTGCAGCTCGACAATTTTCGGCGGTTACGCGCCTTTGGCTGGCCCGGCTTCAAGTCGCAACGATTGTGGCGCCAGGACAAAGGGCAATTCGCCTGCGCTGCGGCCTTCGTCAGCGCCATCAAGACTGGAGACGTATCGCCGATTCCGCTCGACGAGATTCTCGAAGTGAGCCGCGCGACGATCGCAGTGAGCGAAGCGGCACGGCATTGAGCAGCCTCGCCAATTACTTCCATACGCTGCGATATCTGCGTTCGGTCCAGGTCTTTGGACGCGTCGGATACAAGCTGTGGCGGCCGCGGCCAGACCAACGTCCGGCGCCGGCATTGCGTGCATTGCCCAATCCGTACGCCATGCCGATAAATACACCGGGATCGATGCTTGCGCCCGATGCCTTTCGGCTCTTGAATCTCGAAGGTAAAATTTCCGAGCCGTCCGATTGGCAGGGTAACGCCCGCTCGCAGTTATGGACGTACAACCTGCACTATTTCGACGATCTGAACGCCGCGGACGCATCGTTGCGCCTCACGTGGCATCAACAACTGTTGGCAAGGTGGATCGACGAGAATCCGCCGGGCGTGGGAATCGGCTGGGACCCTTACCCAGTGTCGCGGCGAATTGTGAATTGGATAAAGTGGTCCCTGCGCGGGAATTTGCCCACGGCCAAGGTGAGGCAAAGTCTGGCCGTGCAAACGCGCTGGCTGAATCGACGGCTCGAATTCCACCTGCAAGGCAATCATTTGTTCGCCAACGCGAAGGCCTTGGTTCACGCCGGGCTTTTTTTCCAAGGCGAGGAGGCGGAACAGTGGCTGCAGCGAGGCCTATCGCTCATGCGCACGGAAATTGGCGAGCAGGTTCTGGCCGACGGCGGCCACTATGAGCGCAGCACCATGTATCACGCCGCGTTCGTCGAGGACTTGCTGGATACTGTGGGCATCATGCATGCCTATGGGTTGGTGCCCGACCCCGCTTGGAGTGAAACCATCGCGCGCATGGTGGTTTGGCTCGACGCAATGTCGCACCCCGACTGCGGATTGGCGTTTTTTAACGATGCTGCGTTCGGGATCGCGCCCACTGCCCTGCAATTGCGTGCCTACGCGGCGCGCCTGAATATTCAGCTCGAGCCAATCGTGCAGGACGGTCTTCTTGAATTGATGCCGAGCGGCTATGTCCGTATCGCGTTGGCGCCATTTTTCGTGATTTGCGATATCGCCCCGATTGGCCCGGATCATCTGCCGGCCCATGCACATGCGGACACGCTGAGTTTCGAATTGAGTTTCAACGGCAGGCGTGTTTTCGTGAATTCCGGAACCTCGGAATATGGCCTGAGCGCCGAACGCCGTCGCCAGCGGGGCACGGCGGCTCATAATACTCTCGTGATCGACGACGAAGACTCGAGCGAGGTGTGGGCGGGATTTCGCGTGGCTCGGCGGTCGCGTGCCCGCCTCATATCCGCTATAGCCGATAAATCGGCCATGAATGTCCTGGGCGAGCACGATGGTTATCGGCGATTGAGCGGTAGGAATCTGCATCGGCGACGCTGGATGCTGAGCGGGGAAGGGTTATTTGTGCAGGATACGGTCGAAGGCCGCTTTCGCACCGCCAAATGCTATTTTAACCTCCATCCCGAGATTCGCCCGCAGCAACGCCATGGCTCGGACGTTCAACTGAGCGATTCGCAGGGCACGTTGCTCGAGATGAGATTTGAAGGCGCCGCCGCGGTCGATATCGTAGATTCGACTTGGCATCCGGAATTTGGCGTTTCTGTGGCCAGTCGTTGCATCGTCGTGAAGCTGGCGGGAGTTCGCCTGGAAACCTCCATTCGCGTCTGCGCCGAGAATTGAGGGTCCTATGTTGCAGCATGCAGGGGCGGATGCGTGGGGATAGTGTTGAGGGGGTTGGCCGCGCCGCTGGGCAACCCCCTGTTACTGGCAATTGTTCTCGCAGCGTTAGGGTTGCTGCTATCTCGCGTTCGCCGGCGGCGTGCAGGGGCTTGGCTCGGCGCCGCGGCCGCCGGCCTCGCATACCTATCGTCGACTGCGCTCGTAGGAAATGCCCTCATTGCGCCATTGGAGCGGCAATATCCGCCCTTTGATCCCGCTCAGGCAGCCGGAGTGCGCGACATCGTCGTGCTTGGAAGTGGGTATGAGCCTCGCGGCCGCATTCCGGTGACCGGCGCGATCGATGCGGACGGCCTCGCTCGGGCCGTCGAAGGCCTGCGTCTTGCGGGCTTGCGCCCCGGCTCAAGATTGTTGCTGTCGGGTGGGGCGCCGCCCGGATTCGCGCCCAGTGCTCTGGGGTATGCGCAATTGGCTGCTGATTTGGGCGTACAACGGTCTGCGCTGGTCGTGCTCGACCGTGCCCAGGACACCGAGCAGGAAGCACGTGAGGTCGTCGCCGTGCTGGGGAAAGCCCCGTTCGTTCTCGTCACTTCCGCGTACCACATGCCCAGGGCAATGCAGCTCATGCGGCGTGCGGGAGCCAACCCGGTACCGGCGCCGACGGGCCAACTCTCGCGTGGAGAGCGATTCGGTGTACTGCCGGGTTCGCGCGGACTGCGCAGAACAGAAGCCGCCTTGCATGAGTATCTCGGGCTTGCGGCGATCCGTTTGCAACTCGACTAAAGGGTTCGAATCCCCTGAAGCGCGGCGGGTATTGTTGGATAATGACCAAATGAATTTGCACCTGATCCCATGAATCTGCAAAAGATCCATCTCATTGCGGCCGCGCGGCCGAATTTCATGAAGATAGCGCCGCTGTACCATGCTCTGTCGCAGGAGCGCTGGTGCAGGGCGGAGATCGTGCATACGGGGCAGCACTACGACTACAACATGTCGGATTCGTTCTTCCGCGATTTGAAATTGCCTGAGGCTGATTTTCACTTGGAGGTGGGCAGCGGTTCCCACGCTGAGCAGACGGGCCGCGTAATGATCGAATACGAAAAGATTGCGGAGCATACCCGGCCGGACTGGGTGGTCGTGGCGGGAGACGTCAATTCGACTCTCGCCTGCGCGCTGGTCGGAACCAAACTTTGCATTCCGGTCGTCCATCTCGAGGCGGGATTGCGCAGCGGCGATCGAAGCATGCCCGAGGAAATCAACAGACTGGCGACCGATGCGATTGCCGACGTGCTATGGACGCCGTCGGCCGACGCCGACGCCAATCTGCTGCGGGAGAATGTGCCCGACTACAAAATAGACCGCGTCGGCAATTTCATGATCGATTCCTACGAAATGCTGCGAGACTCGATCGACGCCGCGAAAATGGTCGAGCGTTTCGCGCTCGTACCACGCGGCTATGCCGTCGTCACGTTGCATAGGCCCGCAAATGTCGACCATGCCGATTCCCTCGCCTCATTGGTGGCGCAATTGTCGATTGCCTCCGACTCCCTGCCCATGGTGTTCGCGGTTCATCCACGCACCCGCAAACGCCTTGGCGAATTCGGGCTGCTGGCAAGATTGGAGGCTTGCGCGAACATCCGGCTCACCGCGCCTTTGGGATACATAGAATTCATGAATTTGGTGTCCAGTGCGGCAGCCGTGGTCACAGATTCCGGCGGCGTGCAGGAGGAAACGACCTACCTCGGGATTCCTTGCCTGACGTTGCGCGATACCACGGAACGTCCCATCACCATCGAGGAAGGCTCGAATCGCCTGGTGCAGATCCACGCCCTCATCGATGTGCTGGGCGAGGTGATGAACGGCCGATTTCGCACCGGACGACGGCCCGCGCTGTGGGACGGAAAAGCCGCCCAGCGGTCCGTCATCGCGCTGAAAAGACGGGCCAACGTTTCGTGAGCGACGAGGCGGCCATCGCCTGCATGATGGTGCTGGGCGCTTTTCTGTCGTGGCTGGCGACCGCCTACGTCCGTCGGTACGCGCTTCAGCACGCCATCTTGGATATTCCAAACGTGCGCAGTTCGCACGCCACACCGACCCCCAGGGGCGGGGGTCTTGCCATTGTCCTGGTATTCATGGGCGCCGTGGCATGTGTGGCGTTTGCCGGATTGCTGCAGTCCAACCTGGCGTTGGTGCTGATGGCATGCGGCGGTGGGGTGGCGCTGGCGGGCTATTTGGATGATCGCAAGGCCTTGCCCGCCAGCATACGAATTTGCATCCACGCAATCGCCGCGACTCTGGCCGTGATTGTGGTGGGGGGCATCGCTCAGCAGACGCTTGGGCATATGGGGCTGCACGGAGTTTGGGCGGGCAGCCTGCTCGCTTTGGTGGCGCTGACATGGGCCACCAACCTATTCAACTTCATGGACGGAATCGACGGCATTGCGGGCAGCGAAGCTGTTTTCATCGCGGGCGCCGGAGCTCTCCTCAATTGGAAATTCGGGGGCGAGGCCGGCTTGACGGCCGTGATGCTGGTATTGGCTGCTGCGACATTGGGCTTTTTGATATGGAATTGGCCGCCGGCAAGGATCTTCATGGGCGACGTCGGCAGTGGATTCTTGGGGTTCACCCTGGCCGTTCTGGGTCTTGCCGCAAGCCGGCACGGTCATGTCCCGATCGAAGCCTGGGCGATTTTGAGCGGAGTGTTCCTGGTCGATGCAACGGTGACACTGCTGACTCGGATGGTGCGCGGCGATCGTTGGTTCGAAGCCCATCGCATGCATGCCTACCAAAACATCGCCGGCCGTTGGCGGACGCATCTGCCGGTGACCGTTCTAGCCATCGCCATCAATGTGTTCTGGCTATTCCCCTGGGCGTGGATGGCATCGCTCTACCCGGCGCGTGCCATTTTGTATGTCGCGGCCGCATTATCGCCGCTGGCGATTCTGGCCTTGTTGGCCGGCGCCGGGCGCAACCGCGCCTAGGTATGGAAACCCAAACCGCGGAAATCGGTACTCACACGACATGGGCCCGCAATACCGCATGACAGCCGCCGCCACCGATCTTCCGCCGCTGAGCAAGGTGGCTGGCGCCCTACGCACGACCACTGAACGCCTGGTGCGGGAAATTTCTGCGCCTGCCGCGGAAGCGCCGCCGTGGACGGAATTTGAATGGGACATCGCTCGGGCGGCATCTGCCATGCATGGGATTTCATCGCTGCTGTGCGATGGCCTGCGCTGGCGGGGCCCGGACGGCTGGGGACGGTTTCTCCGTGAGCAGCAGGCTCAATCCGTCGCTCGTTATGTGCACATCTCGAAGGTGTTGGACAGCATCGATTTGCATTCCCGCAGAACGGCGAGCGCGTTCGTGGCGCTGAAAGGCGCGGCTTTGCATGCCGGCGGATTCTATGCGGCGGGCGAGCGCCCGATGGGCGATATCGATTTGCTGCTTCTCAAGGGCGACGCTGCAGCGGCAGCCCGGGTGCTCGACGCCTGCGGCTATACGACTGCCTTCTCGACTCATCGTCACCAGGTGTTCCGGCCCAAGGACAGCAAAGTCGCGGCGGATCACGGTTTCGGCGAGCACATCGACAATCCGATCAAGATCGAATTGCATGCGAACATTGCCGAGTCCCTCCCGGTCATGATGACGGACATTACGCGCTTCCTCGTTCCGCGCGCGGTACATCCCGGCCTGAACGCATACCCCTCTGCCGCGTCGCTCATGATGCATCTGCTGCTGCATGCGGCGGGCAACATCCGCGCGCGCGCGCTGCGCTTCATTCAACTCCATGACATCGCGCAGCTGGCGGCGCGATTCAATGGCGCAGACTGGGACGAATTGCTCGCCGCGCGCCCGAATGATCATGGCTTGTGGTGGGCGTCGGCTCCGCTGATCCTGACGGCACGCTACTACCCGCAAGCGATCCCGGTACAGCTCTGCGCACGTTTGGGCGCGGAATGTCCTTGGCTGCTGGAAAGGCGCGCGCGGCGTCAATCCGTGACGGATGTCTCCTGGTCGAACATCCGCATCGAGGCGTTTCCGGGTGTGGAGTGGTCGCGGACTCCGCGGGAGGCGGTTGCATTCATGCGTAGCAGAATATGGCCGAGCCAGGAGGCCCTATCGGAGCTGAAGGAAGCGGAGGCCCAGATCCCGAACTCTTCCACCGTTGTTTGGTACGGCATTTCTCACGGCGCGCGCATACTGCGCTGGGTTTTCTCCAGGCCCCCCAGGGTGCAGACGCTGCTTTCGGTGCGTGCTGCCTTGGCTTCCACCCGTGAAGGCGAAGCGATTCACGTCTGACGCCTCAAATGGATGGACGGCGTCGCCATAACAATGGCACGATTAGACGACAACCATTTTTTGGGCGGCGAATTGGCAAAAACTGCGCTAATCACAGGCGTGACCGGACAAGATGGCGCATACCTGGCTGAATTCCTGCTTGGCAAAGGATATGCCGTGCATGGCGTCAAGCGCCGCGCCTCCTCCTTCAATACCGATCGTATCGATCACCTGTACCAGGATCCGCACGAACGAAATGTGCGTCTCAAGCTGCATTACGGTGATCTGACGGATTCCACCAATCTCATTCGGATCATTCAAGAGGTGCAGCCCGACGAGATTTACAATCTGGCCGCTCAAAGCCATGTCGCCGTCTCCTTCGAGACGCCCGAATACACGGCGAACTCCGACGCGGTCGGAACTCTTCGTGTGCTGGAAGCCATCCGTATTCTGGGTTTGGAAAAGAGGACCCGCTTTTACCAGGCATCGACCTCCGAGATGTTCGGCAAAGTTCAGGAAATTCCGCAACGGGAAACGACGCCTTTTTATCCGCGCTCGCCCTACGGTGCTGCCAAGCTATACGGCCATTGGATTACCGTGAACTACCGTGAAGCCTATGGACTGTTCGCCTGCAGCGGCATCCTGTTCAATCACGAATCTCCGATGCGCGGGGAGACCTTCGTGTCGCGCAAGATCACTCGCGCCCTGACGCGAATCAAGGTGGGCCTGCAGGAAACCTTGCATCTCGGTAATCTGGATGCGCGACGCGACTGGGGACATGCGCGCGACTACGTGCGCGCGCAATGGCTGATGTTGCAGCAGGATGCACCGGAGGATTTCGTCATTGCCACGGGTAAGCAGTATTCGGTCCGAGACTTCGTGGTTCAGGCCGGCGCATTGCTCGACATGATGATCGAATGGCGCGGTGAGGGCGTGGGCGAGGTGGGTATCGATACCGTCACGGGCCGCAAGCTGGTTCACGTTGACCCACGCTACTTTCGGCCGACGGAAGTGGAAACCTTGTTGGGCGACGCCAGCAAGGCGCGGGAAAAGCTGGGTTGGACGGCCGAGGTCACCTTTCCGGAATTGGTCGCAGAAATGGTGGAATCGGATTTGGATGCGGCGAAGCGCGACGCCTTGGTCGCGAAGGAAGGCTACAAGGTCTACAGCCACCACGAGTAAATGTGCAGCTAACTCCAACCTCTCGAATTTATGTTGCCGGCCATCGTGGATTGGTCGGGTCGGCTGTTGTCAGAGCCCTGCAGCAACGCGGCCACAGCGGATTGCTGGTAAGGACGCATGCTGAGCTCGACCTTACCAATCAGGCCGAAGTGCGCCGCTTCTTTGCCAGCGAACGTCCCGAGGCCGTCATCATGGCGGCCGCGCGTGTTGGCGGCATCCACGCCAACAACACTCGGCCGGCCATGTTCATTCGTGACAATCTTTTAATCCAGGACAATGTGATCGATGCCGCGTATGCGTCGGGCGTCGGCAAGTTCGTGTTCTTGGGATCGAGCTGCATTTACCCCAAGTTGAGTCCCCAGCCCATCAAGGAGGAATATCTCCTCACCGGTCCCCTGGAACCTACCAACGAGTGGTACGCCATCGCGAAGATTGCCGGTGTCAAGATGTGTCAGGCCTATCGACGGGAATATGGGTTCAATGCGATTTCCCTGATGCCGACCAACTTGTACGGACCGGGCGACAATTTTGATTTGAAGAATTCCCATGTGCTGCCTGCACTGATTCGCCGCTTCCACGAGGCCAAGGTCCGCGGCGATGACAGCGTAACGGTCTGGGGCACGGGCACGCCGCGTCGAGAGTTCCTGCATGTGGACGATCTTGCCGACGCCGTGGTGTACCTTTTACAAAACTATGACGACGAGCGCATCGTGAACATCGGCTGGGGCCAAGACGTGACCATTCGCGAACTGGCAGAAATCGTCATGTCTGCGATTGGCTACAGCGGCGGCTTGACCTTCGACACCACCAAACCGAATGGCACGCCGCGCAAGTTGCTGGATGTTTCGCGATTGAGCGGGCTCGGCTGGCAACCGCGGATCTCCCTTCGGGATGGCATCGAGCGGACCTATGCATGGTTCAAGGAACATTCCGCTGACGCGCGACTCTAGATCTTATTTCGACGTGGTCAACCGGATGTCGCCTGGTGCGTTATCAGCATCTACTCGCTGTATACTCAGTGCGTCTGTGGTGATTGCCGGGTAAGATTCGGTACACTACGGCGCTGGGGAGATTGAGAAATTCCATGTCGGCCGTGAGACCAAACGCGTTGGGGAGCCGGCGGTGGAATAAGTGTCAGGGAGACTCATTTGGGTTCGAAGACCTTGGATAAGACTGGCGCCTTTGCGCGGCAAACTGGAGAACTCGCGGGGCCGACCAAACGCATCATCGCGATTTGCGCCGATGCCGTGATGATGCCGCTGATGCTGTGGGCAGCGTCAGGTCTCAAACTGGGTTATCCCGCCTTTAGCAGCAGCGACTGGCCTGCCTATCTCGCGGTCGCCGCCATCAGCATTCCCATCTTCGTACGCTTGGGGTTGTATCGGGCGGTCATCCGCTTCCTCGGTTATCACGCCGTGTTCGCGGTGGCGCTTGCTGTGGCGCTAAGCGGGGCTCTGCTGGGTATGTTGGGCTTTGGGCTGCACCTGCCTCTGCTCTCCTGGAGCGTGGTGACGATTTACTCTTGCCTGTCGCTGCTCTACGTAGCCGGCTCTCGTCTGTTGGTCCGGTATTACTTGCTGACGCGGCATATTCGCCCGACGGTGGCACGAGTTGCCATCTATGGGGCCGGAGATGCGGGTGCGCGTCTTTCCACCGCTTTATCGACTACCCGGGCCTTCGATCCGCTGATTTTCATCGATGACAACCCCAGCCTGCACGGCCGCATGGTCAACGGGATCAAGGTCTATCCGCCCGAGCAGCTTTCAGCGCTGATCAAGCACCACGAAATCGACCGTATTCTGCTGGCGCTGCCGTCGTTGACCCGCCGCCGGCGCCGGGAAATCTTGAGCCAATTGGAACCGCTGGGCGTACATGTGCAGACCGTTCCGGAATTTGAACAATTGGTGACCGGCAACGCCAAGGTGGGGGACATTCGGGAGGTGGACGTGTCCGACCTGCTGGGGCGCGATTCGGTGCCGCCTAAGGCG
>JANXZQ010000538.1 GCA_025355445.1 Gammaproteobacteria bacterium
CCGAGCCCGGATGAGTTCGAGGTGTCGGGCCAAGTGACGCCTTCGGCATCGACGACTTGGTACACCTTCTGACCGTTTACGATGCGGTAATACTTCTTGCTCGGATCGACGCCGGGATATCGGATCCAGGTAGCTTCCACCGTCAAAATTGCCTGGGTCGCATGCAGCGCGCCGACGAGCCAGGGAGTCGTTGAACGCGTCATGTAATACTGCGCGTTGACATCGAATTGGTATTTCTTGAAGTCGCGATAGGACTTACAATCGCCGGCGGCCAGATTGGTGTTTGCATCCGTTGGACCCCCATTGCCAAAGCAAAGGGACATGCTCACCGCATCGCGCGGTCTGTAAGAAACCTCTGAACCGACAGACCAATCACCCAACGAGAAATTCGCGCTAGCGCCAAACAAATGGCGATTTTCAAGGTAACTGTAGACGCCTGCAGATGCCAAGCTGGCGTAGGTCAACACCGGCGACTTATCGGTGTAGCTCAAATCGTAGATGCTGAAGGTAGCTCTGATCAATTCGGGCTTGTAATTCAAACGCAACCCATATTGCTTGGAATGAGGCTGAGAAGAGTTTTCCAAATACGGCACTCCAAAAGCGTTGTAGGGCGGGCCGAAATAAGTGCCGTTAAGTAGGCCTTGATTGATTCCGTCAACACTACCTCGATTGTGGCTAAGCAAGCCTGCAATCGACCCGGCATCCAAACCGCTGAAGTTGAAATTGGTCGTGCTAAACGATGCCGGCTGCGCGCCCCGTCCAAACGTGTCGTTGAAGGACCAGAACGTACCAACCGGCGGATATCGATTTTTATTCCAATGCCACTGGTAATAACCATCGAACGAGAATCGGCCCGGCAGCGAGAACTGTACCTCCACCATCGGCGCCGGTAGCAGAACCTGCTTTAGCAGCGTGCCAGGAGTGTAAAGCTTTTGAACGTCAATCGAGTTGCTCGTGTTGATGCCGCCGAATGCATACAGACTCTCGCCCCAGTTGATGACCTGATTGCCCACGCGAACGTGCCCACTTTGCACACCGTAGGTGAAATCCTTTTCGAGAAACAGATCAAGCAAGCGGACATTGCGCACCGCCTGCTGCCTAGCCCCGTCGGATAGGGCCGTGCGATCGGTCTGAGCTGCGGCAAAGTCGTAAATCCCGTCGCCGCGAGCCAAAAACTTCCAGCCTTCCTCGGGGGCTTTCAGGAGCAGTTCGGACACGACGCTTAAATTTGCCGTATATAGGCTGCCCTTGCGGTAGTTTAGGTCGCCATCGTCCCCGTTGGCCCAGAGCGCAGTATTGGCGGCCGATCCGCACGAACTGCCGCCGCCGGAGTTCGGATCCCCAGTCAGCGAACAGCTCGGGTTCTTCGTGCGAAGTCCGGCGGCCGTCGTTACATTCGTCACCCAGGCGATCGATAAATCGCCTATCCCAGGAGTGAAGTCAACGGCAAATGACGAATCATAACCCAGCACCGCAAAAACAGCTACGCCAGCCAAAGCTACATTGTTTTTAAGCATGTCCATCCCCCCATTTACTATCGCATCGTTACCAATAGCTGTAACGCCACTATCTGACCGCACACTTTGTGGCCCGATTTCGGGCGCGCGCATGCGGGTCAAGCCAACACGCGCTGCATGCCACTTGTCCTACCGCTCGCTGATCGCGCCGAGGTTTTCACCCGTGTAGAAGCCATCTGTAAACCGGGGATCTTTTGTTTCGGGCGGAAAAAACTTCATATCCGCGCCGGAATCGACGACGTTTTGATCGAAGATGTACCGCTCGCCAATCAAATCGTTATAAGTTTCGGCCGATATACCGCATGCACCGATCTCCCACTCCGGCGTCGGATAGTTTTCCTTTGACCGCCAGAGCTTGCCCTGTGCGTCGTATTCATCGGTCACAAGAAGCAACCACGCGTCTTCACCAATAAATAGGATTTTCTTCGGGGTGGAGTGGCGCAGGCCCGCTTTAACGGTTCCCTCGATCTCCCATACGCGATGTAGTTCATACCTGCGCATCTTCGGATTCACATAATGCGGCTCCAACGCTTCGTCCAATCGGGTATTAAATCGCTGCGTGGCGAAACCATTGTATGGCACGTACATCTCTTTCTTGCCGACGATCTTCCAATCGAACCGGTCCGGATTGCCGATAAAGCCAAATGAACTGTCCGCAGGGTACTGATTCTCAAAACCGATGAGTGGCGCATCGTAGGCATAGGCGGGGAGCCGGCGTACACGACGTTGGCCAGTAAAGTAGTAAAAACTATCCGTGGGTTTAGCGAAGTAGTAACGCTGAACTAGCGCCTGTCCCGAGAGAGAGACGGGTTCCTTATAGGCATAATAAAAGCCGTTTTGCAGGCCTGAGGATTCCTGCGGCGCATGCCGACCCGGCATTGCCCACGGGAAATACTGCATCTGATTGAAGGAAACGTAGATGCCTTTCGTGCTGCCCGGGCGAGGACTGACTAAAGTCCAGCCCTTTGGCCATTCGATTCCCAAGCCCTGATAGTGAGTCAACCAGTTCCACATCACTTCGATGCCGCTGGTCGGGATCGGAAAGGGCACCCCCGGCAAGTTCGCATTCTCTAACGACCAGCCGTCCGACTTGGAAATCGCTGATTTTGGTGCGCCCTCCTTGGTATATTGTTCGACGAAATCCGGCACCGAGCAGTTACGATGAGTCTGGTACACCGGCATCGTGTAGCCCTTTAATTGCTTGAGCATCTGAATCTGACCGGGGGAGAGTTTGTCGGCGTACTTATCGACATTAGATGCATCGATCTCGAAGATCGGCTTCTCCCCCTTATACTTCCAATAGTCCTCTCGCAATTTGCCATACGACCAACCCGGCAATGGGTTCTCGTTGCCGCCGAACGTCGGGATGGTTCCGTCCTTGTTGCCCGCTTTTTCCGCTCCGGTAGCGGTCAAGTCTTGGCCGAGTCGGGCAAGTTCCACCGACGTCAACGTCACCGACCACGCCGTCGACGCTATCAAGCCGCCAACCAACAATCCGACCCACGCATGGCACTTCTTCATCGTCAATCTCCCCCGTATCCGCAGATGTTATGACCGTGAATGTTTGAGCCGATTCGATCTCTAGTCAAGTGACTTGACTTAACAATCAAATAGCATGTCTGGATTTCCTTGTCAAAGCTTCAAAGATCCAACTTCCGGCGAATTAGAATTTGGGTTGAGGGCGAAATAGTCTCTAAAGGCTGGGAAACCGCTTGAAGAACCATAGTTTCAAGTGACTTGACAGACTTTCAAGTGTGACGCATAGTTGACATCATTGAGCGACGTCCAGCCGGTAGGGAATGGGATATCGGAGCTGGAGCGTTCCGGCCTCAGGGCGCGAGTGAACCGCTCCGCATTCAGATCGAGCTAGTGCCGCGGGAAACGAACTAACTCCAACGCGCTCGTTCGGGTTCGTCGTCCCGCAGAGCGCTGCAATCCGCCAACGTTACAGAGCCCAAATAGCCAAAACGGCCACATGAATCTCAGCGTATTCGACATTTTCAAGATCGGCATCGGTCCCTCGAGCTCGCACACGATCGGACCGATGAATGCGGCTCGCACGTTCGTCGAGTTGCTTGAAGCGCGTGGGCTGCTCGTGCAGACCGCGCAATTATCCGCGCAATTGTATGGCTCGCTGGCGCTTACCGGCCTCGGTCATTGTACTGATCGAGCTATCCTGCTAGGGTTAGAAGGCTTGCGTCCCGACACCATCGATCCGCGCATCATCGAGCCGACGCTCGAGCGTATTCGCAGCACCGGCCGCATACGTCTCGCTGGTAAGCACAAAATCGCATTCGACGAGCCCTTGAATCTTCTATTTCACCAGGATCAGGTGCTGCCGGGCCACAGTAACGGCATGCGGTTCACGGCGCACGATACCGCTCTCAACGTACTGTCGCGCGAGGAGTATTACAGCGTCGGTGGCGGCTTCATCGTGCAGGCAGGAGCCGTGTCGAGTAGCCAACAGCCACGCGCGGTGGCGCCCTACGAATTCGAATCCGCCGCGCAATTACTAGAGCAGGCGGAACACAACGGTTTGGAAATTCACGAGCTCATGTTTGCGCGCGAGCGCGTGTGGCGAAGCGACGCAGAGATTCGTGCTGGTCTCCTACACATCTGGCAAGTAATGCAGGATTGCGTCATGCACGGATTCGAGGCAAGCGGATTGCTTCCGGGTGTGCTCGCCCTGCGCCGTCGCGCACCGAAGCTGCGGCGCATGCTTGAGTGCAAGCCGAATGATCCGATGCACGCATTGGACTGGGTCAACGCCTTCGCTCTCGCCGTCAACGAAGAAAACGCGGCCGGAGGCCAGGTCGTTACGGCGCCGACCAATGGTGCCGCAGGCATCGTTCCGGCGGTGCTTCACTATTACATGCGCTTCGAAGGGGGCGCGAATGATGACGGCGTGATCCGATTCTTGTTGACAGCGGCGGCTGTTGGCATCCTATATAAGAAAAACGCTTCGATTTCCGGTGCTGAGATGGGTTGCCAAGGCGAGGTAGGGGTTGCTTGCTCGATGGCTGCTGCGGGCTTGGTGTCGGCATTGAACGGCACCAATGAGCAGATCGAGAACGCCGCCGAGATCGGAATGGAACACAACCTGGGCCTTACCTGCGATCCGGTTGCCGGACTCGTGCAAATTCCGTGCATCGAGCGCAATGCCATGGGATCGGTCAAGGCGATCAACGCAGCGAGGCTGGCGCTGCGAGGCGATGGATCGCACAAAGTATCGCTCGATCAGGTGATCAACACCATGCGCCAAACCGGAATCGACATGTCGACGATCTACAAGGAAACCTCGCAAGGAGGTCTTGCCGTCAACGTGCCC
>JANXZQ010000092.1 GCA_025355445.1 Gammaproteobacteria bacterium
CCGAGCACCCCGGTGTCCAGGTCATTCTGGTTGAGGGCGTAGGAGAGATACTGCCGATTGGTCAGGTTCTTGATCCAGAGGTCGGCGCCGAATCCGCGCTTGGCGGTAGACGCAAACGCAAAACGCGCATTGACGATGCCATAGGCCGACTGCGCGTCCCTTTCGGTATTGAACGCATCGAAGTACTGCTTGCCGTAGTAATTGGCATCGACGAGCAAGCGCAGGTCGCCGCTGGCAAGCTGTGCAAAGCGCCAGTCGAGCGATACGTTCGCCGTGTAGTCGGGCGCCTGAATCAGTTTGTTGCCGACGCAGCAGACACGAATGACGCCGGGCGATTCCAGTTCCCCCGCGTGCAACGTCAGGTCGACGTACCGGGCGTTCATCAGTGCGAGGCCTGAGCTCACCTGCAGATCCCGGGTCGCCCGGACACGGAACTCGAATTCGGCCCCATCGACCCGGGACTTGGGCGCATTGATCGTATGAAAGCCGGAGCCCGCGCCGCCGGGCAGCGAGAAGGCATTTAAAAATTGCTGGTTGAAGTAGTCGTAGTGAAAGAGCGCGACGTTGAAGATGCCCCGGCGCTCCCACAGGTCCGTCTTCAACCCGATCTCGGTGGAGTTGAGCCGTTCGGGAGCGGCGAAGTTGGCTTCCTGCGGAAAGTTGAATGCTTGGCCATTGAAGGCGGCGCCCCGGTACCCTTGGCTGAACGTCGCGTACGCGAGCACGCCCTCGCTCGGCTTCCAGTTCGCGCCGAGTTTGACGCTGACATTATTGTTGTCCTGCGAGCGCGATGTTGTGGGACCGGGTGCCGCAAGGCTGGTCGAGTAACTGCTGAAGGTCGCCGGCAGCGCGCCGATCGTCTGCGTCCACTCGGTCGTGCCGCTGTCGGGCGCCGTACCTACAGACCCCGGGGGCAACAGGCCCCCTTCGAGCGCGTACAGATTATTGATGGTGACGGTGTCCTTGGTGAAGCGCGCGCCTGCCTGCAGGCTCAACGTGGGTGCGACCTGGAAGGTCGTATTGAAGAAGGCAGCCTTGCTGACCTTGAGCTGGTCGAAATTGTTGAACTCGTCAAAGCCGTACAGCGAGGTGCCATCGGGAAGCGTGAAGAACCCGAGCGGGTAGCCGTCGAAAAAATGATATTGCACTGATGCATGCGTGCTCTCGTGGCCGTAGTAAATCCCGGCCAGCCAACTCAATGCGCCAGTGTCGCGCGACGCGAGGCGCAGCTCCTGGGAGAATGCATTCACACTTGAAAAATAGGTATTCGGGTCATCGAGTCGTGCCGTGACCGGCAGGCCGCCATCGTCGCTTTCTTCGAGCCAGCGCCCATAGTCGAAGCCGGTCACCGAGGTCAGCGTGGCGTGTTCTGTCATGGCCCAGTCGAGCTTCAGCGAGATGCTGTCGCTATCAATGGTCTTAGGGATGGCGTACTTGGCACCGTTGTCGAACCAGCCGATGTTACCGGTAAAACCCGTCGCGACGGGGTCCACGTTGATGGCGTGCGCGCCATAAGGCGTGCCGCCTGAGCGACTAACGGACACCTTGAGCGTCGCCGTCAGGCTATCGGAAGGTTTTGCGAGCAGCGTGAACCGGCCAGCCAGCGCGTCAACACCGTTCAGCGGCTCGACGCCCGGAACGGTGCTGTGGACCCAACCGTCGCGCTTGTCATACAGGATCGCCACGCGCCAGCCAAGTTCGTTGTCAACGAGGGGTCCACCGACGGCGGCATTCAGCGAGTAGGCGTTGTAGTTGCCAATGCCGGCCGTGACATAACCGTCATCCTCGGTGAGACTCGGGTTGCGCGAATAAAAACTGACCGCGCCACCGGTCGCGTTTTTTCCGTAGAGCGTTCCCTGGGGTCCGCGCAATACCTCGACGCGATCAAGGTCGTATACCTGCAGCGCCTGTACGGCGCCGACGCTCTTGTATATTTCGTCCACGTACATCGCGATCGGACTGCTCTGGTTCTGGCTGTAGTCCTGCGTGGTGACGCCGCGCAGCGTGAAGGTCGGCTGGGCTTCCGGACCGTAGGGCAGGTTCAGCAACATGTTCGGAACCGCGGCGGTCAGGTCGCCGGCCTGGCGAATGCCGCGGTTCTCAAGGTCGGCACCGGATAAGGCGGTAATCGCAACCGGCACGTCCTGCACCTTTTCGACGCGGCGCTCGGCGGTCACCACGACTTCCTCGAGCACCGCCTGCGCATGCAACGAAGCGGGCGGTGCAAGGAGGGCCGCGAGAGCCACGCCCGACATCAGATGGATTAGCAAAGGGATGGATCTGCGGTTCATTTCAGCCCCCAAAAGCGGGCGCACTCGCGAGCAATGCCCCATCGGCGGGCCGATCGGCCTGAAGGCGGCGTGCGTTATCCCAAAAGTTATGTTTTCTGAATCCTACGTATCGCCTAGCGATTTTTACATACTACAGTTTGAATTAGAAGGGCCCTTAGAACACAATCCACAACCCAATGGCCAGACTCAGCAACCCAAAGCGCAAGAATTCCGGGAATCGCGGCCTGCCGCTCAATCAATCCGTCGAAAAGGCGCTGTCGGTGCTGCAGGCCTTTGGCGGGGAGAAGCACGCGCTCAACCTTATTGAAATATCTGTGGCGACCGGAATCACCAAGAGCTCCGCGCAGCGCCTGACCAATACGCTCGAGCAGCTCGGATATCTGATGCGCGATCCGCAGGCGAAGCGCTGGATACTCGCGCCGCGGACCCTGACGATCGGGCACGCGTATCTGTCGGGCCATGCATTGATCGAGCGCGCCACCGCCCAGTTGCTCGAGCTCAATGTGGAGACCGGTGAATCGGTGAGCCTGTCGGAACCGGACGATACGCAGATGGTGTTCGTCGCCCGCTTTCCAGGGCATAAGCGTTTTTTCATTCACATGCCGATTGGCCGCTCACTGCCGATGTACTGCACGGCCGCCGGCCGCGCCTACCTGTCGCGATTGCCGGAGGAAGAGGTGCTCGAGATCATCGATCGCTCATCCATCAAGCCGTTGACTCCCACGACCATCACGGATGTGCCGCGAATTCTCAGTCTGGTACGCGAGGCCCGCAGTGCCGGATATGCCTGGGCCAACCAGGAGTGCTATCGCGGCGACCTGACCATTGGTGCGCCGATCATGGGCCAGCATGGCCGGCCAGTCGCTGCCATCAATATATCGGGGCCCACGAGTCGCTGGACGCTGGGGGACCTGACGGCACGGTACGCGGAACTCCTGATGGAGACCGCTCGTGCCGCCTCGAGCGGCATGGCCGACCGGATTTCAGCGCAGAAGTGAAAGGGCGCCAAGCCCTACATGGGCCCGGACCAATCGCGCTCGAGAAAGCCGCCGAAGGACTCGAACTGCGAGAATAACGACGGAACGCCGCCCGTGTGAATCAC
>JANXZQ010000106.1 GCA_025355445.1 Gammaproteobacteria bacterium
CCGAGCAACACGTATCCGACGTGGGAAATGGTCGAGTAGGCCAACATGCGCTTGAGGTTGCTTTGCGCGATGGCCACGATGTTGCCGATGGCCATGGACAGCACGGAAAGCACCACCAGCATCTGGCTCCAATCGGGCTGCGCTCCTGCCAGTGCCTCGGGCAGCAGCCGCATGGCAAGCGCGAAGGCGGCGAGCTTGGACGCCGTGCCGATGAACACGGTCACGCAGGTGGGCGAGCCTTCGTACACATCCGGAATCCACATATGGAAAGGCACCGCGCCGAATTTAAATCCTATGCCGACGATGAGGAAGGCGATCCCGAAGGTCAATCCGATGTTGTCTCCCAATCCGTTATGCACGACATCCGCGATTGCGGCCAGCTCGAGATTGCCGGTCACTCCGTAAACAATGGACATTCCGTACAGCAGCGTCCCTGACGCCAGCGACCCCAGCACGAAGTACTTGATGGCGGATTCTGCCGCTACACCTGAATCCCGATCGAATGCCACCATGGCGTACAGGCACAGGGACATCAATTCCAAGCCCAGGTACAAGGTGATCAGACTTCCCGCCGAGATCAGCACCATGGAACCCAACGTGGCAAACAACCCCAGCACGAAGTACTCGCCCTTGAGGATGGCGCGACGCTTCAGGTAGTCGATGGAATAAATGAAAACCACGGCCACCGTCAGCAGCGTGAAGGCCTTGAGCACCTGCGCCATCCTATCCAATTCGAACAGCCCGCCGAGTGCGACGACTCTGCCCGACACCGGCTGCAGCCACACCAAAACCGCGGTTATCAGCAAGGCGGCGACGGCCAATACTCCGACCCAACGCCGCTGCGCATCGTTCAGCAGCAAGTCCAGCATCAAAATCGCGCAGGCTGCCAGGCCGAGAAAAATCTCCGGGCATGCATAGATCAGTCCGGCATTGAACTGGTCGACACTGAATTGAGCGAGCGGATGCATGCGTGAACCTTACCGGGTACCTTACAGAGGAATCTTCGAGAGCAATAGTTGCTCGGCCAAGTGCTGCGTGGACGCACGCATCACATCGAGCAGCGGCGCAGGCCACAACCCCAACAACAGAACCGCTGCGGCGAGCACGCCGAGCACCAGGTATTCGCGCGGATTCAAATCCTTGAGAGCCGCCACTTTGTCGTTGCCAACCTCGCCGTAAATCACGCGCTTGACCAGCCACAGCGTGTACGCCGCCCCTAGAACCAGGATGGTTGCGGCCAGGAATGCATACCAGACATTGGCCTTGAATGCGGCCAGTATCACCATGAATTCGCCGATGAAGCCTGAGGTGCCGGGCACGCCGGAATTCGCGAGCGCAAATAGCACCATGAAGGCCGCGAACTTCGGCATGGTGTTGATAACCCCGCCGTAGGCGCTGATCTCACGGCTATGGACCCGGTCGTACATCACGCCGACACACAGGAACATCGCGCCGGATATCAGGCCATGCGACAGCATCTGCACGACGGCGCCGTCGATGCCCAATTCAATGCCTGTGGTTCTCGCGGTATGAGCGACGATCTGAAACCCGATGAACATACCTAGCGTCACGAATCCCATGTGCGTAATCGAGGAATAGGCGATCAGCTTCTTCATGTCGCGCTGAGCCAGCGCGACGAAACCTATGTACACCACGGCAATCAGCGACAATGCGATGATCAGCCAGTCCAACTCACGGCTGGCATCGGGGGCCATCGGCAGGGAAAATCTCAGAAAGCCGTATCCACCCATCTTCAGCATGATGGCCGCCAGCACCACCGAACCGCCGGTGGGCGCTTCCACGTGCGCATCAGGAAGCCAGGTGTGCACCGGCCACATGGGCACCTTCACGGCAAAGGCGGCAAAAAACGCCAGGAAAATACACGTCTGCTCATGAAGCGTCAGGGGCATGCGCTGGAACACGGAAAGTTCGTAGCTCCCCGACTTCAAGTACATGTAAATCAGCGCTACCAGCATCAGCAGAGAACCGATGAAGGTGTACAAGAAGAACTTGATGGTGGCGTACACCCGCCGCGGTCCGCCCCACACGCCGATGATGATGAACATCGGGATGAGCATGGCTTCCCAGAATACGTAGAACAGCACGCCGTCGAGCGCCGCAAACACGCCGATCATCAAGCCTTCCAAGATCAGGAAGGCCGCGAAATACTGCGCTACGCGCTTCTCTACGTTGGTCCAGCTCGCAATCACGATGAGCACGGTGGTAAACGTCGTGAGCAAGATCAACGGCATGGAAATGCCGTCCACCCCGATGAAGTACTCCGAATGGATGGTCGAAATCCAGGGCGTACGCTCCACGAATTGCATCGCCGCCGTGCCGGTCTTGAACGAAGTCCACAGCGGCACGCTCAGCGCCAGAGTCAGGCCGCTGACGATCAAGGACAACCACTTGGCCAGGAGTGCACGATCATTCAATCCCAGCGTGACGAAACCGCCGACGATGGGCAGCCAGATGAGCAGCGACAGGAGGTGGCTGTTGAACATCATGTCCGCCACAGCAGCCACATCAGGAACGAAGCTAGTCCTAATATCATCGCAAAGGCGTAGTGGTACAGATATCCGGACTGCGCGTAGCGCATGACCGATCCCAGCCAGCCGACGGTGCGTGCGCTCCCGTTGACGAAACCGTCATCGATGACGATTTGATCGCCGACTCTCCACAGGCCGCCGCCCAAGCGCCGTGCGCCCGCGACGATCACATTCTCGTAGAACCAATCGAAGCCGAACTTGTTGACCAATATCGTATGCAGCCATTTGAAGCGACGTTCCGCCGCATCCGCCAGCTCCGGCCTCTTGAGAAAGAACAACCAAGCGGTAAAGACCCCGAGCGCCGCGAGCCACACCGGCAGCGCCTTGCATCCCGCCCATAGGAATTCCACCGCAGAACTGTGAAACTCCTCGCCCACCTCAGCCAGCACGTCGTTTGCCGCGAGCACATGCAGCGCGCCCTTGAAATAGTCGCCGAACAGCACAGGTTCCACCGTCAGCCAGCCGATGACAGCCGAGGGAATGGCCAGCAGGATCAACGGCACCGTCACCACCCACGGACTCTCGTGCAAATGCTCCCGGGTATGTTGATCCATGCGCGGCTGGCCGTGGAAGGTCATGAAGAACATCCGAAAGGTGTACAGCGCCGTGATGAACACGCCGGAGAGCACGCAGAAATACGCGTACCCGTGGCCCGTTCTATGGGACATATGAACCGCGTCGATCAACGCATCCTTGGAGAAAAATCCGGATGTGGCCGGAAATCCGATCAGCGCCAGCGACCCAACCAGGCAGGTCCAGTAGGTGATCGGCAGGTACTTTCTAAGGCCGCCCATCTTGCGCATGTCCTGCTCGTGATGCATGGCCATGATCACCGATCCGGCCGCGAGGAACAGCAGCGCCTTGAAGAAGGCATGCGTCATGAGGTGAAAAATACCGGCGCCGTAGGCCGACACGCCGAGAGCGACGGTCATGTAGCCCAGCTGCGACAGAGTCGAATAGGCCACCACCCGCTTGATGTCGTTACTGACAATCCCGATCAGCCCCATGAAGAATGCGGTGGTCGAGCCGATGATAAGAACGGTCGACAGCGCCGTCTCGGAGAGTTCGAACAGCGGCGACATACGCGCCACCATGAAGATACCGGCGGTCACCATGGTCGCGGCGTGGATCAACGCAGAGATCGGCGTCGGGCCTTCCATGGAGTCGGGCAGCCACACGTGCAGGGGCACCTGCGCGGACTTGCCCATGGCGCCGACGAACAGGCAAATGCAGGTAAAGGTGATGGCCGGCCAGGCGATGCTGCTGCTGATCTGAATCTGTGCCGCGGCGATTCGATCGGCGTGCGCGAATACGGTCGCGTAATCCAGCGATCCGGTATAGCGCAGCACCGCCGCGATGCCCAACACGAAGCCGAAATCGCCGACTCGATTGACCAGAAATGCCTTCAGGTTGGCGAAAATAGCCGTCGGGCGCGTATACCAGAATCCAATCAGCAGGTAGGACACCACGCCTACGGCTTCCCAGCCGAAGAACAGCTGCAGGAAATTGTTCGACATCACCAGCATCAGCATCGAGAACGTAAACAGGGAGATATAGCTGAAAAACCGCGTGTAGCCGTCGTCATCGTGCATGTAGCCGATGGTGTACACATGCACCATCAGGGACACGAACGTCACCACCACCATCATCAGCGCGGACAGCCGGTCGATCAGGAACCCGACGTCCATGTTCAGGCCGTCGCTGACCAGCCAGGTGTACACGGTGCCGTTGTACGCCGGCATGCCGTTGAACAGGAACTGGTAGAGCACATAGAACGACAGCGCGCAGGAAAGCCCCACGCCAAGGATGGTGACGCTATGTGCACCGGCCCTGCCGATGGCCTTGCCGAACAAACCGGCGATGACGGCCGCTGCCAGCGGCGCCAACGCGATGGTGAGATAAATCCCCTGCATGCCTTGCTCGTCCCTCAACCTTGAAGCGTGTCGAGATCTTCGACTTCTATGCTGCGCCGTTCACGAAATACCACGACCAGAATGGCGAGACCGATGGCCGATTCCGCTGCCGCCACGGTCAGTATGAAGAACACGAATATCTGGCCGCCGATATCGCCCAGGTAGCGCGAAAATGCGACGAAATTAAAATTCACGGCGAGCAGCATCAATTCGATGCACATCAACAGCACGATGATGTTCTTGCGGTTCAAGAACAGTCCGGCGACTGCGATGGCGAACAGAACTCCTGACAGGGCCAGCACTTGAGTCAGCGTGATCATGATCGTTTCTCGGAGGCCATTTTGACGATGCGCACGCGGTCTTTGGCGCGCGCGGCCACCTGCAACGCGATGTTCTGTGGTTTGCCGCCGGTGCGCCTTCGCAGCGTCAGCACGATGGCGGCCACGCTCGCCACCAGCAAAATCACTGCGGCGATCTGCGCCGGATAGGCGTAGCGCGTAAACAAAGCCGTACCGAGTGCGCGGGTGTTGGAATAACTTGCGGCAATCTCCGGCGCCGCCCTTAAGCCCATTCCGCCCAGATGTTTCACCACGATGACGTTGATCATTGCAAAGACCACGAAACCCGCGACCGCCAGCGCCAGGGGCCAGTAGCTGGCCAACCCCTTGCGCAGTTCCTCGAGATTGATGTCCAACATCATGACGACGAACAGGAACAGCACCATGACTGCGCCCACATATACCAGCACCAGCACTATCCCCAGGAATTCCGCATCCAGCAGCAGCCAGATGACGGCGCTATTGAAGAAGCACAGCACCAGCAGCAACGCTGAGTACACCGGGTTTCTCGCCAGGATGACGCCAAGCGCGGCGGCGATCAGCACGGCGGAGAAGATATAGAAAAGAATGGCGGGAAACATCAGCGATACCGCGCGTCGGCGGCGCGATCTGCCGCGATCATGGCCTCGTAGCGTTCGCCGATACCGAGCAATTTGTCCTTGCTCATGATGTTTTCGCCGCGGTTCTCCATGTGGTACTCATGCAGCCGGGTTTCCACGATGGCATCGACCGGACATGCCTCCTCGCAAAAACCGCAGAAAATGCACTTGAACAAATCGATGTCGTAGCGCGTGGTGCGGCGCGTGCCGTCGGCGCTCACGTCCGACTCGATGGTGATGGCGAGCGCCGGACACACAGCCTCGCAGAGCTTGCAGGCAATGCAGCGCTCCTCGCCATTGGGGTAGCGGCGCAGCGCGTGCAGGCCTCGAAAGCGATTGCTCTGCGGGGTCTTCTCTTCGGGATAGTTCACCGTAATCTTCGGGGCAAACAGTCCCTTCCAGGTCACCCATAGGCCCTGCAGCAGCTCCCAGAGTAAGAGCGTCTTGAGAAAATTGCGAAAGCCCAGCATTACAGTTGCCCCTTCCACGGACCGATGTGGAAATAGACCATGAAGCCCTCGACCAGCAGCCAGACCAGGGTGACCGGGATCAAGGCCTTCCAGCCCAAGCGCATGATTTGATCGTAGCGATAGCGCGGGAAGGTGGCGCGCAACCACAGAAAACTGAACATCGGACCCAAGGTCTTCAAACCGAACCAGAAGAAACTCGGGGCCGCAAGCCACGAGTCCTCCGGCAGCCAGCCGTCGAACGGCGACAGCCAGCCGCCGAAGAAGAAAATGACGGTCAGCGCCGAGATGAGAATCATATTGACGTATTCGGCGATGAAAAACAGCGCGAACGCCATTCCCGAATAGTCCACGTGAAAGCCCGCCACGATCTCCGACTCGCCTTCGGCGACGTCGAAAGGCGCTCGGTTGGTCTCGGCTACGCCGGAGATGAAGTACACCACCAGCAGCGGGAACAACCAGGTCCAGTTCCAGCCGAACAAGCCGTGCTGTGCGCGAATGATGTCGCCGATGTTCAGACTGCCCGCCGCCATCAACACGCCGACCATGGCGAAACCCATGGCGATTTCATAGGCGACGATTTGCGCGGCCGAGCGCATCGCGCCCAAGAATGCGTACTTGGAGTTCGCCATGGTCGGCGTGTTGATGGCGGCGGGCAGTCTGAACATCGGCGACATCATTCGCGCACAGCACGGCTTGTTCG
>JANXZQ010000140.1 GCA_025355445.1 Gammaproteobacteria bacterium
GTCACGCTGTTCAACCCGGCTCACAACAACGATAAGTTCGAGATGACTTCGTTGACCGTCGATGGCAAGCTAGGCCCCTTGAAGGCGGTCTACACTGCCGGCTATCTGGTGCGCAACGTCGAGCAGACCGGCGACTACACCAACTATTCGCGCGGCGTCTATGCCGACTACTATCAGTGCTACGGCGCGTTCGATCAGACCCCGAAGTGCTTCTCGCCGAGCGCCTCCTGGCGCACGGCCGAGCAGAACAAGCACATGCAGCACGAGGTCCGCGTGAGCACGCCGGACGATTGGCGGGTGCGCGGCATCGTGGGCGCGTTCTACGAGGACAACGAGCTGTTCGATCATACGGCGTGGAGCTACAAGAGCATTCCGGAATGCACCGCGTCGCTCACCGCGGGCTGCTTCACCGACTTGGGTACCTTTCCGGGGAGCACGGTCAACCCGGCCGGAATTCGACCGGCGAATGAGTCATTTTATCAGGACAACACACGAGAGACGAAGCAGACCGCGTTCTTCGCTTCGGCCGACGTTGACTTGATTCCCAAGACGCTCACGCTCACCGTCGGGACGCGCCATTTCTTGTTCGAAAATTCGTACAAGGGGAGCGTCATGTCGAGCTTCGGGTGTTATGAGGCGGGTACGCCGGCAGGCGGCTGCACTTCGTCATTCTCCTACAACCTCGATGCGCAAAACTTGCGGGGCTCGGAGAGCGGCTTCAAGAACCGCGCCAATCTTACGTGGCACGTCATGCCGGATGTCATGCTGTATTACACTTTTTCTCAAGGGTTCCGCCCGGGCGGTTTCGACGAGAACGGGGGCACCCCGCATATCTTCGGTCCGGACGGCAAGCGTCAATACCTGCTGCCGCGCTCCTGGGATTCCGACAAACTCACCAACAACGAGATCGGCTGGAAGGCGGAGTTCTTCGACCATCGCTTTCAATGGAATGGCGCCGTCTACCGTGAGAACTGGGACAACGTGCAGATATCGTTCTTCGATCCCGGATTGGTGGGCAACTTGTTCTTCAATGCGAACGGGCAGAATTTTCTGGTCAAGGGCATCGAAACGTCGATGGTTGGCCGCGTGATCAGCGGACTCACCGTTCAAGGGGCTGCCTCTTGGAATCAGACCCGTCAGACCAATTCGCCGGCGCTGATCGACAACAATCCCGGCAGTGCGAATTTTGGCCACGCCATCACGCAGGCGTGCGATTCCACCGGCGGCGGCTGTGTCCCCATTACGAATCCGTTCGGCCCGGTCGGGTCACCCACGGCCAATGCACCACCGCTCCAATTCAGCGTGCGGGCACGCTACGAGTGGTCGTTCGGCGATTACAATTCCTTCGCCCAGTTCGGCGCGTCCCACACAGGGCATTCGTTCACGCAGGCGGGCTCCAATCCCACCTTCGCGGGCTCGGGCAGCATCTCCACCTCCCGGCTGCGATTCGAGAATGCCGCGTATTCGACCTTATCGGCCTCGGTCGGAATCGCCAAGGATGCCTGGAATGTGATGCTATACGGCGAGAATCTGGCGAACTCGAATGCAGCTACATTCACCAGTACCGACAACTTCATCGTCGAACAAACGCCGCTTCGACCCCGCGTGCTGGGAGTGTCCTTCGGCTACAAGATCATGTAGTCAGGCGCCCCTCGCGTCGGACGCAAGGGGTAAACCACTACGGCACGCAACTCGCGTCCGGCATTCCCCTACTCGGGTGGCCTCCACCGCGCGCCGATTGAGGCATCTCCCTAGCGCCCTTGACGAATGCGTCACGCGACCGCGCACTATGCGATGAATACGATGGCGGGCTCACAGTTGCGCAGCGCCTGCCGGCTTATAGTGTCTGGCCGTAAGGTCTCGGCGCAGCGACGGAGTCGCATCGATGGCCGAGTCGTACGCAACAGCAGCAACAATCTCGGGGCGCAACCGTTCCGATGCTGCTCCGGCTTGGTACGACATGCTTTTCGCCGGGCTCGTCATTTATGTCGCCATGGGGGCGATGTGGATGTTGACTGGGCTTGGCGGGCAGAAGGTCACGCACTATGTCGGGTTGTTTTCCGACTCGCCGTCGTGTCTCACCGCTCTCATCTTTAGCATTGCCGCAGCGCGCCGAACTCCCCGCGGTGCGCTGCGGACGGCATGGACTTGGCTGTCCACCGCGCTCGTGCTTTACTTTGTCGGCACCGTCATCGCCACCGTTAGTTGGCTGTTCAGCCGCGATCCCTTCCCGGGGCCCTCCGATCTCTTCTTTTTTGCTTTCTATCCCGCCGCGTTCATCGCGGCCCTATACCTGATCCGCGCCGCCGCCGTACGCGTACCCTGGGCGCAACTTTCAATCGACGCGACGATTTGTGTGGTGGGCTTTGGCGCGTTTTTCTGGTTCCTGGTGATCCGGCCGGCCGAGACGGCCACCGATGTCGATTTTCTGAAACAGATGCTGAGTCAGGTGTACGGGGGACTCAATTGTCTGCTGGTGCTCGCGTTCGGTGTGCTGCTCTTGACGGGCGAGGACAAAGGCGGCACCCGGCGCATTGCGCTGCTGCTCTGGCTCGGATTTGCGATGCTGTTCCTCGGCGACATATTGTGGTCCGCGTCCAAAGTCCGCGGGTTCTATTTGCCGGGTGGCTTGCAGGACGTCTTGTACCTTGGCTGCTACTTACCGTTGGCGGCCGCCGGGCGCGAACAGATGCGCGCGATCACCGCTCCGGCGCCGGCCGCCGTGCATGTCTCCGATGGGCTCGCACGATCGCTCCCCTACGCGGCGATGCTCACCGCGTTTCTCGTGTTGGTGTACTTCAATCGCGGCGATATCGGCGGCCCGGCGGCCGAGATGACCATCATCGTGTTCGCACTCACGCTGCTCCTGATGGCGCGTCAGGCCATCAGCATGCGTGTGGAAGTGGTGACGAGAGAGCGGCGGGCCGCCCGCATAGTCGAGGAGCGATACGCGTCGCTGATCGCGAACGCTTCGGACGTCATCATGATCGTGAGGCCGGATGGGGTGATGCGTTTTACCTCGCCCGCTTCCGAGCGAATGTTGGGCCTGAAGGCCGAAGACATTGTCGGCAGCAACCTTCTCGATCTATGGGCGGGCGCGGACGTCGAGCTCTTGAGGGCATTCCTCGCCGAAGTGGCCGCGACACCGAATGGAACCGTCGGCCCGGTCGAACTGCGCATCGAGAACCATCTTACGGGCTTCGTGCTGGAGATCGTTGGCAGCAACCTCACCGACGACCCGGCGGTGAACGGATTCGCGCTCAATTTTCGCGACATTAGCGAGCGCAAGGCGCTCGAGGAGAAATTACGGCAGCTGGCGTTTCATGACCCGCTGACGCTGCTGGCGAACCGCAGCCTGTTCCGCGACCGCGTGCAACATGCGCTGACGTTGACGCAGCGAGGACCCACTGCGGTCGCCGTTTTGTTCCTCGATCTGGACAACTTCAAGAACATCAATGACTCTTTGGGCCACGAAGCCGGCGATAGGCTGTTGCAAGAGGTGGCGGAGCGGCTCATCAGGAACACTCGATCCTCAGACACCGTCGCACGGCTCGGCGGCGACGAATTCGCCGTGTTGATCGAAGGCATCACCACGAGCGCCGAAGCCGAATACATGGCCGGCGTATTGGTGGCGTCGCTGGGTCCTGCATTCTTGCTCAATGCCACGGGGGTGCAGGTCGGGACCAGCATTGGCATCGCGTTGTCAACGCCGCAGTCGGATGCCGCGGCGCTGTTGAGCAACGCGGACCTCGCAATGTACCACGCCAAGGCGGCGGGCAAGAACCGCTTCGTCACCTTCCAGCCGCAGATGCTGGAGGTGCTGAACGAGCGATTGCGTCTCGAGGCTGACCTTGCCCAGGCGTTCGACAACGAAGAGTTCTTCCTCGAATATCAGCCGATCGTCGACTTGGGAACCAGGGCTCTGCTCGGTGTCGAGGCGCTCATCCGTTGGCGGCATCCCACGATCGGCGTCCTTTTGCCGGGCCGGTTTATTCATGTGGCCGAAGAATGCGGCCATGTGGCCAAGCTCGGCCGTTGGGTTCTAAACCAGGCGTGCCGGGACATGTATGAATGGCACAATTCGGTGGCCGGCGGATTCGGGCTGCGGCTCGCCGTCAATATTTCGAGTCGCCATTTGCAGCACGGCGAACTGGTACATGATGTCGCCAACGCTCTCGAGCTGTCCGGCTTCGAGCCTGAGAACCTCGTCATCGAGCTGACCGAGAGCACCATGATGTACAACATCGATGCGAATCTCGAGCGGTTGCATAAATTGAAGGCGCTCGGTGTACGGCTGGCGATCGATGATTTCGGCACCGGTTATTCATCATTGGCGTACTTGCACCGCTTTCCCATCGACATTCTAAAAATCGACCGGTCCTTCATCGGCCGCCTGACCAGCGCTGATGCGGGATCGGAACTGGCGCGCGCCGTCATCACTCTGGGCGAAACCCTGGGGCTCGATACGGTGGCGGAAGGAATCGAACTCGAGCCGCAGGTTGCCGCGCTGCTTGCGCTCGGGTGCGTTGCCGGGCAGGGCTTCCTGTTCGCAAAGTCAGGTTCCTTGAAACAGTTGTCCGACAGTGAATTCGTTGCCAAGCGCAATGCGCATTGGACCGCTAAAGCAGCCGGCGAGCATTTCTCTGCGACCGGGCGGTTTCTGGCGCTCGAGGTCGTTAGAAAACGTAGCGGCGGACCGGCGTAGCACATAGAGGCACCGAATGGGCGGTACAACGCTTGCGCGGGCTCCGGCCGCTAACCGCTATAGCGCATTCGCGTACCGCATCCGCGTACCTAAGCGTACGGACATATCAATTTCCATGGGGGACAACTCCGGCGGGAAGTAGCTGCCCGATACATGCGCGGCGTGGAGGCTGGCGCCATGCATCTGGCAACCGCGCAGATCGAGACCACGCAAATCCGCCTGGCGAAAGTAGCCGTCCGAAAAATCGATGTCGGCGACCTCGACACCGCGCAGGTCGATGCCGCGAAAGTCGCAACCGCGCAAATCGCATGATTCACCGGCTTTTCGCCGCCGATTGAATTCCTCGATGTTCCCCTCGCGCAGCAGCAGGTACAGGGGATCGGCCGATTTACGGGGTTTACCGGTGCTCATACCCCAAGCATCGGCTGGAAACGGCGGTTCTTGACGCCAATCGACCTGGAATTTGCCGATCATATTCACGAAGAAGCCGTGGCTGCGAGGCGATGGTCATCCGTTTCGCGGATGGACAAGCGGCGCAACTCGAGCATGGCATCCCAAGCCTTGGGGAACAGCAGATCAGCGCGCAAAATCCAAAGCTGCGCTTCGCTCGCGAACCAATCGCCGGCCGTTTGGGTGGGTTTGAGATCGCCGGTGCGGATGGCGTACTTTGCGCCCAGCGCAAACCATTTGGAGAGCTGGTCAGTGGCGTCGATGTCGGCGACCCGGCTGCGCTGCGCGAAGTCGATGGTGTTGCCGACGGTACTCAGCTGCTGCGCGGAAGCGTCATCGTGGAGCACGATGAACTTGAACAAGGCGTTCCAGAGGTCATTCTTGACCGGCCGCCAAGCGGCGCCGATGACGGCTTCCTGGAAAGAGGCGTCGAGCAGGGGATTGGCGGGTGGGGCGCCGTCGGTGGCGAGCGGTACGTGCCGTTGACGCCCCGTAGATCCTGCTCCGCCCCCGGATCGCCCTGATGACCAGGTATACCGGATCGGCTGTAAGCAATGGACTAGAGCGAGTCGCGGCTTTCGCCGGCTGGAAATAGCCACTAAAGTTGCTAAATTGCGAAGCGTCCTAACTTACCAGGGTCCATTTTTCTCTTATTACGCCCCATTCTGCCGTGTGTTCAAGGAAGCGATCATGCGTACCGATACTACGATCAAGGTAACAGAAGGTGCCCTCGCGGCAATCCTAAGCGTGGTCGGAATCTCATTTGCCGCTGCCGCTCCTTTATTGGCCTCGCACACGCTGTTTCAAACCACACCGGCGGACGAAATCGGCGGCGCGCTTGTAGTGGTAGCTCTTGTTGTTTTAGCAATTGACCGTAAGAGTTAACATCGCCTGATAAGCCGAGTCCCTCGGCCTATCTTGAACATTGTCGCGCCTACCACTCGCCTAGGGCAGTCACATATGCAACTCTTCGCGCATCCTTTTTCCTCCTATTCCCAAAAGGCGCTGATCGCCCTGTATGAGAACGAAATTCCCTTCACCTTCCGGATGCTTTCGCCCGCCGAACCGGAAAACGGCGCGGAGTTCGCTGCACGGTGGCCGCTCAAGCGCTTTCCCATTCTGGTCGATGGCGATCGGACAATCTTCGAGGCAACCTCGATCATCGAGTACCTCGATACCCACTATCCCGGCCGCGTGCGTTTGATCCCCGTAGACCCGGATCTCGCCATTGACGTCAGAATGATGGATAGAGTGTTCGACAACTACGTGATGGGCATGATGCAAAAGCCCGTGCTTGATGCCATTCGAGCACCCGAGGTTCGAGATGCCCATGGGGTGGCCGAGGCGAGGGCGATGTTGGACACCGCGTATGCGTGGCTGGACGGGCTAATGGCCAATCGGGAATGGGCGGTAGGCGACGGGTTCACTTTGGCGGATTGTGCGGCAGCGCCCGCGTTGTTTTATGCGGATTGGGTGCAGCCGATTCCGACGGGTTACGCGAATCTCAGCGATTATCGGCAACGTCTGCTTGCACGGCCATCGTTCGTCCGTGCGATCGATGAGGCTCGTCCCTACCGGGCGTACTTTCCTCTTGGCGCGCCGGACCGAGATTGAATGCCGCAGGGTGCAGGCGTTGGCGACAGCTATGTCACCGCGTCGCTATTCACCGGTTCGACGATTGAATGTCCGTTATGGTCTGCTCGGAATTGCGAGGACGCTTCGTAGGCGGCCTTTCGAACGCGCATGATAGAGCCCAAGGGGCGATGTGCGGCGATGCCATGCCACGGGCTGAACGAGGTCTGGTCGTCGACTATGACCGAACGCGCGTCGCTCCATGCGGGTTGCTCTGCGACGGTGAGTTGTGCCACGGGTATGAAAGGACTGAGTTCTTCCGACCACACGGTCGCCGAATTTTCAAGGGGCATTTTCTCGAGATCGCGGCATAGTTGCACTCGCACATCCCAAACCGCCGAATGACTGCGAAAGTAATCGACGACTACCTCCCGCAGAGCATTGGGCGAATGAGTAATGTTGACGTGCTGACCCTTCAGGCTCTTAAGATCGGGGGACTGCGGCGCGATTGAAATCTTGGCGATGTACTTGCCGTACAATACGGGCACCTGAGTGAAGAAAGTTTCGCCCAGAGGATGGGTGGCCGGGTGTCCGCCAAGGCTTTTCAGCGTGCCGCTCTCGCCGCCGAACGCCTCGACGATCCTCTCGGCACCGCGCAGTGCGGTTGCCAAAGCGGACTTGAGCCCCGGCGCCTTGTCGGTGGTGCCGGCAAGCAGCTTGAGCGTGCTCAAGAAGCTTTTAGCATCGGGCGCCGCAAAGGCCGGCCCATTGATCAGAATGAAATCTTGCGTGACGGCGCCTTCCGAGCCCGGTAGCCGCTCACCGGCAACCCCGATCACTTTAATCGCCAGCCCTCGCGGGGTGGAGACCGCGTCCTTAAGAATGTCCCCGGGGGTCGAGGACAGTCGCAAAATGACGGGATACGTTCCTGCTTGAGCAAACAGACCTTGCGCCAGCACGGCCGGCAGATTGGAGAGCACGGTCAACGTCCCTTTGAGGATGGCATGGCTCTTCGCGTGCACGCTGCGCAAGGCATGATGTCCATCTTTATAGGTGGTCGCGCTGATCCGCATCAGCGTCGCAACCATCTCTGCCGTGGTCTTGGCTTCATCCGCCTCGGGTGTTTCCATGGCTGGCGCAAATAGGATGGGGTCGTTCATCGCCGTACTCCGAGACGTGTGTCGAAGCACCTTAGGACCCGGACCGTTCTCCCGCAATCGTGTAAAAGGCCCATTGCCTGTAAGACAAACGGCAGGTTAGTGGTAAGTGACCGTCAGCAGCGGCGCCAATGAGTCGCGATTCGCTCCGGTGGTGTCGTTGATCTCGAGCAGCAACGGAATGGCCGGGCCGAGATCCTCCATGATCCGCACCTGGAAATCGACGAGCCCCAAATCCTGCGCTTTGATTATCAGCGAAGTGACGTCAATGGAGACATTGGTCCCGACATCCGACTGAGCGAAGTCGGGAGAGACTACGATGGACGCCAGGGGCGGCTGAGCCGTACGGTCATAGTCAGTCGCGAGCAGATTCGGCGGTTGAAAGGATACGAGCTCGACCAGAATCGGCAGCGTACCGACAGTGGGTTGGAGGCTGTTGACGTAGATGTCGAGAAATGCTGATTCAATGAATGCGTTGCCGGGGACGCCATTCGAACCGGTCAGCTGGAAATCGAGGAACGTCCGGTACTCATCGCCGGTGACCGAATCGATACCGGCAAACACACTTTGCACGGTGGCGGACATTCCCTGGGTCACGATGAATGCGTTGCTCAACGTCAGTGCGATATCGCCATCGAAGCTGGGGTCGCTCTGAATCTGCGTCGTGTAAGAGATCGGTGGGCCTTGGTCATGACCGCCGCCGCCGCATGCGGAAACGCCCAGGCCGGTGAGGGCAATCAGCAGTGCGACACGTTGAAGATGGATCATCCCGTACTCCTGTTGCGAGCGATCATCTTACTGGCTTTGCGGCGCAGCGGAGGAAAGTGTTACGGCATCGCGATTGAAGAAATTACACTGAGGATATATCACATACGCGAGGGTGTGCCGCACGCTTAGGCCAATCGAACCTCTACTCCGCGGCGCTCAAGTTCGGCTACCACGTCCGGGTGGGCGCCGCTGTCGGTGATCAGCATGTGCAGCTGATCGACCCGCGCAATGAGGGAGATGTTTCGGCGCATCAGCTTGGATGAATCGGCCACCGCAATCAC
>JANXZQ010000143.1 GCA_025355445.1 Gammaproteobacteria bacterium
CGTCGGCTGCCAGCAGGCTCCTGAGGCCGCCGCCGGCGTCAGCACAATTTTCCATACATTGACTCCTTGCCTAACTCTATATCCTGAATTCCCTGGCCAAGCGACCGTTGGGCGGAACCAAACAGCCCCGGCCGCCTCTAAGGTCAGTGTAAAATCAGCAACTTACGCTGACGTCGCTGAATGCTGGCGGCCCTTCGCCCTTGGCCGTAAGATCTCAAGGGCATTGATAACTCATTCGTACCGATAAAGAGGATTCCCGATGAAGGCTTGGATACCGCTCATGCTGGTTTTCGCAGTTGGCGCTGCCGCAAACGCACACGCGACCTGCACCTACCCGTCCGCCCCGGCCGCGCTCCCCGATGGGAGCACCGCCACCAAGGATCAAATGATCACCGCGAAGCATGACTTCGATCGCTACAACGGCGAAATGAACTCCTATTTGGATTGCCTAAAGCTCGAGATGGATGCCGCGACTCCAAAGAATCCGAAGAAGCTCTCCGCCGACGAGAAGAAGAAGGCGGACGAACAGCAAAAAGTTCTGGTGCAGAAGAACAATGCCGCTGTCGATGAACTGCAGGCGGTGGTTGGCAAATTCAACGAACAGTTGAAGATCTACAAAGCCGCGCAGGCTGCTCACTAAGACGAGTGCGGCGGAGCCACTCCGCCGCAATTTCACCATGCAGGCTGGAACGCTCATTACACCGCGTCTGGCCGAAGAGGCCATCTACTCTCGGCTTACGTGTTTGCCGATCGAATCATTGCCGCTGACGCAGTGTGTCGGCGGTACTCTGCGCGAAAATATCTACGCAGAGCGCGACCAGCCGCCCTTCGATCGCGTCGCAATGGATGGGATGGCGGTCGATAGCGAGGCACTGCGGCGCGGTCTCAAACGCTTCCGCATCCAGGGTGTTCAAGCGGCGGGCGCACCCCAGCTCAAGCTTGGCAGCGGCGATGACGCCATCGAGGTGATGACAGGGGCGATTTTGCCGCTGGGCAGCGACTGCGTAATCCCGGTTGAGCAGTTGTTGGTCGAAGAAGGCTACGCGTCGCTCACCACTGCTGTGGAAAGTTCTCCATACCAGAACGTCGATCGGCGCGGCAATGCCAGCCGTCAAGGGGCACTCCTGCTCGAGACAGGCACCCTGCTGCGGGCGCCGGAAATCGCGGTGGCCGCATCGGCCGGCATGGCGCGAGTGCGGGTGAGCAGCCAACCGGCAATCATGGTCGTGTCCACCGGCGACGAATTGATCGAGCCGGGCGACCCCATCGCCGATTACCAAGTGCGGCGCTCCAATGTCTATGCCGTGGCTGCAACCCTGCGCACGCGCGGCTTTGGGCGCGTCGGCGATGACCACGTGCCCGACGATGCAGCCTTGATGCGCGAGCGTTTGTCCCTACATCTGATCACTCACGAAGTACTCATATTGAGCGGCGGTGTTTCGATGGGCAAGTATGACCTCGTACCTCAAGTGCTGCAGCAACTTGGCGTGCAAGAGGTGTTTCACAAAATTGCACAAAGACCGGGCAAGCCCATGTGGTTTGGAATCGGTCCGCAGGGCCAAGCCGTCTTTGGGCTCCCCGGCAACCCCGTTTCCACGCTGGTGTGCCTGATCCGTTATGTCATACCGGCCATTGCCGAGGCCATGGGCACCAAACGCGAACCGCCCGAGCGTCTGGCATTGGCAGCCGCTGTTGCCTTCCAACATGCGCTTACCTATTTCCTGCCCGTGTCCATCCAGCACGATGATTGGGGACGCCCTTGGGCCAACCCGCGCCGGCCGAACGGCTCCGGAGACTTCTTGAGCCTCACCGGTACCGACGGATTCGTCGAGCTTCCCCCGGGTCCCAATACCTATCCGAAGGGCTTCGTCACCACGGTTTACCGCTGGTAGCCTTGACTTGCCATGATGTCCAACATTCACCGCATTCCGGGACCGCAAAGTCCGCTCGATCGCCTCGGCCGGCCCCTGCACGACCTGCGCATCTCGGTCATGGATCGTTGCAATTTCCGCTGCCCGTACTGCATGCCCAAGGAGCAGTACCACGAGCACTATCGATTCTTGAAATCCCAAGAAAGGCTTTCGTTCGACGAGATCACCCGATTGGCGCGCCTGTTTGCGGGCCTGGGCGTGAGGAAGTTGCGCCTCACCGGTGGTGAACCGCTGTTGCGCACGAATCTCGCGGATTTGGTGGGCGATCTTAGCGACATACAAGGCATCGAGGACATCGCGCTCACCACCAATGGGGTGCTGCTGGGTCAACACGCCGTCGATTTGCACGCCAACGGTCTGCGTCGCGTGACCGTCAGCTTGGACACATTGGACAAAGAGATCTTCGCGCGCATGAGCGGGGGGTTCGCCGCACTCGATCAGGTCTTGCACGGCATCGAAGCCGCCATCGGTGCCGGCCTGACGCCGGTCAAGATCAATGCCGTCATCGAACGCGGCTTGAACGATCACACGGCGCTCGATCTGCTCGAGCGTTTTCGCGGCTCGCCCGCCATCGTGCGTTTCATCGAGTTCATGGACGTCGGCAATCGCAATAAATGGCTGCCGGAGCGGGTGGTTCCGTCGCGTGAACTGGCCGCGCGCATCCATGCGCGCTGGCCGATACAGCCGATTTCGCAGAATTACCCGGGCGAAGTGGCGCAGCGCTGGCGCTTCGAGGATGGCGCGGGCGAAGTCGGATTCATATCGTCGGTGTCGCAGCCATTCTGCGGCGCCTGCAGCCGGGCGCGCCTCTCTTCGGAGGGAAAATTCTATACCTGCCTGTTCGCGACCCATGGGTTGGACTTGCGCGCGCCGCTGCGCGCCGGCGCCGATGATACGGAGGTACTGAATCTGATCCGCGGCGCCTGGGGTGTCCGCACCGATCGCTACAGCGAATTGCGCGAGGAGTTGCGGCGCACGGAGCCCGCGACGCAGAAGATCGAGATGAACTACATCGGCGGTTGACCCACATGACCTTTACCCACTTGGATGCGAAGTTGCACCCCACCATGGTCGACGTCGGCGACAAAGCGACGACCAAGCGCTCGGCCACGGCCGAAGCGCGCGTGCGGTTCCCGCCGGCCGCCGCCGCGGCGCTGCGTGACAGCGGCTTGCGTTCGCCCAAGGGGCCGGTTTTCGACACCGCGATTGTCGCCGGGGTCATGGGCGCGAAACGTACTCACGATCTGATCCCTTTCTGCCACCCGCTGGGGCTGGAGAACTGCCGTATCACCATAGAGCTCGAAGGCGACACGGCGGTGATTCGCTGCACCGTCAGCGTGCACCACAAGACTGGCGTTGAAATGGAAGCGCTCACCGGCGCGAGCGTTGCCGCGCTGACTATTTACGACATGTGCAAGGCGCTGTCGCACGAAATTGTCATTGCCGATGTGCGGCTGCTGGCGAAAGACGGCGGCAGGAGCAGCTACGCCTTGAAGGCGGCACCGTGAACTCCGTCGCGGAAAATCCCCTGGCTGCCGCGCCGTTGGCGGCTCCCGTGTACGGGCTGATCCTCGCCGGCGGCGCGAGTTCGCGCATGCGTCGGGACAAGGCTGCACTCGAGTACCGGGGCAAGACGCAACTGGATCGAACCTTCGATTTGCTTGCCCGCTACGTCTCTCAAGTTTTCGTCTCGGTTCGCGCCGGCCAGACCGCCGAACCGACGCGCGCGCGTCGGCCCATGATCGTGGATTCGGTCGCCGGCGAGGGACCCCTGGTCGGCATCCGCTCGGCGCTCGCCGCGCACCCGCACACGGCGTGGCTGGTGCTGGCATGTGATCTGCCTTTTCTGTCGGAGGCCGCGCTGTCGCAGCTGGTGCGCGGCCGCGACGCGAGCGGCCTGGCTACGGCATTCCGCAGCGCTCACGACGATTTGCCGGAGCCGCTGTGCGCCATTTGGGAGCCCGCGGCCGCGCCGCCGCTCACGGTCTATCAGGACGGCGGCGGGAATTGCCCGCGTAAATTTCTCATTCGTCATGCCGTGCCCCTGCTCGACCCGATCGACATGCGCGCGCTCGACAATGTCAACACGCCCGAGGAATATGCGCAGGCCCGCGCAACGTTGGGCGCCGCCCAGTAAGACAATCTCATGCAATTGAAAATTCAATACTATGCGCTGATGCGCGAGCAAGCCGGCCGCTCCGAAGAGATTCTGGATACCTTCGCCGCCACGCCCAAGGACTTGTACGGCGAGTTGAGGGCTCGCTACGGATTCACGCTCGCCCGCGAACAGCTGAAGGTGGCGGTCAACAGCGAATTCAGCGACTGGTCACGTCCGCTTAGCTCAGGCGACGCCGTCGTGTTCATTCCGCCGGTGGCGGGCGGCTGATGCGCTTTCGCTTGACACAATCCGCCATTGACACGCAGAGCGCGCGGCGCGAACTGCTCGATTTGGGCGCAGGCGGCTACGTGAGCTTCGAGGGCTGGGTGCGTGATCACAACGGAGGGCTCGAGGTCACGCGGCTGGAATACGAAGCCTTCCAGGAACTTAGCCTCAAGGAGGGCGAGCGCATCCTGGCCGAGGCCCTGCGGCGCTTCCCGCTAAAGCACGCACTGTGCATCCACCGCTTAGGCTCGCTGCAACTCAGCGATATGGCCGTGTGGGTAGGGGTCAGTTCCGCCCATCGCGGCGAAGCCTTCGATGCCTGCCGGTTCATCATTGACGAAGTGAAACATCGCGTGCCGATCTGGAAAAAAGAACATTACCGAAACGGTGATTCCGGCTGGGTGAACTGCGAGCGCTGCGCCGCAGCGCCCATGCACACTCACGAACACGCGTAAGCTTAGCTGCGATGCAGCCCGACTATTCACGACAAATATTGCTCAAGGACATCGGCGCGCAGGGTCAAGCGGCGCTGGCGCGCGCGCGCGTCTTGGTCGTTGGCGCCGGCGGCCTTGGCAGCCCGGTGCTGCAATATCTGGCCGGCGCCGGCGTGGGCTGCCTCGGAATTGTAGACTCGGACACCCTCGACGCCAGCAATTTGCACCGTCAGCCCATCTACGCGCTGGCGCAGGCTGGTCTGCCAAAGGCAACACTGGCAGGGGGCTCTGTCAAGCGCATCAACCCGACCGTGCGAGTCGAGGCGCATGCCCTACGGCTCGATGCCGATAACGCCCTTGCGCTAATCCGCGGCTACGACGTGGTCGTCGATTGCAGCGACAATTTTCGCACCAAGTACTTGATCAATGACGCCGCAGTACTCGCGCATCGGCCGGCGGTATTCGCCAGTGTCTATCAATACGAAGGCCAGTTGCAGGTCTACAAACCGGATCCTCGCCACGCCTGCCTGCGCTGCCTTTGGCCCGACGCCGTCGCTGACGGCGTGGTTGGCAACTGTGCCGAGGCCGGGGTGCTGGGTCCGGTACCAGGGACTTTCGGCGCTCTGCAGGCCCTGCTGACCCTGAAGATTCTGTTGCAACTTCCCGGACAGCTCGACGGCGAACTTTTGCTGTTGGATTTCGTGAATTTCTCCAATCTCAAGATCAAGGCGCCGCGACGGGCCGAGTGTCACGCACCCGACTGCGCGCACATTCGCGAAATCGCGGCCGAAGACTCGGACATCGAGATCGTGCTTCGCTCGCTTGCCGACGCGGCGCAGCGCGGCCTCGACGTCATCGATATCCGTAGCATCGAGGAATTTGCAGAGCGCCCCACCCCCCTGAGGCATATTCCCATGCCCGTTCTGCTGGCGAGCCCGGGTGTGATCCGCGCCGGACGCGAGTATCTGTTGGTGTGCGCCTCGGGCAGGCGCAGCTTGGCCGCGGCGAGGGAGCTGCGCAGACGTGGACATGCGGTTCGCTCGCTGGCAGGCGGCCTACAGAATCTGGAGATCTGATACTTGTACTTTCAAAGCAAATTACCGGATGTCGGCACCACTATTTTCA
>JANXZQ010000397.1 GCA_025355445.1 Gammaproteobacteria bacterium
CTTGCGCTACGGTGCAGATCGCGTCGTGGTTGCCACCGGCGCACATTGGAGCGGGAGTGGCCGCAGCGCCAATTTCGGACCGATTCCAGGTGCCGACGATTCTCTGGCGCATGTGCTCACCCCCTTCCAAATCACCGCCGGCAAGCCCGTGCCGGGCAAGCGGGTACTTGTGCTCGACGGCGACGGGCATTTCATGGGGATCACCTTGGCGGAGCACATGGCCAACCAAGGCAAGGAAGTTACCTACGTCTGCGACGCCGCCGATGTGGCCGAGTACGGGGTCTTTACCATGGAGTCCTTCAACAACAAGCGCATGCTGTTCGAGAAGGGCGTGAAGGTGTACACCAGTCACTGGGTCGACAAGATCGAGCCGGGCAAGGTGCGTCTGAGCTACCTCTACAAATACGGTCCCGAGCTCACGGCACCTACCTCCGGCGCCATCCCGCGCAAGGACAACGGCGGCGAGTTCGACCTCGACATCGATGCCGTCATCCTCGTCACTTCGCGCGGCTCCGATGATGGATTGTGGCGCGAATTGAAGGCACGCAAGGCCGAATGGGCCGCGAATGAGATTCAAGACGTATTCCGAACCGGGGATTGCAAGGCGCCGGCGCAGCTCAACCAGGCTCTGTGGGATGCGCATCGGCTGGCCCGCGAATTCGACAGTCCTCACCCCGCCTATCCCTTGCCCTGGATCCGCGAGCGGCAGCTATGGGGCGGCGCCACGGTGCCGAAACTCGGCGACCCGCGGGTAGACGTCGAAGCACGGTAGTATGTCGCCAGTTTCACCCAAGGGATGAATGATGAGCCAATCGAATCCGCCAATTCAGTCCACGCCGGCCGTGCCTGTGCAGGCCGCGCCCAAGTACGAGCTCAGCCGCTCGCTCAAAGGGCGCCACCTGACCATGATTTCCATCGGCGGCATCATCGGCGCCGGCCTGTTCGTCAGCAGCAGCACCTCCATCATCGCCAGCGGCCCGGCCAGCTTCATCAGCTACGCGATTTGCGGGCTGCTGATCCTCCTGGTCATGCGCATGCTGGGAGAGATGACCACCGCCCTACCCAATGTCCGCTCATTCACCGAATTCGCGCGCGCGGGCTTGGGTGAGGGGGCGGGCTTCGTGATCGGCTGGCTGTACTGGTACTTCTGGGTTCTGGTCGTTCCCGTGGAAGCCATCGCGGGCGCCAAAATCCTTCACCATTGGCTGCCCAACTTCTCGCCACTGCAGATCGGCATCGGCCTCATGTCCGTCATGACGGCCGTCAATCTCATGTCGGCCCGCTCCTATGCGGAGTTCGAGTTCTGGTTTGCCTCCATCAAGGTCGCCGCCATCATCGTATTCATCGTCATTGCGGCCTCGTTTGCTTTCGGCTGGTCCTCGCCGCAGGGTTCGACGTTTGGCAACTTGGTCGATCATGGCGGCTTTACGCCGAAAGGCTGGATTGCCGTGCTGGCAGCCGTACCGACGGTGTTCTTCGCCATGACCGGCGCGGAGATCACCACCATCGCCGCGGCGGAATCGGCGCAGCCCGGACGCGCGGTCGCGCGAATGAGCACCCAGGTCATCTTGCGCATTCTGGTTTTTTACGTGATCTCATTGTTCTTGATCGTATCGGTGACTCCATGGAATACGGTGGTCTCCGGCGAATCGCCGTTCACTCTTGCGCTCAACACCATGCACGTGCCGTACGCGCCCAACATCATGACCGTCATCATTCTCACCGCCGTGCTGTCCTGCTTGAATTCGGCGTTCTATGTGAGTTCGCGGGTCATGTTCATCCTCGCCGATCGGGGCGATGCGCCGCAGGCGTTGGTCAAACTCAACGCCCGGCGCGTGCCGGTGGGCTCGGTGATGCTAGGCGCGGTCGCGGGCTTTTTGGGCATCATCGCCGCCACGCAGGCGCCGCAAGTGGTGTTCGATTTTCTGGTCAGTTCCTCCGGCGCGGTGATCGTGTTCGTCTACATGACCATTTGTGTGGCACAAATCAGGCTACGAATGCGCCGAGAACGCGCGGGTCTGCCGGCACCCGCGGTCAACATGTGGTTGTTCCCGTACTTGAGCTATGCGGCGATTGCCGCCATGGGCGCAGTGCTGATCGCGATGGCGTTCACGCCCGCCATGCAAAGAGACTTCTACGTCAGTTGCATCACCCTGGTGGTCGCCGTGCTCGCCTATTTCATCGTGAACCGTTTGCGTCAACCCCGGGCGGTGCCGTCGGCTGCTGCGTAAACCGCAAAAGCTGCTGACTATTGGTAATTTCCGCGCCGGCCGGAAATCCGCCACTATCCGTTCCGAGTCAAGCGAGAAAAATTATACCGTCGGATATAAAGCGTCCGTTCCCCGTCACGCTAATTTTGGCAGGATAGATCGTAGCTTCGGTGGTCTGGACGGGACCGAGGTTCAAGGTTTAGGAGAATTTCGCGCCGGCAAGCCAGCCAACTCCCCCGTCGGTGCGATATCCCGGCGGCGTGGGTACCTTATAAGGCCCACGCCGTTTTTTATTGGAAAGCGCTATCGGCCTCGATCGTTGCACGGCGGCGTGCTGCCGTCACGGCACAACGTAGGCGCGTCCGGTTTCGTGGCGCCGGGGCCATCGGCATGTGAAATGTTGCTTCCGGCCACGCACCCCGACGCCAAGCACGCCGCTACGATCAAACCCATGACCTTCCTCACGATTCCTCCTTAAGCAGCGCAATACCCGCCGCAGTATGCCAACCGGTATCATGGTCGCCGCGCCTTGGGAGAAGAAGGGCGGCAACCCGCGTGTCCCTGTCGGAGAGTGCCTACTTCAACCCGAGAACATTTCTAAGGTCCGCTCAGGATCTGTATAAACTTTTATATTGCGCCGTTGTGCCGGCAATAGGATTGGAAGCCCTCGAAATGATCGCGTTGCTGCAGGCCAAAACCGCCGGATTATGGTCTAGAGGGCACATCCGCAACAACGTGCTGGCCGGAATCGTGGTGGGCATTGTCGCTCTACCGCTGGCGATGGCCTTTGCCATCGCTTCCGGCGCCCGCCCGGAGCAGGGGCTGTATACGGCGATTGTCGCGGCTTTGCTCACCTCACTGTTTGGCGGTACGCGCGTACAGATTTCCGGTCCCACCGGCGCATTCATCGCCGTGCTGTCCATCATTACGGCGCAGCACGGCATCGCTGGCTTGCAAATCGCCACGTTCATGGCCGGAATAATCCTCACCGTGTTCGGCCTCGCGCGTTTAGGAACCGTCATCAAGTACATCCCCAATCCCGTCATCGTCGGCTTTACCGCCGGGATTGCCGTCATTATTTTTGTCGGCCAGTGGAAGGATTTCTTAGGGCTCAGCCCCGGTCCCTCGGGACTGCGCTTCCACCAGAAGCTCTGGTCCCTCATCGAGGCAATGCCCACCATCAATCCGGCCACTGCCGGGCTGGCGGTTCTCGCGCTCGCCATCCTGACCCTGGGCGCTCGCTACCTGCGGCGCATCCCGGCGCCCCTCATTGCCCTGATCGTGGTCACCGCCGTGCAGGCGGTGTTTCAATTCAAGGGCGTGACCACCATTGGCTCTGCCTTCGGCGGAATTCCCCGCGCCCTGCCGACGCTGTCCTTCCCCTCGCTCGATCCGGCGCGGGTGCTGTCGCTGGTGGGGCCGGCCTTTACCATCGCATTGTTGGGTGCGATCGAGTCGCTGCTGTCCGCCGTCGTTGCCGACGGCATGTCCGGCACCCGCCACGATTCCAATCAAGAGCTGATCGGCCAGGGCATCGCCAATATCGTAGCGCCGCTGTTCGGCGGCTTCGCTGCCACCGGCGCCATCGCCCGCACCGCGACCAACATTCGCAACGGCGCCACCAGCCCGCTCGCCGGAATCGTGCACTCGGTGTTTCTCGTCCTGGTGATCCTGCTGTTGGGACCGCTCGCTTCCGCCATACCGCTGTGCTGTCTGTCCGCAGTACTATTCGTGGTGGCGTGGAACATGAGTGAATTGCCGCACGTGGTACGCCTGCTGCGCGGCGCGCCGAAGGTCGACGTCGGCATCTTGCTGCTGACTTTCTTCTTGACCGTGTTCGTCGATCTCGTTGTCGCCGTCAATGTCGGTGTGATCCTCGCGGCGTTGTTTTTCATGCGGCGCATGGCTGATGCGGTGAATGTCGAGCAGCAAATCGACGTGCCAACTTCCAGCGCGGGGTCATCTGAATCGGCCGCCGCTGCCCTGCCGGCGAACAATGGCATCGTCATCTTCAACATCGACGGACCTGTGTTCTTCGGCGCCGCCGAGAAACTCGAGCGTACCCTGGAGCACATCCAGCGGCCCGCCACGACCCTCATCCTGCGCATGGGCAATGTGCCCTTCGTCGACGCCACCGGCATTTTCGCCATCGAGGAAATCATCACCGATTTCAAGCGGCACGGTGCCGTTGTGCTGCTGGTTGAGGTCAGGCCCAATGTGCGCTACAAGCTGGAACGCGGCGGGATCATTGCGCACGTCGGAGCCGAGAATGTCATCGATACGTTCGACCAGTCGCTGGTACGTGCCAAGGAACTGCAGGCGGGCGTTGCGGCGTAGACTGATTTGGGCCGCCTAGCTATCTATCCCCCACCCGGCTTCGGTCGATCAAGCCGCAAATCTTGCGTATACCTTCAGTTTCCCAAACTCAGCGCTCGAATTTCGTCGACAAAATGATGGAGGAGTTGGTGCGCTCAACACCGTCCAGTGCGCCGACGCGATCGATGACCTCGTCCATCTCCGTCACCGACGCCGTGGCGGCAACGGCAATCAGATCCACATCGCCGCTCACCGAATGCAGCACGCGCACCTGAGGTATCGAACGTAGCGCCGCGGTGACCGCACGCGTTTCCTTAGGACCCACTTTGATCATGACGTGGGCGCGCACGGCGCCCAGACCATGCTCCGGCGCAAGCAGGACACCAAAACCCACGATGACACCCTGCTTTTGCAGCCGCTCGATCCGGCTCTGCACACTGGTTCGCGAACGGCCTACCAGCCGCGCTAATTTCGCTGTGGACGCGCGCCCGTCCTCGCGCAGGGCCAGCAGCAGTTTTTCGTCGATAATATCCATGGCGATTCGTCTGTTTATGCCTATGTATCGACGTAATTATGCCTTAAAAACGTCTGAAATGACCCTACTAATTGCAAGGTAAACCCTTGAAAATGACGCCCAACATCCCAAGGAATCCTTTATGAAACAAATCGTTATCGTCGGCGCGGGCAAAATCGGCTCCATGATCGCCGAATTGCTGGGCGGGTCCGGCGACTATGCGGTGACCGTCGTGGACCGCTCGCAGCAGCAGTTGGACCGACTGGAGACGGCCGTACCTATTACCAAGATTGCGGCCGACATCACCCAAGGCGATACCCTACGCAAAATACTCGCCGGCAAATTCGCCGTGCTCAGCGCCGCCCCTTATCACGCCACCCGGACCATCGCCGAGGCGGCCAAGGCCGCGGGCGCCCACTACTTGGATCTGACCGAGGACGTCGCCAGCACCCGCGCGGTGAAGCAACTCGCCGAAGGTGCCAAAACCGCCTTCATTCCGCAATGCGGCTTGGCTCCCGGTTTCATCACCATCGTGGCCAGCGACTTGGCCTCCCGCTTCGACGAATTGCACGACGTACGTATGCGGGTCGGTGCCCTGCCGAAGTTTCCCTCCAACGCACTGAACTACAACCTCACCTGGAGTACGGACGGAGTCATCAACGAGTATTGCGAACCCTGCGAGGCGATCGTCAACGGCAAGCTTCGCGAGACTCAGCCTCTCGAGGAACTAGAAGAGTTCTCT
>JANXZQ010000155.1 GCA_025355445.1 Gammaproteobacteria bacterium
CTTCGTCGACCTGCGAGGCTGCCAGTCCAGAATCCGCGAGTGCGGCCTTGATGGCAACCGAGCCTAATTGCGGGGCGGTGAGCGTGGCGAAAGCGCCTTGGAAGGTACCTACCGGGGTGCGGCGGGCGCTCAAGATAACGACTGGATCGGAGGTCATGAAGCATTTCCGTTGTGGGGGTGCCAATAGTATAACCGGGTCGGTCACGCGAGCCCGTACTCGCCCGTGAGCTTCAGGGCGCGAGCGGCTCGCCCACAGCCTCGGCGATCAGCTCGCGGCTGCGTTGGCTGGCATCGCGGGCACTCAAGACCTCAAGGATTTGGACGCGAATCGGCAGGCGGTGAGCAAGCATACTGCCGGGCGGGAAAACATTGCGCGTACCGTGAATGGCCATGGCCACCACCGGCATGTTGGAGCGCGCCGCCGTCGTAAACGCTCCGCCCAGAAATTTGCCGATCTGGCGGGTCTCGTCGAAGGTGCCCTCGGGAAAGAACACCAGCGACTGGCCGCTGGCGGCAAGCTTCAGTACCCGGCGCGCATCCACCCCGCCCTTGTGGCGGTTGAAACGCTCGACGAATTGCGATCCCAGGCGCCGCAGCAACAGGCCGGCCAGCGGCACGTGCATCATTTCCTTCTTGATAACGAAGGCAAAATCAGGCGGCAGCGCCGCGGCGGCGGCGAGGGCGTCGATGTAGCTGGCGTGATTGGCCACTACCACGCAGGGTGTGGCGGGCAGCCGGTCCAAGCCTTCCACGGTGAAGCGCATGCCGGCGGCGCGCAGGAATTCGCGCGACGCTGTGCCGGCCACCAGGCGGCGCGCGCGCAGGCTAGGCAGGAACAGATTGATCACCAACACGGTCAATCCTATGGCCGTAAACAGCACCAGGCAGTAGGCGGTATACAGCCATTGCAGTCCGCCGCGCAGGCTTATCTGCGGGTCTTGTGTGATCTGGTTCTCCTTATGTTAATACTTGACGGTACTGTGATTCTGGTCACTCCGACCTCCCGGCACGCCTCGCATACTGGCTCCGGACAGGCGTGTAGAAGCACTATTTCGTGCGAACAACACACGCGAAAGAGTTATGGCGACGGCTTTGAAACGCACGGTTTATACACGCACGTCCGGCTCCGCGGTAGGCGCTGCCCGCGAACCGGCAGATCCCGCCCTGCAACGCTTTCTCGACGCAGTGTGGCTGGAGCGCGGCTTGTCGGCCAATACTCTGGCGGCCTACCGCGCCGATTTGACCGCACTGGCACGCTGGTTGGAAGAGCGCGACAGTGCATTGCTCAAAGCCACGCGCATCGAATTATTGGGATTCATCGCGGCGCGCGTCGAGGGCGGCTCCAGGCCCCGATCCACCGCCCGGCAGCTGTCGAGTTTTCGGCGCTTTTTTCGTTTCATGGTGCGCGAGGGATTGATCGAGCTCGATCCGACGGCGCAAATCGCCATGCCGAAAATCGGCCGATCGCTGCCAAAATCGCTGACCGAAGCCGAAGTCGACTCCCTGCTCGAGGCGCCCACCGTCTCTGACCCGTTGGGACATCGCGATCGCACCATGCTCGAGGTGTTGTACGCGACCGGCTTGCGCGTCTCGGAACTGGTGAGCCTGAAGCACAATCAGGTGAACTTGAATCAGGGCGTGATACGCGTCGTCGGCAAGGGCAACCGCGAACGCCTGATTCCCTTGGGTGACGAAGCGGTGAAGTGGGTGCAGCAATTCATGCAGGGCCCGCGCGTGGAAATATTGCTGGAGCGGCAGACGGATTACCTGTTCCCGACGCGCCGCGGCGACCGCATGACGCGCCAGGCGTTTTGGCACATCATCAAACGCTACTCGAAGAAGGCGGGCGTGGAGAAGGAACTCTCGCCGCACACCTTGCGGCATGCCTTCGCAACTCATTTGTTGAATCATGGCGCGGATTTGCGCGTGGTGCAGATGTTGCTCGGCCACAGTGATCTGTCGACGACGCAGATCTACACCCACGTCGCCCGCGAGCGGCTGAAAGAGCTGCACACACAGCATCATCCGCGCGGTTAGACAGGCTCCGCACCACCCCTGCTAGAATTAGCTGAACCTAAGGGTCTGCCACGGGGTCCAATGGTTGTAGTTGTTGCGGAGCCCTGTAGATGTTGAGATTCCTTGCCGCCTTCGCCTTGAGTCTTTGCACCGCCGTCGCCGCGGCGCAGCCGGCGGCCGCCGATGCCGCGGACCCGCGCGTCGCCTTGCTCAAGCTCCTGCCCGCCGGATCGAAACTCGAGGATTTGCGGCCGTCGCCGATACCGGGCATTTTCCAGTTCATGCAGGGAGCCGACATCAGCTACCTGACCGCCGACGGCAAATATTTTCTCGACGGCAATGTCTACGACATGGATACCCGTGAGAATCTTACCGAGGATCTGCGCACACATGCGCGGCTTGCCCTGATCAACGCCGTGCCCGAATCGCAAATGCTGATCTTCGGGCCGAAGAATCCGTTGTACACCATCACGGTGTTCACCGACGTCGATTGCGCCTACTGCCGCCGGCTGCACAGCGAGATGGCCGAACTGAACCGGCTCGGCGTTCGCGTGCGGTACATGTTCTTCCCGCGCACCGGTCCAAACACGGACAGCTGGAAGAAGGCCGAGGTGGTGTGGTGTTCGGCGGATCGCAACGACGCGCTGACCCGGGCCAAGGCCGGCGCCAAGCTGGACATGACCAAGACCTGCGGCTCGACGCCGGTAGCGCGT
>JANXZQ010000171.1 GCA_025355445.1 Gammaproteobacteria bacterium
CGCCTTTACACGGCGAGGGTCGGGGGTTCGATCCCCTCAGCACCCACCAACAGCGGAGTGGTAGTTCAGCTGGTTAGAATACCGGCCTGTCACGCCGGGGGTCGCGGGTTCGAGTCCCGTCCACTCCGCCATTTCCTTGAGAGTCGCGCGAGCCGTATGGCCGCGCCAAAGGGTATGAACAAGGTGGGATCATGCTGCAGACGATTCACGATAAATTAAAAGGCTGGCTGGCAGGCGTGGTGCTCGGCGCCATCGGCTTGGTGTTCGTGTTCTGGGGTATCAACTGGACCATGACCGCGCCGAACTTCGCGGCCAAGGTGAACGGCAGTGAAGTCTCGGTGAACGACGTCCGGCAGTCCTACCAGCAGCAGCTCGCTCAGGTGGAGCGGCAAACCAACGGTACTTTGAGCGACGCGCAACGCAGCGAAATCAAGCAGCGGGTGCTGAATGAGTACGTGAACAGCGAGGCATTGATCACGCGCGCCGATGAGCTCGGCTACCGGGTGAGCGATGAGGAATTGCTGGCCAGCATGTCCAAAGTAACGCTGTTTCAAGTGGACGGCAAGTTCGACAAGGCGCACGCGGTTGCGGTGCTGCGGTCGCAGGGCCGCTCGCCGCTCGAGATCGAAGCGCTGTTCCGGCGCGACGCGAAGCTGCAGCAGCTCGACGCTGCGCTGAATCTGTCGAGCTTCGCGACGGCGACCGAAATGCAGCAGGTGCGCGCGCTCACCAAGCAGCAACGCGAAATTTCATGGCTGACGCTGTCGGCGGAGAAATATGCCGCCGCCGCGAACCCCGATGAGGCCGCGCTCAAGACCTATTACGACGCGCACAAGGGGCTATACATGACGCCGGAGACGGTGACCCTGCGCTACGTCGAAATCAGCTTAGGCGCGCTGGCTGCGAAAGTCGCCGTCGACGATGTCCAGCTCAAGACCTATTACGACGAGCAAAAGGTGAAGACGCCGGAACGCTTCACTCAAGGCGAGCAGCGCCGGGTCAGCCACATTTTGTTGCCGGTCGCCAATGCGTCCGAGGACGCGGCGGTCAAGACCAAGGCGGAGGGAATTCTCAAGCGCGCGCAAGGCGGCGAGGATTTCGCGAAATTAGCCAAGGAGTTCTCGCAGGATCCGGGGTCCGCGCAGCAGGGCGGCGATCTGGGCTGGTCGGACCGCAAGGCTTGGGTGACGCCGTTCGCCGATGCCGCCTACGGCATGAAGGTCGATGAGCTCAAGGGTCCGGTGAAGACCCAATTCGGTTATCACATTTTGAAGTTGACGGGCATTCAGCCGGCGACCGTCAAAACCTTCGAGCAAAGCAAGGCAGAACTCGAAACCGAATATCGCCGCAACGAAGCGGAGAAACTATTCAACAACGCGCAGGACCAGCTGGCCGATGCCGCCTTGCAGAATGCCACCGACATCGACGTGGTCGCGCGCAAGGCCGGCCTCACCGTACTCGAGGTGCCGGTGTTCAGCCGCATCGACGGCGGCGGCGCGCTGGGCAAGGTGCCGGCGGTGATCGAGGCGGCGTTCAGTCAGGACGTGCTCGATGGACGCCTGAGTTCCATGGTGGAAGTGGAGAAGGGGCGCGGCGTGGTGCTACGCGCCACGGATCACAAACTGCCGCAGCAGAAGCCGCTGGATGCCGTGCACGCCGAGCTGGTGGCGGCCTGGAAGAAGCAGCGCGGCGTGGAACTGGCGGCCGCTGCGGCCGCTGCCGCCGTCAAGCGCCTGGATGCGGGAGAGACCTGGGACGCTGTCGCGAAGGGTGTCGCCGCCAACGCCGGTGGCATGCCGCAGCCGCCCAAGTTCGTGGCGCGGTCTGACCAGGACGTGCCGCTGGAAGTGCGCACCCAGGTGTTCGGGCAGGCCAAACCTGCGGGCAAGCCGCTGTATGGCGACGCGCAACTCGCCAACGGCGACGCGGCCGTCATCGCCTTGAGCGCGGTCCGCGAGGAGCCCGGCGATCCGAAGCTTCAGAACCAGGACATGCGCCGCCAGCTTGCGGCGCAGATCGCATCGTCCGAGGCGCAGAGCTACGCCGCCGGTGCGCGAGCATCCGCCAAGGTGGTGTTGAATCCCAAGGCAATCGATTAGTTGGCCGCATCGCTGCAGCATTTTTCGGACTGGTACCTGGCGACCCTGAGTCAGGGCGGCTATTGGCTGATCGCCGGCTTGATGGCGCTGGAAAGCACCCTCGTCCCCATCCCGAGCGAAGTGATCATTCCGCCCGCCGCCTACCTCGCGCACACCCAGGGCCAATTGTCCTTTGTGGGCGTGGTGTTGGCGGGTACCGCAGGCTCGTGGGCCGGCGCATCCCTGATGTACTGGGCCGCGCGTTTGCTGGGCCGGCCCCTCATCGTGCGTTATGGGCGTTTCGTCGCAATGGGACAGGCAAAAATCGAACTGGCGGAGCGCTGGTGCACTCACTACGGCCTACCCGGCGTGTTCTTCTCCCGGCTGCTGCCGGTGATCCGGCATCTGATCGGCATCCCCACCGGGATTCTGCGCATGGACTTTCGCTGGTATGCGCTTGCCACGCTCCTAGGCTCGCTGCTCTGGTGCGCAGTGCTGGCCTGGCTGGGTACGGCAGTGGGGCAGCACCCGGAGCTTCTGGCAGGGTCCCTGCACCGTTTCTTCGCGCTAGTGGTGGGCGTGGCCGCCCTTTTGGCGGCTTTGTACTACGTATTCGTGCGGAGAGCGACCGCGCGCACCGGGAAATAAACACCGGTATGGACGCGGGTAAGATACGCGGGTAAGATACACGGGTCTATTATACGGAGTGAGCCATGCGAGACCCGTTATTTGACCCCAAAGCTGCCAAGCAAACGGTCAGCATCACCCTGAACTCGGATCTTTACGCCAAGGTCAAAACTTTAGGAATCAATACTTCCCGGGTTGCTGAGGAGGCGCTGGCAAAGAAGTACGACGAGCTACATTCGGAGGCTCTCATCGCCGAGTTCCGTCGGGGCCTGGCTGCGGTGGAGAGTTACGCCGACCAGCATGGCTCGTTCGCCGAACTGGTCCGTGAACACTATGAGCGCGCCGATGGCGCAGTTTGATGTGTTCGTGAATCCAATCGCCGCTACGCGTCGCGCCTATCCCTT
>JANXZQ010000173.1 GCA_025355445.1 Gammaproteobacteria bacterium
ACTGCCGCATTTTCCCGGGCCATTCGCAGGAGGAGATCCGCCTGCAACTGATCAAACTGTTCAATGATCCGGCGCTCACCGTGCGCTACCGCAACGATGCCGGCGAAGTGACGGAGCACGGCTCGGACCGCAAGGCCATGGTGCCGCCGCCGCTGCGTGCCGACGTCATGGACTCGATGCGCGCGGTGGCGGCGAAACTGTGGCCCGGGGCGCCGGTCATCCCGACCATGGTCACCGGCTCGTCGGACAGCATCTACACCATGTATGCCGGTATACCGAGCTACGGAATCAGCGGGATCGCGATCGATCGGGACGATGTGCGCATGCATGGCAAGGACGAGCGCGTCAAAGCGGATTCCTATTACACGGGGGTGGAGTTTTACTATCAGTTTCTAAAGGCATTGACGACGCGCACGGCGCACTGATTTGTAGTTATTCGAGATGCCTCTGGGGCCGGGAGGGTGCCATATGACAAACCTACAAGTGCTTGAATCACACCAGCGTGACCTCGGCGGATTTGTAGTGCGGCGGGTGCTGCCGGCAGAGAGCCGGCAAATGGTCGGGCCGTTCATCTTTTTCGACCACCTGGGGCCGACGAAATTCGCGCCCAGAACCGGAGTGGACGTGAGGCCGCATCCGCATATTGCCCTGGCCACGGTAACCTACTTGTTTGCCGGCTCGCTGGAGCATCGCGACAGCTTGGGAACGGTGCGGGAAATTCACCCAGGCGATGTAAATTGGATGTCGGCGGGCAGCGGCATTGCGCACTCCGAGCGGACGCCGCAGGCTGCTCGCGTGTCAGGTGAATATGTTCACGCCATTCAAAGCTGGGTGGCGCTGCCCGACGGACATGAGGATGGAGAGCCGACGTTCGTGCACTACCCGGGACCAACTCTGCCGACGCGGGTCGCGAACGGCGTTGCTCTCACCGTCATTGCCGGCGAGGCCTTCGGGCTGCGCTCTCCCGTGCGTACGCTATGGCCGACGGTTTACGTGGACATGCAATTTGCGCGCGGTGCCACGCTGGAGGTTGCGCCGGACGATGGCGATCTTGCCGTTTACGTTGTGCAAGGCGAGCTCGCGGTCGGCGACGTGCCCGTCGTGGCCGGACAACTTGCGGTGCTCGAACCAGGTCAGAAACTTGAACTGAGCGCGCCAGGCGATGCACGGGCGATGCTGCTGGGCGGCCAAAGATTTCCCACGCCGCGGCATATCTGGTGGAATTTCGTCGCCTCGTCCCAAGAACGTATCGAGCATGCCAAAGTTCGTTGGCAGCAACGGCAGTTTCCTGTCGTGCCCGGGGAAACCGAGCTCATGCCTCTACCAACCTACTGATACTGGAGCGTCATCATGTCCGACAAGACGGCGAGTGTTCACTGGGAGGGCCGGGGCAAGCAGGGCATCGGCAAAATCAGTACTCAAACCGATGCGTTGAAATCGTATCCCTATGGCTTTGGCAGCCGCTTCGAGGACGATCGCCGCGGCACCAATCCCGAGGAATTGTTGGCGGCGGCTCACGCCGCGTGTTTCAGCATGGCTTTTTCTTTTGCCTGTGATGCGGCAGGATTTGCGACCACCGCGGTCGATACGCAGGCAGCGGTAGAGCGTACCGGGAACACAACCCGGATCTTATCGAGCTGACTCGCGAGCCCTCGTTCGCCGGCTTGCACTCCGACGCGAAATTCCGTGAGCTGGTGCAGCGAATCGGTTGGCGGAGCGCTGACAACAGCGAAGCATGGTGAAGACGAATCGAGTTTGCGTGCTAAGAGATTAGCAACGGCGACAGAGGCAGGCACCGCAATCTCTGACCCGTCGCAGCGAAGATCGCGTTGGCCAAAGCCGGTGCAACACCGGGCACGGGCGGCTCTCCAACGCCACCGACCGCGGCCTAAGGCGTGTCAAGCAGAATGGTCTCGATTGGCGGCGCATCACCGATGCGCAGCAGCGGGTAATTGATTCAGTTCCTTCAAGTGACGCAGCTCCACACCCAAAGCCGAACGCTCATTGCCTTCCTTGACGTAGGTGTCTTCAATCTTGGTCTGAAACTCCGTGATCTTCAGTTTCAGAGGATCCAAGAGAGCGCCCAAGTTGGTTTGGTTCTGCTCGGTGAAGCGCTTCGATTTCTCCTCGAGAATATCGTTGGTGAGGCTTTTAAATTGATCCGTGAGCGCCACTTTGGCGTCGAGCAGCAGCGCGAGCTTCTCTTGGGAGTTTCCGCGCTCGCTGTCCAAGGTATTACGAAGTTTCGCGAGTTCGATCGCCTGTGAGGCCGCTTCTTCGATTTTGTGCGCTAGTAGCGACCTGGTGTCTTGCAAATCTACCCGAAGCGCACCCAGGGTATCTCGATCGGCGGTCAATTCCGCAGTAAGCCGGCTGACCTGTTCGCGAAGCGTGGCCGTCAAGCGCGAGGAAGCGTCCAGCTGGGCTTCCAGGTCCGGAATCCGAGAAGCCCGTTCTTTGAAAGAGGACGACTCGATCTGCAGAGCCGTGGATACTTGCAGTGCGGCCGCAGACGCTTCGGCAAGCGCTTGGCGCTGCCGCGATCTCGAGAGCACCCAGCTGATGACTGCACCCGCCACGAGTCCCAATACAGCCCAGAATATGGATCCGTTCATGTGCATTTCCCTTCAAGGTCGGATGCTCGCCCGAGCTCATCCCATAGAGATTGTCGGCGTGCGATGTCGGCAGTCTAGCGAATTGGGGGGTAAACCGATCCACTGCTATTTGGGACGCTTTTATACAGTTGTGGAGGTCACCGGGTACTGTATGACTTAGGATGATGGGTATGACCACGATATTTGGCGGGTATCACTCAGCCAATCTGCAACCGATGCGCGCGCGTTCCTGGAACAACAGCACTTCAACCGGTGGAGCGAATGAAATCGGACATTTCCCTTTTATGTACGGTAACGCACATCTCTCGCACTGTACATTCCGTAATGTCTACTTTGCATGGCAAAGTAATAAAAGGTCAAGCTGTCAAATTGCGCACCACTTAAATACCGACAGGCGTTAAGGACGAAGGTCTGACCCGGGCATATTCAAAGTTTCTTATGGGGGATGCACTGTGCGCTATCGTTGCCGCTTCACGCTGAGTTTACCCATCGGCCTAGCTTGTGCGCTCTGTGCGTGTGGGGTGCATCCCGCCAGAACGGTCATTCCAGCACCGACGGTCACACCTAATTCATCTCGCTACCCCAGTATTGATCCCGACTTAGGCGAGCATCTGTACCCAGACGAGAAGCCGATCGCTGAAAAGCTGTCGGTCGTGATCGAAGAATCTGTGCGTAAGCAATACGCTGCCGGCAGCGCGCGCCGCGATGCCCATCCGAAAGCTCATGGGTGTGTGAAGGCCGAATTCCATGTGGTTGACACGTTGCCGGCGACGCTGACCAAGGGAATGTTTCTGCCCGGCAAAACCTACCAGGCATGGATTCGCTTTTCGAACGGATCAGCAGATCCGACGCATGCCGACATCAAACGCGACGCGCGTGGCATGGCGATCAAAGTGTTAGGAGTGCCCGGCAGGAAACTCCTCGAGGATGAAGTAGACGCGACCACACAAGACTTCATCATGATCAATCATCCGGTCTTCTTCGCCACCGACCCAGCGCGCTACCTATCATTTATGGACGATGCGAACAGCGATCACTTCTATCGGAAGCTCCTCATACCTTTCGATCTTGGGGTCAGAGGCACGGTAATTGCGTTGAAAACGCGCAGTTCAAGAATTTCCAACCCCCTGCAAGCCCGTTATTGGTCGATGGTCCCTTACCAGTTGGGCAGCGGCGAGGGACGGCAGGCGGTGAAGTACTCCGCCAGAGGTTGTTCAGCGAGGACCGACCCTCTGCCAAAAAACCCGGGACATGATTACTTACGTGATGCTCTTCGAAGCACCCTGCAAAGCGGCGACGCGTGCATGGAATTCCTGGTGCAACCACGGACTTCCGATCGTATGGATGTCGAGGATTCCCGAATGGAGTGGAAGGAAGCAGAGGCGCCTTTCTACAAGCTAGCCACCATTCGGGTACCGCCGCAGACCTTCGATACGCCTGAACAAAACACATTTTGCGAGAATTTGTCGTTTACGCCCTGGCACGCATTGCCAGAGCACAAGCCGCTTGGCGTCACGAATCGCCTGCGGAAGGTCATTTATGACCATATCAGCAGGGTGAGGCATGAAATGAATGGCGCCGCACGACAAGAACCTTAAACACGGTAAGTAATGGAGGTGCCATCCGTTGTGAAAAACTCAGTTCCTGCGCACCAACGGCTGCCGCTCTTTCTTAGCACGGCGGGGTCGGCATCGGTACTCCTCTTGGCCACAGGCATCTGGCGTCTCGCCTCGGGCGGGGATTTTCCCCAACAGCTCAACGTGCATGGCGGCAAAGCCATCTATGAAGCGGCGTGCGCTGCGTGTCACGGCACCAAGGGGGAGGGGACGCCAAAAGCGTTGGCCGGTTTCGACAAACCCACCTCCTTCCCGCATTTTAATAAATGCGATGAGACGACACCGGAATTCACCCGCGATTACAAGGCCTCGATTCGCGATGGAGGCCCGGCGCGGGGGTTCTCATCCATCATGCCTTCATTCAGCGGCGTGTTGACCTCGGCCCAAATGGATGAGGTGATTGTGTACCTGCGCAGTCTTTGTAAGGAAAAAGGCTGGCCCTTGGGGGAGCTCAATGTGCCTCGAGCGCTGGTCACGGAGAAGGCCTTCCCGGAGAGCGAAACGGTATTCACGACCACGGTCAATGCCAAGGGTGCGCCGGCGATCTCGAACGAACTCGACTATGAGCGCATCCTCGGCAAGCGCGACCAGCTGGAACTTGCGGTGCCATTCGGTTGGGTTCACAAAGAGACCGGCGGGATGACCGGCGGCCTTGGCGACATCGCGATCGGCGATAAACACGTGTTGTATTCTCACTTGAATGACAACCCCGATGGTCCTCTGTATGAGACACCGGATCCATTTTGAGCGTGCAGGCTGAGGTGGTGTTCGCCACCGGCGATCAGCGGCGCGGATTAGGCGCCGGCGAGCCGAGCTTGGGGTTCTTTGCTGCTTATGATCAGCTCCTGCCGGGTCAGGTATTTGTCCAGCTTCAGCCCGGCATCGACATTCCCCGACACACCGAGTACGGACCTCGAACGGCTTACCTTAGGACCGCCATCGGCAGAAGTTTCGCCGGCGACGGCGAGTTGGGGCGCTTGTGGTCACCGATGCTCGAGGTCATCGGCAATCGCGATCTGACGCCGGGGACGAAGACTGACTGGGATGTCGTCCCAGAATTCCAAGTGACGCTCAATCGTCGTCAGCGCATTCGTGCGGCGGCGGGTTACCGCCTGCCGATCAACGACACCGCGGGGCGGCCAAAGCAGGTGATCGCATATTTTATCTGGGATTGGTTCGACGGCGGACTGTTCGAGGGATGGTGATGGTCACTAAAGTCCCTATCCGTTCGATGGTGTTGGGCGCCATGTACGCCGCAGCGACAATCGGCAGCGTGGCCGTGGTGGCGGCCGATGCGCCCAAAGCGCAGTTTCAAACCTCGGATCGCTGTGTCGCTTGCCATAACGGTATGACGACGACGAACGGCGAGGACTATTCGATTGGCGTCGACTGGAGCACGAGTTTGATGGCAAACGCCTCGCGCGACCCTTATTGGCAAGCCGGTCTGAGGCGCGAGACCATGGAGCATCCTGAAGTGGCCGCCTCCATTGAAAACGAATGTTCGTCCTGTCATATGCCGATACCGCAATACCTCACAAAACAAAACGGCCAGTTGAATCCTGTTTTTACCCGTCTGCCTTTGCATGCCGGCGACAAAGAATCGGCAGATGGCGTCACGTGTTCAATCTGTCATCAAATCACACCGCAGGACTTAGGGACGGCCGCAAGCTTTAATGGCAATTTCATCGTGGATGCGTCTTCCTCAGACGGCGCTCATCCTGAATACGGCCCCTTCGATATTGCGGCCGGAATGCAGCACGTCATGCGAACCTCCACAGGCGGCTATCAGCCCCAGCTGGGCGATCAGATTCGCACTGCCGAACTGTGCGCAAGTTGCCATACCTTGACGACCGAGGCGCGCGGCGTCAACGGTGCCGTGGTGGGCTCGCTCCCCGAACAGAGACCCTACCAGGAGTGGTTACACAGCGACTTTCGCAATGAACGGACCTGCCAATCCTGCCATATGCCGGCCGTACACGATCAGGCGCCCATTGCCCGGATTCTGGGGGAACCACGACCGGGGGCGGTGCGCCATCAATTCGTCGCCGCAAATTTTGTCATACAAAGAATACTCGGCCGCTACCATGACGAATTGGGCGTCGCCGCCGAGCCGCAAGAGATGTTCAATGCGGCGGATCGCACGATTCGCTACCTACAGAGCGAGGCTGCAACCCTGGCTGTTACGTCGCCGCGGATTCGTGCCGGCCGGCTCGAGGCGCAGGTGACCGTGAATAATCTGGGCGGCCATAAACTCCCCACCGCATTTCCCTCGCGCCGGGCGTGGCTGCATGTCATCGTTCGAGACCGCGCACAGCGCGTCGTTTTTGAATCGGGCGCCTTAAAGTCCGACGGCTCGATCGCCGGCAATGACAATGACGAAGACCCCACCAAGTACGAACCGCATTACACCGAGATTCGCTCATCCGACCAGGTGCAGATCTATGAAGCCATTCTAGGGGATCAAGCAGGGCGGGTGACCACGGGCTTGTTGGCGGCGGTCGATTATCTAAAGGACAACCGCTTACTCCCTCGCGGATTCGATAAGACTACGGCGCCGGAGGAGATTGCGGTTCACGGCCAGGCGTCTGCCGATGCAGCTTTCACGGATCGAGGACACACACTGCGTTATTCGATCGATACGCAAGATGCGGTGGGTCCATTTAGCATCGACGTGGAGCTTTGGTATCAGCCCATTGGGTTTCGATGGGCAATTAATCTGAAGCCCTATAATGCTGAGGAGCCGCGTCGATTTATCGCTTATTTCGGCGCATTGGGAGCAGGAAACGCAGTCATGCTCGTCAAATCATCGAGTTCAACACAACGAACGCCTAATTAGCGTTTGGCAAACTCGGTGGAGGTTGTTGCACCACGCACGCGCGGCGAAGCAATTCACGTCGCGCGCCAAAGCACCGGGAACAGTGCGTGATCCATGGCAGCCCCTGCCGGCAGTTCCTCGCGCAAGCCGGGGAATTCCGGCGATGTGCGCCAGCGACGCGGCGCGTGAGTGATGTCCTCGCCCAAGAATCGTACCGAGAATACGCGGCGGCGATTCGGGCCGGTGACGCCTGCGGTGGCGTGCAGGGTCAGCATGTGGAAACAGACCGCGTCCCCCGGCTGCAATTCCCAGCCGAGGATGGGAAACGCCGCGCGTTGCGCTTCGATGTTCGGCAAATCGGCCAGCGTACCTTCGGGGAACCACTTGGCTTGCGCGTCCATGAAGGAGCGCGGCATCAACCAGGGACCCAGGTGCGATCCGGCGACGAACTCCAAGGTGGAGTCGCGACTTACCGGATCGACCGGGATCCAGAAGCTGACGTTCTGTCGTCCGTCGATATTGTAGTAGGGCTGATCCTGGTGCCAGGGTGTGGCGGCCCGAGTGCCCGGCTCCTTCGTCAGCATGTGGTCGTGGTACAGCCTAGCGCTGCCGCTCCGCATGAGCCGGCCCGCCGTTTCGGGCAATGCCGACTCGAAGATGAAACGCCGGTAGTCTGCATTGTCCTGCCAATTGCAGAAGTCCTCGACAAAACGCCCTGGGTCATCAGCGCCGCTGGGCACTTTGGCGCGCGGGCTCAAGTGCGCGAGATTTTCATCGATGCCGGCGCGCAGCACCGCCATTTCCTCGGCACCAAACAATTGCCGGATGCACACCGCGCCGTCGCGTTGAAAACACTCGATCGTTGCGGTGTCAATCATGAGGGTAATGCCTCCAAAATTTCTGCGAGCAGCGCCGGCCCTCGGTAAGCAAATCCCGTGTATACCTGGATGAGGTTTGCCCCCGCGCGCAGTGTCGCCAGGGCACTGTCGGCACTCACGATACCGCCAACGCCGATGATGGGGAAGCCGTTGCCCAATTCCGCGCGAAGTTGCGAGATCACCCGCAGCGACTGCGGGTGCAGCGGTGCCCCGCTCAAGCCCCCCTGCTCCTGCGCGGCCGGCGATCTGCCCAGCCCGCTGCGGTCGATCGAGGTATTGGTGGCGATCACTCCGTCGATCTGCAGCGAGCGCAAATCCTGGGCCAGCGCGGATAGCTGTTCGGCGGTCAAATCCGGCGCGACCTTGACCAGCAACGGTACGCGTTTCCCATAACGGTCCTGCAGCACGGCGCGCTCCTCGAGCAATGCGCCTAGGATTCTCCCCAACCCGTCACTCGACTGCAATTCGCGCAGGCGCAAGGTGTTGGGCGAGGAAATGTTCACGGCGATGTAGTCGGCGGCGAGATAGACCTTGCGAAGGCACGCCACGTAGTCATCCTGAGCCCTCTCCAGCGGCGTATCGAAATTCTTGCCGATGCTGATGCCGCGTACCCCGCGATAGCGGCTGCCGGCAAGCTGCGCGACCAGATGATCGACCCCCTTGTTGTTGAATCCCATCCGATTGATGAGTGCGCGCTCCCCCGGAATTCTGAACATGCGCGGCCTGGGATTTCCCGGCTGCGGCCGCGGCGTCACGGTTCCGAGCTCAATATGACTGAACCCCAGAGCCCCCAGCCCATCCAGGCAATCGCCGTTCTTGTCGAAGCCCGCCGCGAGACCGAGCGGATGCGGGAAGTTGAGCCCGCAGCAGCGTACCGCCAGACCGGCTGCAAATTCTTGCGCCGCCAACAGCGGCCGCAGCCGCCGCAATGCGGCCAATCCGAAGTCGTGGGCGAATTCCGGATCGAGTCGCGTGAGTATAGGCAACCCGGCTCGGGCGATGATCGAGATGGCGCCGCTGCTCATGTCGCTGGGGCCGACAATACGCCCGGCAATCCGGCGACGACCTGCGCCAACGCCTTGCCCAAGGTCTGGTGCTGGTCGGCATCGAGATGAATGCCATCGACAGCGCTCGCGCTCGTGACGCTGCCCGAATCGAAGAAATGGCAATTAAGTTCCGCGGCGACGCCGCGATACGCCTCGGCCAGTCCCGCTGACTTGTCCGCGGCGCCGGTGAATTTCGCCGCAATTGGCCCGCGCGGGATGCCGATCAACGGCGGCGCGATTAATAGAATGGGGGGCGTGGGCATTCCCTGTTCGATGGGGGCGTTGCGAATGGCGGTCACCAGTGTCGCGATTCCCTGCGCGGCATGCCATGCCGTGTGCGGATGCATGGATTGAAAATCATTGGTGCCGAGCATCAGCATCACCAGGCTCAAGGGAGAATGAATCTCGATGCGCTGTGCGAGGCCCACGAGGCCGTTGCGTCCCGCCTTGAAGGGGTCTTCCCAGACGGTACGCCGGCCGTTCAAGCAGTCTTCGATGACTCGCACGGAATGACGCTGCTGTGTCAACGCGATTTCCATCACTCCCGGCCAGCGCGCATCGAAAGGCAGGCGCCTACGGGTGGTCGGTACTATGCCCCAGGTGAGCGAGTCGGAGTAGACCAGTACTTGCTGCAATGCCAATGCCGCAACGTTATCGCGTGGACGGCGCTACTTTGGCGCCGGCGCGGGAGCGTAATGCACATGAGTAATTTTCCAGGAACCCGCCGTCTTGAACCACACGTCGGTTTCCTGAAAGATCTCGTTCTTGAACTTCTTGTCCGCTTCCTGCGTTTTGAGGTGCAGCAGGTAGCTGGCAATGTCGGTGTCGCCCTGCGGACTGAATCGTTGATAGTCGGACAGGATCGCGCCTTGAATCTGCGCGCCGGACTTGATGTACTCGGTCCACTCCTTCTTATAGCTCGGCATATCCGTCCGGCCCTCGGGAAACCACAGGACGGCGTCGTCCGTGTAGAAAGCGAAGTACTTGTCCAGATCATTGGCGGCATAGGCCGCATTGAAGTCCGTTTCCAGTTGCCGTATGTCGGCCTTGGGTCCCGCATTTGCGATCGCCGACAACCCAAGGAGGAGCAAGGCAACGGTACATACGGTGGAAATTTTCATGTTATCTCGTTTCTGGCTGTGATCGCCTGTGGGCATTATAGACGACAACCTCATGCCGCGCGGTTCGTGGCGCGGACTCAAATGTACCCCCAGGCGGCAAGAGCGCCCAGGTAAAAGCACAATCGGGTTACCTGCGCGCAGATGTCGAGTTTCTTGCCGGTGATGGGCCGACGGCCGCGCCGCAGATAGGCGATGACGGCGAAGCGCGCGCCGATGGCCGCGACCAATCCGACCATTCCGGGGATCCCGAGCAACACCGCCGGCGCAAAGCCAATGGCCAGTGCAATGCCGAGATCGGTATGCGAAGACGGTGTGGAGTGCGCAGACGCCGCCAAGTGCGCGGGCGCGGCGAGGACCGAAACAAGCAGGGCCCGGCTAGCCGCGTGTCCCGCAATCATTATCCAGCCCAGGGCAAGGTTGGCCGGCAACGCGAACGGCAGGCTGGCAGCCGAGAGGGCCATCAACGCGTTGTACTCGACGAGCACGACAAACACCATGCCCAGCAGCTCACGGTCCGGGGTGGGCGTAGCGCTGTCCGCCGTCGCGCCTGGGGCCATCCGTGCCGAGAGCAGATGGGTTGCCAGCATCGATAGAATCACGGCGATGCTGGTCGGCCAGAGTTGTGCGCTGATCCAGTAGACGCCGCCGCCCACGGCACCGATCAGCACGCCCCAGAGGGGCGTGAATCGCGGCGCCGCGATCAGGGGGCGCCGCTGCGTGTTCATGCGCGCTTGCGCACGGCGGGCGAAGGCAAAGTGGATTTCATAGCCAAGGTGGCTTTTAGATACTGCCCGGTGTAGGACGCCTTGTTGGCCGCGATCTGTTCCGGAGTTCCGACGGCGATGATTCGGCCGCCGCCCTCGCCGCCCTCGGGACCTAGGTCCACCACCCAGTCGGCCGTCTTGATGACATCGAGATTGTGTTCGATCACGATGACGGTGTTGCCTTCATCGCGCAGACGCTGCAGCACGACCAGCAGTTGTGCGATGTCCGCGAAATGCAGTCCCGTGGTCGGCTCATCGAGGATGTACAGCGTGCGCCCCGTTGCCCGCTTCGAGAGCTCCTTGGCCAGCTTGACCCGCTGCGCCTCGCCGCCCGAGAGGGTGGTGGCGCTCTGGCCCAGCCGGACATAGGACAGCCCCACGTCGAGCAGGGTCTGGAGTTTCGGCTGCACCGTCGGCACGGCGGAAAAGAAAGGCAGCGCGTCCTCGACCGTCATGTCGAGAATCTCCTGAATGTTTTTGCCCTTGAAGCGGATTTCCAGCGTCTCGCGGTTGTAGCGCTTGCTCTTGCAGACGTCGCAGGGCACGTAGACGTCCGCCAAAAAGTGCATTTCCACTTTGATGACGCCGTCGCCCTGGCAGGCCTCGCAGCGCCCGCCTTTGACATTGAAGCTGAAGCGACCCGCTTCATAGCCGCGGGCTCGCGATTCCGGGACGGCGGCGAAGATCTCGCGAATTGGCGCGAACAGCCCGGTGTAGGTGGCCGGATTGGAACGAGGCGTACGGCCGATCGGGCTTTGGTCGATTTCGATGACCCGGTCGATGTATTCGAGTCCCTCGATGCGATCGAAGTGCGCCGTCCCCGCCGAGGCATGATTCATTTGGGTGGCGACCGCGCGAAACAGAGTGTCGTTAACCAGGGTGGATTTACCGGAGCCGGAAACTCCCGTGACGCAGGTCATCAATCCCAGCGGGAATTCCGCCGTGACTTTGTTCAGGTTGTTGGCAGTGGCGCCGATGACCCGCAACATGCGTTTGGGATCGGGGGTATGTCGCTTCGCCGGAATCTCGATGCGGCGCCGGCCGCTCAAGTACTGACCCGTAATCGAATCGGGATGCGCAGCCACTTCTGCGGCGGTGCCCTGCGCCACAATGCTGCCGCCATGCACGCCTGCGCCGGGACCCAAGTCCACGACATGATCGGCCTGGCGGATAGCATCCTCATCGTGCTCGACCACGATGACCGTGTTGCCGAGATCCCGTAGATTGACCAGCGTGTCGAGCAGCCGCTGGTTGTCGCGCTGGTGCAGGCCTATCGAGGGTTCATCGAGGATGTACATCACACCGACCAGTCCGGAGCCGATCTGACTCGCGAGACGGATGCGCTGTGCTTCGCCCCCGGACAGCGTATCGGCGCTGCGGTTGAGGGTGAGATAGCCGAGTCCCACATTGCCTAGAAATCCCAGCCGATCGCCGATTTCCTTGACGATTTTGACGGCAATTTCGCCGCGCCAGCCCTTCAACTTGAGCTGGCCGAAGAACTCCAAGGCACGCCCCACCGATAGCGACGACACTGCCGGGATGCTCTGGCCATCGACGAACACGTTTCTCGCGGCGCGATTGAGCCGCGTGCCCTGACACTCCGGGCAGGGGCGGGAGGAACGATACTTGGCCAGCTCTTCGCGCACCGTCGCCGATTCGGTTTCCTTGTAACGCCGCTCCAGATTCCTGACGATGCCTTCGAAAGTATGCTTGCGCTTGGTTGTGCCGCCCTTGCCGTCGAGGTACTTGAACTCAATCTCGACCTCATCGCTGCCTAACAGCACCAAATCCTTGATCTTTTGCGGCAGGCTCTCGAAAGGCGCCTCGATGTCGAACTTGCTATATCGCGCCAGCGACTGGATCAACTGGAAATAATAGGCGTTACGGCGATCCCAGCCGCGCACCGCACCCCCGGCGAGCGACAGGTGCGGATTGGCGACGATCTTCTCAGGATCGAAGAAATCCTGTGTGCCAAGGCCGTCGCAGGCAGGGCAGGCGCCGATCGGGCTGTTGAATGAGAACAACCGGGGTTCGAGCTCGCTCAAAGAATAGTTGCAGATGGGGCAGGCGAACTTGTTGGAGAATACGAGCTCGGTGCGCTCAGGCGCATCCATGTAGGCGACGCGCGCCACGCCCTGGCCCAGCCGCAGCGCAGTCTCGAACGATTCAGCGAGCCGCTGACTCAAATCTGGGCGCACTTTGAAGCGGTCGACGATGGCTTCGACGGTGTGCTTGCGGCGCACATCGAGTTTGGGCGCCTGATCCAGTTCAACCACCTTGCCGTCGATGCGCGCCCGCACGAAGCCGCCCGCCTGCAACTCTTCGATGAGTTCGGCATGCTCGCCCTTACGCTCGGCAATGGCGGGCGCGAGCAGCATCAATGCCGTTCCCTCCGGCTGCTGCAGCACCGTGTCCACCATTTGGCTGACGGTCTGAGCGGCAAGATCACTATGGTGATCGGGACAACGCGGTGTCCCGGCACGCGCATACAGCAGCCTCAGGTAGTCGTAAATTTCGGTAACCGTGCCCACCGTAGAGCGCGGATTATGCGACGTGGATTTCTGCTCGATGGAGATCGCGGGCGAGAGACCCTCGATGGTGTCGATGTCCGGCTTCTCCATCATCGACAAGAACTGCCGGGCGTAAGTGGATAGCGATTCGACGTAGCGTCGCTGGCCCTCGGCATAGATGGTGTCGAAGGCGAGCGAGGACTTGCCCGAGCCCGATAGTCCGGTGAGCACGATCAACCGATCCCGCGGCAAGTCGAGATCGATATTCTTCAGGTTATGGGTCCGGGCGCCCCGGATTCGGATATTTTGCATGTAACCAACTACTATACCTGCGGCGTCAAGAGTGAGTGAACGGGCGCCGTGGGCTTAAGGTTTGCGGCCGACCGGGAACCGCCCGGATTCGGGCGTTCAGGCCGCGGATTTCTCTAAGAACGGCTCAGCTTAAGGCCGGTATTGGGGC
>JANXZQ010000182.1 GCA_025355445.1 Gammaproteobacteria bacterium
CGAGGATCTCGATCGGCGATTTGGCAACGGCCCTGCGCGACCGCGCCATCGGCGCGCTGATACTGGTGTTCGCGCTGCCCAACACCATTCCAATGCCCCCGGGTGTGTCTTCCATACTCGGAGCGCCGCTCCTGTTCCTGACCGCCCAATTGGCCTTGGGGCGTAACCCCTGGCTGCCCAAGGTCATCGCCCGCACATCCATGGATCGTAAGCACTTCGCCGCGGCGGTGCTCCACGTCGTCCCCTGGCTCGCTCGCGCCGAGCGCTTGCTGCGTCCCAGACTGCAGATACTGGCGCGTCCGCCGTTCGAGTACTTGGTCGGCGCAATCTGCCTGCTGCTCTCGATAGTCCTGTTCCTGCCCATTCCCATGGGCAATATGCCCCCCGCGGTTGCCATTTGCCTGTTCGCGCTCGCCATTCTCGAGCGCGACGGCCTGTGGGTTCTCGGCGGTCTGTGCGCCACCATTGCATCGGTCGCCATAGTCTGGGGGGTGCTGTTCGCACTGATCAAGAGCGCACTGGCGCTGATCGCCCGATTCATGGCGTGAAATGGCGCCTCGAGGGGTTGCGGGCGCGCGGCGGCAGTTGCTCCGGCCGGATTTAAATATTATCATGAAGATAATAAAATCGAACCGTGCGTCCGCAGTCTTTTGGGGAATTTCATGAATCACGACGTCATCATTTCCTGCGCCGTCACCGGCGATGACACCAAGGTCACCAAGAGCCCGCATTGTGCGGTCACCCCGGCCGAAATCGCCGCCACCGCCATTGCGGCGGCCCAGGCCGGCGCGGCCATCGTCCACATCCACGTGCGCGAGCCGGAAACCGGCGTATTCAGCATGGAGACCAAGCACTACCGCGAAGTCGTCAAGCGCATCCGCGAGAGCAAAGTTGATGTAATCGTGAATCTGACCTGCGGCATGGGCGGCTATATCGTCGTCGGCGACAACGGACTCAAGGATACGCCCGGCCCCGGCAGCGATTTTGTCAGCCAGGAGGATCGGATGCGGCACGTCATCGATCTGTGTCAGGAAGGCCTGTACCGGCCCGACATCGCGACCCTTGACTGCGGCAGCTTGAATTTCGGCGACGGCAACCGCGCCTACGTCTCCACTCCCAATTACCTGCGCCAAGGCGCCGGCATTTGCAAGGACCTTGGGGTTAAGCCCGAATTGGAAGTCTTCGATACCGGCAATCTATGGTTCGTGCGGCAAATGGTGAAGGAAGGCTTGCTCACCGCGCCATCGCTCATTCAACTGTGCATGGGCATTCCCTACGGCGTTCCCGCCGATGTGGGCCATCTGCTGGCGATGGTCAATACCCTGCCTGAGAACTGCAATTGGGGCAGTTTCGCCATCAGCCGCATGCAGATGCCCTGGGTGGCGCAGTCGGTGCTGCTGGGCGGCAATGTGCGCGTCGGGCTCGAGGATAATCTTTATTTGAGCAAGGGCGTGTACGCCAGCAACGCGCAATTAGTGGAAAAGGCCCGCGCCATCATCGAGGCGTTGGGCGCGCGGGTGCTGACGCCCGCGCAGGCCCGCGAGAAGCTGCAACTCCGTTGAGCACCGCCGCGATGACGGAGTTGCGGATCTATCACACCAAAATCGAACCGCAATGGATCGATTTCAACGGGCATTTGCGCGACGCCTACTACGGCCTGGTGGCGAGCTACGCCATCGATGATCTCATGGATTTTTTGGGTCTGGACGCGGGCTACCGCGCGCGCACGCACTGCACCCTGTATACGCTCGAACTGCACCTGCACTTCCTGCACGAGGTCAAGAGCACGGACGATCTTCGCGTCGAGTCCGTGATATTGGATTTTGACCGTAAGAGAATTCATGTGGGCTGCCGATTCATGTGCTCCCGCGTCAGCGATCCGGTAGCGACCACCGACATGATGCTGCTGCACGTCCATCAAGGAGACAAACCCAGCTCGACGCCGTTTCCGGAAGAGGTGCAGGCAAAGCTTGCGCAGCTGCAGGCATCCGCGGCGGCGCGCGACGCCTTTGCTCCAGGTTCCCGCAAGATTGAACTGAAGCGCCGCTGAGCACGCGCCCGATGGATATTCATCGACTCATCGCGCCGCGCAGCATCGCCTTGATCGGCGCCGGCGCGTGGACCGATGCGGTTGCCGCCGGCAATCTCGCCATAGGCTACTCCGGCGAGTTGTGGCGGGTTCACCCGACCCGACGTTCGACCGCCGCGACCATCTATTACCCATCGGTTGCCGATCTTCCGGGCATTCCCGATGCGGTGTTCCTCGCGGTGCCCAATAGCGAGGTGCCCGGCGTCGCCCGAGAGATCGCGGCACGCGGCGCCGGCGGCTTCGTATGCTTCACTGCGGGTTTCTCCGAAACCGGCACCGAGTCCGGTCAGCAGCTGACCCGCGAGCTGTCGAACAATGCCGGCGATTTGCCCTTCTTCGGACCGAACTGTTACGGCTTCGTCAATTTCTTCGACAAAGTGGCGATGATGCCCGATCAGATCGTGGGCGCATCCGTGGAGCGCGGCGTCGCGCTCATCTGCCAGAGCGGCACCATTGCGCTCACTCTCATGTTCAATCAGCGCTCGCTGCCGATTGGCTGCTTGTTCACCGTGGGCAATCAAACCTGCCTGGCAGTGGAAGATCTGATCGAAATTCTCTGTAGGGATGCGCGCGTGTCAGCCTTCGGCTTGTATCTCGAGGGCATCAAGAATCCCGAAAAATTTGCGCGCGCGGCGCAACTCGCGCGGCTCGCGGGCAAGCCCATCGCCGTGATCAAGTCCGGCCGCACGGCTGCGGCGGCGCGCACTGCGCACAGCCATACCGGGGCGCTGGCGGGCGCCGACGAAGTGTTCGAGGCGTTCTGCCGGCAAGCGGGCATCGCTCGCTGCGATACCTTGGGCACCCTGTGCGAAACACTGAAGTTATTTCATGTAGGCGGACCGCTCGGCGGCCGCAAGGTACTGGTCATGGGCGCCTCGGGCGGCGACATGGCGATGACGGCCGACGTTTCGCGCGAATTGAAACTCGACTTCGCGCCGCTTCCGCAAGCGCGCGCCGCCGCGCTGCGCGAGGTGCTCACGGACCGCGTGACCATCGCCAATCCCTTCGACATCCACACCTATCTGTGGTTCGATCCGCCGGCCTTGAAGCGAGTCTTCACCGAAGTATTGCACGCCGGATATGACGCAGCCGGTTTCATGCTGGATAGTCCGCCGGTGGGAAAGGCGGATTCTGCCGCCTACGACGCCGTCATCGACGTGTTCATCGAAGCGGCGCGCGGGGCGCCGACGCGCGCGGCGTTGATCGCCTCGCTGCCCGAGACCCTGAGCGCCACAGTTCGGCAGCGTTGCCTGGATGGCGGCGTCATTCCTTTGCAGGGACAACGCGAGGCTCTGGAAGCCCTGGCTCTGGCCGGCGCCGTCGGCGCCACGTGGATGAACAATCCACAGCTGCAATTGCAGCTGCCGCCGGCGCACGCGGCTGCGGCAGCGAACATCTATGCGCTTGGCGAACACGAAGGCAAGACTGCGCTCGCCGCCTTCGGCGTGCGTGTCCCCAAGGGAACTCTGGCGCCGGCGCGGGCGGCGGCCGGTGCGGCGGCTGCGCTGGGGTTTCCGGTGGTCATCAAAGCCTCGGGTGCCCACCTCGAGCACAAAACAGAAGTGGGCGGAGTGGCGCTCAATCTGCGCACCGACGCCGAAGCGCGCAGCGCCGCCCTGCGGCTGGAGAAGTTGTCGGACACGCTGCTCGTGGAGCAGATGTTCACCGACGGAGTCGCGGAAATTCTGATCGGCATCATCGTCGATCCACAGTTCGGCCAGGTCCTGGTTCTTGGCGCCGGCGGCGTCCTGACCGAACTGCTTGCCGACAGTGTCAGTCTGCTGCCTCCCTGGACGCGCGCCTCCATAGAGGCTGCGCTGCAAGGCCTCGCGGTACGCAAATTGCTCCAAGGCTATCGCGGTAAAGCGGCCGCCGACCTGGACGCGTTGCTCGACACCATTCTCGCCGTTGCACACTATGCGTCCAGTAACCTAGGGACCTTGGTTGAGCTCGACGTCAATCCCGTTATCGTCCGTCCCGCCGGGTTAGGCGCGGTTGCGGTGGATACCATGATTCGCTTGCGTAAGGAGTAATGACATGTCAGATGGGGTCCGCACCGTCAAAGACGGCGCCATTCTTGAAATTACGCTCGATCGGCCGAAAGCGAACGCCATCGATCTCGCCGCAAGCCGGCGGCTGAATCAGATCGTCACCTCGTTCCGCGACGACCCGGAGTTGCGGATCGCCATCGTTACCGGTGCCGGAGACCGATTTTTCTCTCCCGGTTGGGACCTCAAGGCAGCCGCGGCCGGCGAGGAATCCGATTCGGATTGGGGGGTGGGCGGTTTTGCCGGCTTCAACTATCCGCGCAATCTCAACAAGCCCATCATTGCGGCCGTCAATGGCATTGCCTGCGGGGGCGGTTTCGAGATCGTGCTCGGTACCGACATCATCGTGATGGAAGAACACGCGAAATTCGCGCTGCCGGAGATCAACGTCGGCGTGCTGGCGGACGCCGGCACCGTTAAATTACGGCGGCGAATTCCGTACCACGTCGCCGTGGAATTTCTTCTGACGGGCCGCTGGATGGACGCGGTTGAAGCCAAGCATTGGGGCTTGGCCAATCACATCGTACCGAAGGGACAGGGAATGACAAAGGCGAGGGACATTGCCCGGCAATTAGCGGCAGGGCCGCCTTTACTGTTTCCGGCGATCAAACAACTGCTGCGTCATACCGAAATGGTTCCCGAGCACGAAGCTTTCGAGTTGCACGACTCGCTGGATGCGGTCCAGAGGGTAATCCGTTCCGACGATCTGAAAGAAGGTACGCGTGCCTTCAGCGAAAAGCGCGCACCGCGATGGACCGGCCGGTAACCGGTCCATCGCCGACTGCCAGGTCTTTGATGATAGGATTATTGAGCCGATGATTGGGCTTCCGCTAAGCCCACTTGTTATGCCGCATCGTCGTCTTCGTAACACTCGTTCTAACCACGCGAGCCGTCCGGCTGGGAGGTGTATATCCCACCACTTTCAACGCCCTGCGCCAGGCAGCAGCTTGGGGAGCCGGCGCGGGCGGATCATAGGGGGCAAGCGGCGGTGTCTCTGGACTTGAAGGCGGCGGAGAGCTTTCGGTCATAATTGACTCCTTCTTGGTTGCTGACTGAAACGAAGTATGGAGCGGCCGCAAATGCGTTTCGGTCGGTGAATTGCGCCGGCATGTGTAGGACAAATCAGACGCGTCGCGTAGTCCTTCAAAGCCAGCCGCCCACAAGGCCAAGTAGGGCCAATTGGCAGGCTTGCCGGGAGCATCGCCAACCTGGACCGGACGGGATTTTAGCGTGGCGACGTTCTTCCTGTGTGCGCCGGCTTCAAGCAATGTAGCCGCCTCGAATTCCCTGAGCAACCGCCGCATCTGCAGTTGCGCACGGCCCAAGGCATCACTGAGCTCCGCGGACCGCGTCAAGGCGCAAGTATCGTCCAACTCGCGCGCGACGCCCCATAGCTGCTCGCAGAATAGCTGCGCGCTGCGGTCTTGGTGGGGCGCGCCAGCATTGCCATGAACGCCGCGTTCAGCCGATCATAGGCGGAGCTTAGTGGACTGTAAGCTCTCTGATAGCTCAAATTCGGGTGCCCGCGCAGTACACCCGAGACCACTTTGGCAATCCGCCAACAGTTTTGAGCACTGCGCGCCAAGGCCGTATGACGCGACAGCACATTGGAATCCATTGCCATTGCAAGCGCCCGCACCTTAAGCGCACGCTCCCGCAACTGCCGCAACCGGATCACTTCACCGTCAATCATGGACGCACCTGCTCACAGTCTCCAACGATGGAGGTGGCATATCTTCAAGCGTCGGTAGTTAAGGCTCTGTAGGACATGCGCGCTTGTGCGTGCGGGCAAATACCCGCAGGACGCCGACAATGTAAAATGCCGGTGCTTGAGCGCGGCGCCGCTCGCCCAATCAGCCCCCCAGGGGCCTCAGTAGACCGCGCGAAATAATGTGTCTTTGCACCTCACTGGTGCCGTCCCAAATGCGTTCAATTCGCGCGTCCCGCCAGATACGCTCCAACGGCAAGTCGCTCATGAGCCCCATGCCGCCGTGAATCTGCAGCGCCTCATCCGCCACCATCGCCAGCATCTCACTGGCTTTGACCTTGGCGATGGCCATATCCATATCGGTATCGATTTTCCGATCGCGCTTCCACGCCGCTTCCAAGGTCAAGAGTTCCGCGGCACGAAGCTCCACGGCCATGTCGGCAAGCTTAAAGCTCACCCCCTGAAACTTGCCGATTTGCTGGCCGAATTGCACGCGATCCACCGCCCATTGCGTGGCAAGCTCCAGAGCGCGTTCCGCCCTTCCCAGGCAAGTAGCGGCGACTTGCAACCGGGTGGACCCCAACCAAGTGTTGGCCACGTCGAAGCCGCGATGCAGCTCTCCCAAGATGGCGGACTTGGGGACGCGGCAATTATTGAACTCCAGAATGCTATTGGTATAACCGCGGTGCGACACGTTCTTATAACCCGCCCGCGCCTCGAAGCCCGGATGGCCCATGTCGATCAGAAATGCGGTCATTTTCTTCCGCACGCCGTGCGCCGTAGTCTCTTCCCCAGTGGCAGCGAACAGAATCACGTAATCGGAATGGTCCGCGTGACTGATGAAATGCTTGGTGCCGTTGATGACGAAATCGCCCGCGGACTCGACCGCCGTGGTCTTCATCCCGCGAAGATCCGACCCAGCACCCGGTTCCGTCATGGCCAGGCATTCGATGCGGTCGCCGCGCACGGTGGGCAGCAAGTAGCGTTCCCTCTGCTCGCCCTCGCAGGCAAGCAAAATATTCGACGGGCGACCGACGCAGTAATGCAGGGCGTAACTGGTGCGCCCGAGCTCCTTTTCATACAGCACCCAGGTGACCGTGTCCAAGCCGGCGCCGCCCACTTCCACCGGCATGTTCGCGGCGTATAGGCCGGCGTCGATCGCCTTGGCCTTCAGCTCCCGATGCAAGTCGGCGCGCAAGACGCCGGTCTCCTCGACTTCCTTCTCGTGCGGATACAGCTCATTGAGCACGAACTCGCGCGTGGACTTGATGATCATCTGCTGTTCGTCGTTGAGCGAAAAATCCATGACCGATCCCCTTATCTAGTCAAGCCTGGCGGCGCGCCGCGACTGCTACGCGCGTCTGCTACACGCGTCCGCTTCGTGCCGGCCCAGTGTCGCAACAGTTCCAATTGCAGTCGCAGCTGATCGACCTGCATGGCGGCGGGCCAATCGCGCGGGCTGGTGACCGCGCTCGCCGTCAGGCCGTTCATGAAAATCACCACTGAGCGCAGCACTTGATCGCGCACCGACGGCGGCCACCCAGCCCATTCCGGCCAGTACTCGGCAAAACAGCGGGTAAACAGGCGCATGTATTCGCGATGCACCCATGCGTTCAGGCGCTTGAGCTTTTTATCGGCCGACACCTGCCCCCAAAAGGCCATCCAGAAAGCGCACTCGGTGAAGCGCTGCGAGTCGACGGCCAACGTTTCCGACAGCACTTCGAGCAGATTCGCCTCATCCGTTTCGCGCTCGCGGGTCAGCCTCTGCTCGATGCGCAGCAACATCAGGCGCAGAGCGGCGAGAATGATCTCCTGCTTGGACTCGTAGTAGTGCGCCACCATCCCCGTGGTATAACCCGCCGCCCGCGCAATCCGCGCCACGGTGGCCTGTTCGAAGCCATGGTTGGCAACCACTTGGCAGGCGACATGAGCAATTTCGTCGCGCCGCTTTGCGTGATCGACGATTTTCGGCATGGCGCGGTCTAGTGCTTTCCGAGCCCGACCGCACGGCCTGCTTCAGCTGGGCGCGGCAACGCCGCCTGGGCGCGCGCAAACTGCTGGACTCTTTCGCGCACCTGGGGATCAGCGGGTGCCGCCTTGGCGGCGGCGGTGTCGACGTGCAGATACATCTGGTCGGCCGTAGCAATCAGCTGGTCGTCGCGGCCGCGAAACATGCGCTGAAAAACGTGCAGACGCTTATTGTCGGCCTCGAGCAACTGGGCCGTCACATACAGGGATTCGCCCACCTTGGCCTCTCCCAAATGCCGGATGTGATTCTCCACGGTGTAGTACATGCGCCCACTCGCACGATAAGCCTCGTCCACCCCTAGTTGGCGAAATAACGGCTCCATGGCGTCGCCGAACACTTGGCCGTAGCGAAAGTCGGACATGTGACGGTTATAATCCACCCATTCCGGCCTGACGACGGCGTCCAGCAACCGCATTGGCAGCCGCGTCGGCGTGCCCAGATCGCCGATCGTCGCGGCATGTCCGGCAGAGGCATCCTTGAACAGACGCTCTTCCAGCGAACGCAAGGTGGCGCCGGCGCCGATATTGTATTGCCGCAGCACCTGCTGAATGGCGACCAGGTAGTCATCCCGCAACCGTTCCAGTTCGCGGATGGAGCGCCCCGCGGCCTGCGCCTGCGTGCCCTCAACCATGCGATCAATCAAGGCCTCTGTCAGTTCAGGGGCCTCGAGCTTGGTCCATGGCCACTTCAGACAGGGCCCGAACTGCGCCAGCATGTGCCGCATGCCGCTCTCGCCGCCCGCAAGGTGGTAAATCAGATTCGTGCCCATCGCGGCCCAGCGCAGTCCCGGACCGTAGATGATGGACTCATCGAGCTCGCCCGTGGTGGCAATGCCGTCATTGACCATGTGCAGGATCTCGCGCCACAGCGCCTCTTGCAGACGATCGGTCAGGTGCCCCGGGATTTCGCGCCGCACATGCAGCGGGTGCATGCCGATATAGGTGAAGAACTTGGCCGCCGCATCGATGGTGCTTTGCGAAGTTTTCTGCCCTCCGACCAATTCGACCAAGGGCAGCAAGTACACGGGATTAAATGGATGCGCAACGCAGAAACGTTCCGGTGCGGCCATGTCGCGCTGCAAATCGGTGGGCGTGAGGCCCGAGGTGCTGGAGGCGATGATCACATCGGCGGCCGCGTGGCGGCTGACCTCGGCCAACATGCGCTGCTTCAATGGCAGCTGTTCGGGAATGTTCTCTTGGATGAAATCGGCCTGCTGCGCCATCACCTTGAGCTCGGTGGTGAAGGACAATTTTCCCTTCGGCGGTAAGGGCGCGGACGTCAGCCTCGCCAGCGCCGGTTCGGCGTTGGCGACCGCGCCGCGTATCCATTCTTCCATTTCAGGTTTCACGTCCGCCGCAATGACGTCGATCCCGAAATGCAGGGCCCGCGCGGCCCATCCGCCGCCGATGACGCCCGTTCCCAGCAGCCCGAGTGTCTTCACTTTCCGCATGTTTGCCAACCTCGCAGGCGCCGATCTTTGTAATATTGTCAGTATAATATAAAAAAACCGGCGGTGGGAGTGCCCTCTGCCGCGGCGCGTTCGCAACGGCAAGAAGGCGGCAGCGGGTTGCCCGCTGCCGCCTTAGGCCGTAGCATTGACACTGGTATGGCTACGGACAAAAGGGGAAAGAAATGCATCTGATAGAACGTCGGCGCTGCGTATTGCTCGCCATGGGATTGTTAGGCCTGGCCGCCGGCGGTGCCGCCTGGGGTGCGGAGAATGTGCTGCGCACGCCCCTGCCCGACGGCAACCCCTTTCCGATTTCCGCTGCGGTCACCGTGCCCGCCGGCTTCGATACGGTTTATGTCAGCGGCGCCCTGCCGTCTGCGGTCAACAAGGACGCGCCCAAGGGCACGCCAGCCGAGTACGGCGACATGCAAGCTCAGACGGTGAGCGTGCTGACCTCGATCAAGGGCACGCTCGCAAAGTTGGGGCTCGGCATGGGCGACGTGGTCAAGATGACGGTATTCATGGTCGCGGATCCCGCCAACGACAACAAACTCAACTTCCCGGCATTGATGGCGGGCTACACCCAGTTCTTCGGCACTGCGGAGCAACCGAACAAACCGGCGCGCAGCGCGGTGCAGGTCGCGGCCCTGGTCGCCCCCGGCGCGTTGCTGGAAGTCGAAGTCATCGCGGCCAAGCCGCGTTCGGCCAAGGCGCGCATTGCCAAGGCGGCAGCGACACCCAAGGCGCCCTGAGGGCGGCGCTGCGGCGGCCAGCGCGCGGCGACAGGCGCCCCGCCCGGCGGGGACAGGCGGCCCGCGGCGAGCGCCGGCGCACGCCTCCGCCAGGCTGCGGCTACTTTTGCGCGGTGCCCAAGACCTCGGTGATCGGCAGCGCCGCCTTGGACACCTCGTCGTGATAGTCCTTGCCGACGAACGCCGCAACGGTGGCCGCGATTTGCGCCTGGGCCAGCGGAGCGACGTGCGCGCGCTCACCCAGCGGCGCCGTATCCGGCCCTAACACCGCGATCCAGATATTTTCCGAGCCCTTCTCGTCGACACCATGCTCCTTCCACTCGGTAAGACCGCTGCCGCGCCCATGATCAGTGGTGATGATGAAAGTCGTCGTGCCGCGATACTGGGGCATGGCCTGCATGGTGTCCCACAGCTGGTGTACGAAATGATCCATGCGCTGGGCGCTGTCGAGTACGAGATCGTAGCGGCCCTGATGCGCCCAGTTGTCGGTCTCTCCGTAGCCTACGAACAGAACCCGGGGATGGGAGGTCTTCACGTAATCCAGCAGCGGGATCTGCAGAAAGGAATTCCACGTATCCTCTTCGTCGAAGCGGGTCGAAGTTTCGTATAGCTCGCGCAGCAAGGCGTCCCGCGGCGTCTCATTCGCCTTTTTCGGCAGAGTCCAACCTGTCTGTATCACCAAGCCGCTGCGGCTCTTGCGGAAGATATCCTGGTATACATCCCAGGTGCCGTAAATGGCGACCTGGCCGCGGAATTCGTCGAACTTATTCAGCCATTCGAATACGGTGGCATTCGGATTCGGCCCGAATTCGTTCTTATCGATGGCGTCGTTGGGATACCCGGTGGACATTTCGTTGTAGCCCGGATAAGAGAACGCCTTGCCGTTGGTGACGTGCGCAACGCTGCCCTTGAGCTGATTGCCGTAAATCTGGCCCTGCCTGGCCACCGTTCCCCAAAGGAAGGGAAACAGCAGCGCGCGCCGCTGGTCCGCGTCCTCGCGCCAGTAGCGCTTGCGCAGCTGCGGTTCGGCGAGCCAGCTGCCGCCCGACTTCTCGTTGAGCAGCGTCGGGTCAGCGCCGGTGAAAATTTCCTGCCAGCGCAGGCCGTCGCTGACGATCAGCACGATGTTTTGCGTCTTGCCGGCGAGCGCGGGCGCTGCGCCCAGCAGCAGCACGCTGACCGCCAGCGCCTTGAGGGTGATGCCGAATCGTATTGTCATGGTTTGCCTCCGTCAATCACTGCTGCAGGACCACTGCGCAATTCGCGGTCCAGCTCAAGTACACCTCGTCGCTCCAGTCGATGGTCCATTCCGACGTGCGGCGGTCGTTTTGCGCGAAAACGGTAACCAGCTTGCCGGTTTCCGTCTTGATTCGATAGGTCGAACGATTGCCGAGGTAGCCCAATTCCCACACCATACCCTTGACCTGATTGAAGCGGTTGCCGGCGATCGGCTCCTTGCTCAGGCGAATCTTCTCCGGCCGCAGCGCCACCCACACGCGCTGTCCGCTGCCGAAGCGGCCAAGTTCATCCACTATCAGGTCGCAACCGGCCTCGGCGCTGCGCACGATGAGGTGTCCGGGCTCGCTGCCGCTGACGGTGCCCTCGAACAGATTGGTGGTGCCGATGAAGTCCGCCACGAATCGGCTTTGCGGAAACTCGTAGATTTCCGACGGAGTGCCCACCTGCACGACCTGGCCACGGTTCATGAC
>JANXZQ010000246.1 GCA_025355445.1 Gammaproteobacteria bacterium
GCCATACACATTTCTGGTGATGGCGCTGCTGATCCTCCTGGCAACGCCTCTCGTGCTTTTGAAAATGTCCACCGACATCTTTCCGGAAATCAATATTCCGGTGATCAGCATCGTTTGGACTTACGGCGGCCTGTCGGCGCAAGAGACCGGCCAGCGCATCGCCGCCGTTACCGAGCGCAGCCTCACGACCACGGTCAACGACATCGAACATATCGAATCGGAGTCGTTGGCGGGTTTCGCCCTTACCAAGGTCTTCTTTCAGCCAAACGCCAATATTCCCACGGCCATTTCCCAGATCGTGGCGATCGAGAATCAACAGTTGCGGCAATTACCCCCCGGCATCTTGCCGCCGTTGGTGATCAAGTACTCGGCCTCGGCCATTCCTGTCATCCAGCTTGGCTTATCGAGCCCCAGCATGACCGAGCAGGCCGTATTCGATTCGGCCGTGAATTTCCTGCGTCCGCGGCTGGTGACCATCCCGGGAGTTGCCATACCCTGGCCCTTCGGCGGCAAACAACGCGTGATTTCCGTCGACCTCGATACCAATGCCTTGTTGGCCAAGGGCTTGACCCCCAACGATGTGGTCAATGCCGTCAGTGCTCAGAATCTGGTGCTGCCGTCCGGCACCGCTAAAATCGGTGCCACGGAGTACGCGCTGGCCTTGAATGGATCACCCGACACCATCGCCGGGCTCAACAATATTCCAGTGCTGACCCGAAATGGCGCGACCACCTATCTATCGGAAGTGGCGCACGTGCGGGATGGGTTCTCGCCGCAGACCAACGTCGTGCGGCAGAACGGCGAACGCGGCATCCTGGTCTCGGTTCTTAAGAACGGTGGTTCATCGACGCTGGACATCGTCAGCACTCTTCTGGCGCAGTTGCCCGTGATCGCGCAGATTTTGCCCAAGGACCTCAAGATCACGCCGCTGTTCGATCAATCGGGCTTCGTGCGGGCTGCGATCAGCGGCGTAGTGCGCGAAGCCCTGATTGCGGCCTGTCTCACCGCCGCCCTGATCCTGCTGTTTCTGGGCAATTGGCGCAGTACCTGCATCATCGCCATCTCGATACCTTTGTCGATCCTGGCCTCGATCATTGCTCTCTATCTGATAGGGGAAACGCTCAACATCATGACCTTGGGCGGCCTGGCGCTCGCGGTGGGCATATTAGTCGACGACGCTACGGTGACCATCGAGAATATCGAGCGACATCGGCACTTGGGGTCGGATCTGCATAAGTCCATTCTGGAAGGCGCCGGCGAAATCGCGGTTCCGGCGCTGGTCTCCACTTTGTGCATTTGCATCGTCTTTGTGCCGATGTTCTTCCTCTCCGGAGTTGCCCGTTACTTGTTCGCACCGCTGGCGGAGGCCGTGGTGTTCGCGATGCTGGCGTCGTACGTCCTGTCGCGAACTTTGGTGCCCACGCTGGTCATGATGATGATGGATCATGCACCGTCAGAGGCGCACTCCCGTCCTAGCTTGCTGCAACGCGTTTACCGTGGCTTCGACGCGCGTTTCGAGAGAATTCGCGACGGCTATTCCATCATTCTCGCCGAGATTCTGGTGCGCCGCTGCCTGTTCGCGGGAGCCTTCTTGGGGTTTTGTGTGCTGTCCTGTTGCTTGGTATTCATCTTGGGCCGGGACTTCTTTCCCAGCGTAGACGGCGGCCAGATCCGCCTGCACATGCGTCTGCCGACGGGCACTCGCATCGAGGAGACGGCGCGAGTGGCCGATCAGGTGGACAACGCCATTCGCGCTATCGTGCGGCCGGCTGACCTTGGCACGGTTCTGGATAACCTGGGAGTCGCGGTCAGCAGCATGAATAAGACGTATAGCAATGCCGGCACCTTCGGCAGTCACGACGGCGAAATTCAAGTGTCGCTCAATGCCGGACACCGGCCGACGGCCGAGTACATGGAACAGATGCGGCGCGATTTGCCGCGTCGATTTCCGGGCGTGGAGTTCTTCTTTCAACCTGCCGATATGGTGTCGCAGATATTGAATTTCGGTTTGCCGTCCGCCATCGATGTGAAAGTCACGGGCGCCGATTTGCACGCCGACTACGCCATTGCCGCGAAGCTCATGAAGCAGATCCAGTTGATTCCGGGCACGGTCGATACGCACATTCACCAGCGCCTGGATCAGCCCACCGTGTCGCTGCACATGGATCGCACACAGCTGCAGCAATTGGGCCTCACTCCCACCGACGTGACCACGGACCTGTTGGTGTCGACGGCGGGTACCACCACCACCGCGCCGGCCTTCTGGTTGAGCCCTACGAATGGAGTGGTCTACAATTTGTCGATACAGTCACCGCAACACGCGATCGATAGTCTGGACGCGCTGTTGCGCACTCCGGTGCGGCCGGCATCGGCTGCCGCCGGCACGGCGCCGCAGCAACTCAGCAATCTGGTCAGCGTGTCTCCCACTGTTCAGGAAGCGGTTGATTCGCGCTTCAATTTGGCCCCGACCATCGACATCTTTGCCAGTGCGCAAGGCCGCGACATGGGCGGTATCTCAGCCGACATCCGCAAGCTGGTGACGACATTGAAGCCGCACTTGCCGCGCGGCGTGAGCATCGACATTCGCGGCCAGACGGAAACCATGAAATCCTCATTCCTCGAGCTTGGGGTGGGCTTGGTGATGGCGGTGGTCATGGTGTATTTGTTGATCGTCATCAACTTCCAGTCCTGGGTCGACGCCTTCATTATCATCACGGCGCTGCCGGCAGCACTCGCCGGCATCTGCTGGATGCTGTTCTTGACCGCAACGACGTTGAGTGTTCCGGCGCTGACCGGCGCCATCATGACCATGGGGGTCGCCACCGCCAACAGCATTCTGGTGGTTTCCTTTGCGAAGCAGCGCATGGGCGAGGGCCTGGATCCGCTGCAGGCCGCTCTCGATGCCGGGGCCACCCGGATACGCCCGGTGCTGATGACGGCGCTGGCGATGATCATCGGTATGATCCCCATGGCACTTGGTCTCGGCGAAGGGGCTGAGCAGAATGCACCGCTGGGCCGGGCCGTGATTGGGGGGCTGTTGTTCGCCACGGTTTCCACGTTATTTTTCGTGCCGGTAATATTTGCCGGCACGCATGGCCGCCTCGAACGACGCCGCGCGCGGCGTGTGTCCGCGGCGTCGCCGATTGCCGAAGGAAGTCCCTGATATGTCCGAGACAAATAGCGCCGCGGTGCTGAAGCGCACCAAGTATCTGGTGGGTGGGGTCGTCGGGGCGCTGCTGATCGGAGCTGCGATCGTGCTGGTGCTGCGCAGTTTCCAGGCCAGCGCCTTGGAGACGTCGACGGCACTGCACGCCAAGCAATACGTGACCACCATCACCCCGGCAGCGGGAGGCCAGGGACAGCCGTTGACATTGCCGGGAACGCTGCAAGGGGCAATCGAGTCGACCGTCTATGCGCGCAGCAACGGCTACGTGGTGCGTTGGATGAAAGACATCGGCAGCTCGGTCAAAAAAGGTGAACTGCTGGCGGAAATCACCGCGCCCGAAATCGATCAAGAGTTGTCGCAGTCGGTCTCCGCACGGGCGCAGGCGGCGGCGAGCGCCAGCTTGGCGAAAAGCACCGCGGATAGATGGGCCGCGCTGCGCCAAAAAGATGCGGTAACGCAACAGGACCTGGACGAGCGCTTGAGCGCTTACAATCAGGCGGCCGCCAGCCTCGCCGCGGCCGATGCCAATGTAGGCCGGCTGCAAAAGCTGCAGGGCTTCAACCAAGTCGTGGCGCCCTTCGACGGGGTGGTTACTCGGCGCAATGTGGATGTAGGCGACCTCGTCAACGCCGGTAACGGCGGAACGGGGCGGGCGCTGTTCGCCGTGGCGCAGGTCGACCCGCTGCGCCTGTACGTGTACGTGCCGCAGGTCTATGCGCAACAAATCAATGCCGGCGATGCCGTCACCGTCACATTGGCCGAGCGCGCGGGCCAGCAATTTCGCGGCAGCATCGCACGCACCGCGCGCTCCATCGATCCCGCTACCCGCACCATGCAGGTCGAAATCCAGGTGCCCAATCCCACCGGCGCCTTGATCGCAGGTTCCTATGTGCAGGTGAGCCTGCCGATCAATGTCGACAAAGAAGCTCTGGTGGTGCCGACCAATGTCTTGCTGTTTCGGCCCGAGGGTACCCACGTTGCGCTGGTCGACTCCGGGGGCCGAGTGCACCTGGCATTGGTGAAACTGGGCACGGATTTTGGCACCAGCGTAGAGGTGCTGCGAGGCCTCAGCGCCCATGATCGTATCGTGTTGAATCCGGCGGATTCGCTCGCGGACGGCGATGTCGTGACTCTGGCCGCGTCCGAGACAAAGGCCCGATAGCGGTGCGCGCATCCGACCCGCGCGGCACCTTGAGGCGAGCGAGAGCGCCATGGTGGGGCACCCTCGCGGTGCTCGCGGTGCTCGCGGGGTGCGCCGCCGGCCCCGATTACCACAAACCCCAGGCCGAGGTGCCGCCTGCCTGGCAGCCCGAGCCGCCGTGGCACGAGGCGGCGCCGAACGACACCGCGCTTAAGGGAGAATGGTGGCAACTGTTCCAGGACGACGCGCTGAATGCGCTGGTAGCGCGCGCTCTCACCGGCAATCAGGACTTGCGCGTCGCCGCCTTGAGAACCGGGCAGGTACGGGATCAGGTGACGGTGGCCCGCTCGGCCTTGTATCCTTTAGTGGGTTTGTCCGCCACGGCGGCGCGCGGCAAAACCTCTGCAAATCGACCCCTCAGCCAGTATGGGCAGCCGATCCAATCCACGGTGCAGAATAGTTTCGAGGTGGGGCCCAGCGTCAATTACGAAGCCGACTTGTTCGGCCGGGTGCGCCGCGACGTGGAGGGCGTGCGCGCCTCCGCGCAGCAGGCCGAAGCGGATTTTGAGAACACGCGCCTGATGTTGACGGCACTGCTGGTCACTGACTATTTCGCGCTGCGCGAACTCGACGCGGAGATCGCCGTGGTTCGCCACAGCCTGGCCCTGCAGCGCGATGCCTTGGGGTTCATCTCGTCACGTCACGATCTGGGATTGGCCACCGGCCTCGACTTGGCGCAGCAGCAGGCCCTGGTCGATTCGAGCGCCACTCAGCTGGAGCTGCTGCTGAATCAACGCGCGCAATTCGAGCACGCGATCGCGACGCTGGTGGGCGCTCCCGCACCGAGCTTTGCCCTCCCCGCGGTGTCGGGCGCCGCGTCGCTGCCGGCGATCCCGGTGGGACTGCCCTCGGATCTATTGCAACGCCGCCCGGATGTCGCCTCCGCAGAGCGTTCCATGGCCGCCGCCAACGCGCGCATCGGCGTGGCTCGCGCTGCCTACTACCCCAGCATCATTCTAGGCACGGGATTCGGCGAGCCAAACTTCGGATGGCAGAGCAATGCGTTGGCGACCCTGTTCGACGCACCCAGCCGTCTATGGTCGATTGGCCTTTCCGCGACGCAGACGTTGTTCGATGCCGGTAAAACGCGGGCGAACGTGCGCATTGCGACCGCGGACTATGACGCGGCGGTCGCCACCTACCGGCAGACGATGCTCACCGCCATGGAAGAGGTGGAAAATGGAATTACCGGGTTGGCCTCGCTTGGCCGGGCAGTGACCCAGGCCGATGCCAGCGTCAAGAGTGCGCAGGACGCCTTCGACATTTCGACCACGCGCTACAAGGGCGGGGTCGATACCTATCTCGAGATGATCACCGCGCAACAAGCGCTGCTCAGCAACCAGCGGCAGGCCGTGCAGGTGCATGGCCAACAGTTCGCCACTGCGGTGTACTTGGTGAAAGCGCTTGGCGGCGGTTGGAGCGAGAACTACGGCCGGCTATCGCGCGGCAACGGCTCTTAGATGGTCGGAATCGACGGCCTTGCCGGTTGTGGCGTCTTTGACAGGGACTCGATCGGCGCGGGCGGTGACATGGAGTTCGACTGCACGAAATCGACCCCGAGCGCCGTCAGCCATTCTTGTTCCGCAGCGCTATCGGTGCGCTTCGCTACCGTGTGCATGCCGAGCACGCGAGCCATTTGCACGACGGCGGTAATGGCCGCTTGCGATAACTTATCGGTGCGCATTTTCGCCGTAATCTCCGGTGCGAGCTTGACGTAGCGGACTCCGGGCAGGCGCAGCAGGGCGAAGCATTCGGTCGTCAGCGCGAAATCATCGAGCACCAGCGGGCAGGCCAGCCGGTCCAGGGCGGCCGCCACCTCGGGCATTTTGCCGGCCAGCTTGACGGCGGTGGCCGTATCGACTTCGAAAGCAATCATCCCCGCCGGCAGATGGGATTTTGCCAGGCACAGACCGACGAATTTGATGAAATGCTCGTCGTGCAGCGCCGTAGTCGTGAGATTAATGGAAAATTGGACGGCGGTGGATTTCCAGACTTCCGGGTGATGGACCAGGAATCCGATCAACTCGGTGATGACGCGCCGGTCGATCATTGAACCCAGCCCGTGCTCAACCGCAGCTTTCAGCATTGCATGCGGGGCGGCGTTGGGGGCCACATCGGACTTGGAGCGCAGCAGCACCTCGTAGCGCTTAAGGTGGCTGCCTTTTGTCAGGGGCATCAGCCTTTGTATATGCAGCGCGATGGGGCTGCGGCGCAGGGCGGCGTGCAGACGATCGATTTCCGGGGTCACGGCGCTCTGCGGACGCACGCTGCTCATGCCCGCGGGGTTTGGCGTCTGAGGCGCCGCGGGCGCGGGAGTGGGAGAGGGCCGCGCTGGGGCGTCATCCACCAGGGTGAGCGGGGTGGCTGATTTGGATCGCGCAGACGCCGGCGGTGACGCGCTGTCCGGGCGCATCTGTGAAAAATCTTCAAGTGCGCGCTGCAGCTTCGGGCTCATCACCTTGAGGAGGCCGCGAGCGTCCTGCCGAACCACCCGAGTGTCCATGATGATCATGATCGCTCCGACCATGGCGCGCTGGGCGTTGACCGCGCGCAGCAGCACGGCGGAACGTGAGTCGCCCAAATCCACCACCAGCACAGGCGCAGCGGCCGGGTCGGCGAAGGCTTCGAGCCCTTCACGGACCGCGTTGTGCTCGTCGGGGCCCATGGAGCTTTCGCTCAGCCACAGCACATCGCCGTGCTCGTCGTGCAGCGACACGGCGTGGACCCGAGCCGGCTCGACAGCTGCGCGTACTTTCTGGCAGACGGCATCGTAATCGACGAGCGGACTGTCTGTCGCGCTGAAGGGTTTGCCGTGCTCCATAAATCCGCTACTTGGGGTTTGAGCATGTATATCTACCGTACAAGCACTCGAGTTGCTGTGATGCTCTTCGCCAAAATGCGACAGGTGGTTGGCCGGTGTGACATATCATCGGAGTTCTCATTCACTTGCCAACTCGAGACCAGGACAATGACCGCGAAATCTCACATCCGCCAATTCCGCTATTACGATTTCGTGATGGCGGCTTACGTGTGCATCCTGCTGTGCTCGAATCTGATCGGCCCTGCCAAGGAAACCTCGATTCAGGTGCCGTTGTTCGGCACCGTCACCTTTCTGGCCGGCGTGCTGTTCTTTCCGATCTCCTACATCTTTGGCGACATATTGACCGAGGTGTACGGTTACGGGCGCGATCGCCGCGTGGTTTGGGCGGGATTTGGCGCGCTGGCCTTCGCCTCGGTGATGGCGGCGGTGGTAGTGCACTTGCCGCCCTCGGAAGGATCGATGGCCAGCCAGACGGCCGTGGAAGCGGTATTCGGCAACACGCCGCGAATCGTCGTGGCATCGATCGTCGCGTTCCTGTGCGGCACCTTCGTCAACAGTTACGTGCTGGCCAAGATGAAGATCTGGACTCAAGGGCGTTGGCTGTGGACGCGCATCGTAGGCTCCACGCTGTGCGGAGAATTGCTGGACTCGGTGATTTTCTACAGCGTCGCGTTCTACGGCCGCATGCCGCAATCGCATCTCATCGCCATTATGTTCACGCAGTACGCGCTGAAGAGCGGCTGGGAATTCCTCGCCACACCCATCACCTACCGAGTGGTCGCGTTCCTTAAGAAAGCGGAAAACGAGGATTACTACGACACGGACACGAATTTCACTCCGTTCTCGCTCAAGGCGTAGCCCTGCAGCCGGCGCGGCCTTGGGGCAGCCGGCCGTCGGTGGCGGCGCACTCTGGTTGAATTGGTCGCCTGATCGCCATCTTTTGCCCCAAGTCGGGCGGTGCAGCGCCCGAATCCAGGCCCGTAATAGCTCTCACGAGGCGGCGGTCGCCGCTTCTTTGAACTGACGCGAGGAGCTGTTATGAACACTGCATTTTCCAAGGCTGTAGGGACGATTGGGTTGTTGAGCATGAGCGCGCTGGCCTTGGCGGGCGAGCCGCTGCCGGCCCCGCCGAAGCCGGCGACGCCGCACGAACCGGTGGGCTTCGTGACCGGGGCGGTGATCGGTGGATTTGCCGCAGGTCCGGTGGGCGCAGTCATCGGCGCGGGGTTGGGTACCTGGCTCGGAAACCGGGTGCATCGCGCCGGGGACGCGACCAAGGCGGAGGCGAAAGTGGCGGTCCTGCAAACCGATAAATCCGAATTGCAGACGGAAAAGTCGGCGCTGCTGAACGAAAAGACCGCCCTGACGGAGGCTAATCGCAATCTGTCGGCGCGGCTCGATGACCTGACTCAGAAGGTACAGACCGTGCAGAGCTCCAAGCAGGATGCCAGCGAGGTTCTCGATGGCCTGCAGGGCGATGTGCTGTTCCGCACCGGCAGCGCCGAGATCACTCCGGATATTGCCCATCAAATTCTGGTGTTGGCGCAGGCGGTGGCCAAGTCTCCGGAGCTTAAAGTGCGAGTCGACGGCTATGCCGACCCGCGCGGTTCGGCGGACACCAATCTGAAGCTGTCCGAGGATCGAGCCAATGCAGTGCGCGACCTGTTTCTTGCCGCCGGGATCGGCGATGAGGTACTCGAAGTCAATGCCTACGGCAAGAGCCAAAGCGTTGCTGCCGACAACGACGGCTACGCGCTCGAGCGCCGGGTTCGCTTGACCCTGCAGGCGCAGGACGGGGCGGCGGTCGCTCAGGTGAGCGAGAAGGAGTGATTCCTCATCACGGCGTCAAGGCGGACGCGGCCCGGAGTGTCAGTCGCTCCGGGCCGCACTTGTTTCTGCCGGCTGCCGGAGCCTAGGATAGAGGATGAGCGAACGTCCCAAGATCGTCGTCCTTGACCGGCTGCTGACCGGAGAGTCCGCCAATCCTGCGCCCGAGAATATCCTCGCGGGCATCCCGCGGGCGCGGGTGTCGAATCAATACGGCGAGCCGAGCCAGCAATTCTTTTGCGGCATGTGGACCAGTACCGCCGGCAAGTGGCGCGTGCGTTACACCGAGCATGAATTCTGCGTGCTCGTCGAAGGCCGGATTCGGCTGGAGTCCGTGACGGGCGAGAAGCACGAACTGCGCGCGGGCGATGCGTTCGTGGTGCCCGCCGGCTTCGAGGGCATATGGGAAGTCGTCGAGCCCTGCAAGAAGTGGTACTCGATTTTCGAAGCACGCCGCCCTTAGGCCGTTTCGCGAATCACCGCCGCCAGCGTCTCGACGAGGTGCGCGATTTGCTTTGATTCGATGATCAGCGGCGGTGACGCGGCGATGGTGTCGCCGGTCTGCCGCACCATCACACCGCGCTCGAAGCACTTGAGGAACACTTCGAAGGCGCGCGCGCCGGGTTTCCCTAAGCGCGGCTCGAGTTCCACCGCACCGATCAATCCGTAGTTGCGCACATCGAGTACATGCGGCAGGCCGCGCAGCGAATGCATGGCGTCCTCCCATTCGGGCGCGAGCGAGGCGGCGCGGCTCAGCAGTCCCTCTTTGGCATAGACATCGAGAGTTGCCAGGGCGGCGGCGCAGGAAACGGGGTGGGCGGAGTAAGTGTAGCCGTGAAACAGCTCGATGGCGTTGTCGGGTCCCTGCATGAAGGTGTCGTAAATCTTGCGCTGCGCGAACACTGCACCCATGGGGATGGCGCCGTTGGTCAGGCCCTTCGCTGTGGTCATGAGATCCGGGATCACGTCGAATGTCAGGCTCGCGAAGGGCTTGCCGGTACGGCCGAAGCCCGTGATCACTTCGTCGAAAATTAATAGAATGTCGTGCCTGTCGCAAATTTCACGCAGGCGCTTCAGGTAGCCGATGGGCGGCAGAATGACTCCGGCGGACCCGGAGATCGGCTCGACAATGACAGCGGCAATGGTCGATGCGTCGTGCAGGGCGATCAAGCGCTCCAGGTCGTTGGCAAGATGCGCCCCCCACTGCGGCAGTCCACGCGAAAACGCGTTGTGTTCAATGTCCAGCGTATGCGACATATGGTCCACACCGGGCAGCATGGAGGAGCCGAAGAATTTTCGATTGTTCACCATGCCGCCGACCGAGGTTCCACCGAACCCCACTCCGTGGTAGCCCTTCTCGCGGCCGATGAAACGTACGCGTTGGCCGGCGCCGCGAGCGCGATGATAAGCCACTGCAATTTTCAGCGCCGTATCGACCGACTCAGACCCCGAATTGGTGAAGAAAATGCGATCGAGCCCCGGCGGCGCGATCTTGGCGAGCCGATTAGCCAGTTCGAATCCGAGGGGATGGCCCATTTGAAAGGCGGGCGCGAATTCCATGGTGGAGAGTTGCTTGGTCACCGCTTCGGTGATTTCGCGCCGCCCGTGACCCGCGTTGACGCACCACAGGCCCGCGACGCCGTCGAGAACTTGGCGGCCATCGTCAGTCCAGTAGTACATGCCCTCGGCCCGCACCAACAAGCGCGGATTTGCCTTGAATTGCCGATTGGCGGTGAACGGCATCCAAAATGCGTCGAGATCGCTGTTCGAGAGAGCGGGGGTGAGTTGGGCGTTCATTGCGAAGTCCTAGAGAGTTGTGGCCATCGGGTGCCCCAGATGATAAGGAAAATCGACACTCAGCTCAATTTCCGGCTCACTTTGGGGCCAACTGTCTATTATAATAGACGACATGAGCTTGGACGTGGGTACCCATTTGAAGGCCGTACGGCAGATGTACGGGTTGTCGCAGCGCGAATTGGCGAAGCGCGCCGGCGTCACGAACGGCTTGATCTCCTTGATCGAGCAGAACCGCGTCAGCCCGTCGGTCAGTTCGCTGAAAAAGGTACTGGACGGCATTCCGATGGCGCTCGCCGATTTCTTCACATTGGATCTCGGCGGCCAGCCACAGGTGTTTTTTCCACGTGAGGACTTGAGCGATATCGGGACGGGCAGCGTCGAACTGCGGCTCGTCGGCAGCCGTCTCGCCAAACGCAGCATGTCCATACTGCACGAGCGCTACGCCGCCGGGGCTGATACCGGCGAGGAGATGCTGACGCACGCCGGCGAGGAAGGCGGTGTGATTGTCAAAGGCAAAATCGAACTCACGGTCGGCGGCGAGTCCCGGATATTAGGTCCAGGAGATGCGTATTATTTCAAGAGCTCCCTGCCGCACCGCTTTCGCAACGGCGCCCGCGAAGAATGCGAAATCGTCAGTGCCAGCTCTCCACCCAGTTTTTAGGGGCTACGCCCCGGATTCTACGGGGTCGGGGCGACCCCGTCTGATAGGGTGAAGAGGAAGGGTCCAAGATCGCGTGTGGGTGGCGGGCGCATCGATAGTAGAATAGCGGTATGAGCAAAGTAACCGTGGCGGCCACCCAGATGGCCTGCAGCTGGGACCGCGACGAGAATATCGCGCGCGCGGAAAAGTTGATCCGCCAGGCGGCGAGTCGCGGCGCTCAGGTGATACTCATCCAGGAATTATTCGAGACGCCGTACTTCTGCAAAGACCACTCCTCGCGGCACTTGGATCTTGCCAAACCCTTGGAGGGGCACCCGGCGGTAGAGCATTTTCGCCTACTGGCACGCGAGCTGGCTGTCGTGCTGCCCATCAGCGTCTTCGAACGCGCCAACAATGCCTTTTACAATTCCGTGGTCATCGTCGATGCAGACGGCACGATTCTCGGCAGTTACCGCAAATCGCATATCCCCGAGGGACCGGGCTATCATGAGAAATTCTATTTCTCACCGGGGGACACCGGCTTCAAGGTGTTCGAGACTCGGTATGCGAAACTCGGTGTCGCCATTTGCTGGGATCAATGGTTTCCGGAAGCGGCACGAGCCATGGCGTTGATGGGCGCCGACATGCTGCTCTATCCGACGGCGATCGGTTCCGAGCCGCAGGATCCGAGCATCGATTCCAGCGGCCATTGGCAGCGCACCATGCAGGGTCATGCCGCCGCGAACATCATGCCGGTGATCGCATCGAATCGCATCGGCACCGAGAAAGGCGAGAAATACACCATGACCTTTTATGGTTTGTCTTTCATCGCCTCGCACACGGGCGAGAAGGTGGCCGAGGCGGATCGGGCGAGTGAAACCGTGCTGACCGCCGCCTTCGATTTGGACGAACTGCGTCGCTACCGGCAGTCCTGGGGTGTGTTCCGCGATCGGCGGCCCGATCTATACTATCCCCTGCTGTCGCTCGATGGCCGCGGCTGAGGATCTGCCGCAGGACCTAGTATTCGTCGACTTGGAGACGACGGGCGGGAACGCGGTCCATGACCGGATCACCGAGGTGGCTCTGGTTCGCGTGAGAAACGGCGAACTCGTAGAGGAGTGGAGTTCGCTGGTGAATCCCGAACGCCCGATTCCGCCCTACATCGAAACATTCACGGGCATCAGCGATGCGATGGTCGCCGGCGCGCCGCGCTTCGCCGAGATCGCCGCCGCCGTACGCGAGAAGCTCAAAGGGGCGGTGTTCGTGGCGCATAACGCGCGTTTCGATTATTCGTTCCTGCGCCGCGAATTCTCCGAGGCAGATATCGTCTTTTCGGCTCAGGTGCTGTGCACCGTCAAGCTGTCGCGGCGCCTGTTTCCCGAATTCGTGCGCCACAATCTGGATGCGGTGATGGAACGAAATGGCCTGTCTTGCAGTGCGCGGCACCGCGCCATGGGTGATGCGAAAGTCATCCATGACTTCTGGCGCAAGCTGCACCGCGAAGTGCCGCAGTCGCAACTCAGCGCAGCGGTGCAATCCGTTCTCGGCGCCTATAAATTGCCCGCGCATTTGCCGCCGGGCTTGGCCGATGAACTGCCCGAGGGCCCTGGCGTGTATCGCTTCTTCGGTGAAGAGGATGTGCTGCTGTACGTCGGCAAGAGCAATTCGCTGCGTACCCGCATTTGCCGTCACTTTGCAGCCGACGACGCCGAGTCGAAGGACGGCACGTTGGGCAGCCGGGTGCGGCGGGTGGATTGGCTGCAGACCGCGGGGGAACTGGGGGCCATGCTGCGCAGTGCCGAGTTGCTGAGGACGCAGCGGCCGCTCTTTAATCTTCGCGCCAAGGCCAAAGCACGGCCGCACACTTTGCGTCCCATCGTCGCGCGCAGCGGCATGGGCGAATCGCAAAGCGTCGAGGCCATCGCCATCGATGCCGTGGACTTGGAAGGTCTCACGCAGTGCTTCGGGGTATTTCATTCGCACAAGGATGCCGGCAAGGCCTTGAGCGACATTGCCCGCGCTCACCAGCTTTGCCGCAAGGCGCTGGGTCTCGAGGACGGTGCGGGTTCGTGCCTTGGCTTCCAGTTTGGAAAATGCCGCGGCGCCTGCATCGGCAAGGAAACGCTCATCCTGCACGGCACGCGGCTCAAACTGGCGCTGGCATCGCTGAAATTAAAGGCATGGCCGTTTCCCGGACGAATCGCCCTGCGGGAGCGCGATCCCACGACCGGCACCGCGGTATTTTTGCGCAGTGCGGACTTGCACGTCTTCGATCGCTGGGCCTATCTCGGCACGGCGCGCAACGAGGAGGAGCTGTCGGCGCTGCGCGCAAGGGACTCAAGCGACGCCTTTGAGGTCGACATCTACAGGACTCTCATTCGCTACTTTGCGAAGCACCCTAAACTCGATTGGATCGACCTGCGCGACCGGACGCTGTGCACGTGAACGATAACGTGCGCTACTGGATCGCGACCGCGCCGGTCGGCGCGGCGTCGGTGCTGGCCGAGGAACTCGTGCAATTCGGCGCGCACGACATTCGCGAGCGCAGTCATGACGTGAAATTTCAAGGCACGCTCGAAGTGGGGTACCGAGCCTGCCTTTGGTCGCGCACCGCGACTCGCGTGTACTTGAGCTTGGGATCGATCGATGCCGGCAGTTCGAAAGCAGTGTACGAGGCCGTCAAACGCATCGACTGGCGCGAACATCTGGCGACTGGGGCGACGCTTGCCTGTGATTGCAGCGGCGGCAACGAATCCATCCGTCACACCATCTACGGTTCCCAGTTGCTCAAGGATGCGGTCTGCGACAATTTGCGCGATGCCACAGGCGAGCGCCCGAACATCAAGCCGGATCGCCCAGACGTGCTGTTGCATTTGCATGTCGAAGGACCCACGGCATTGCTGTCGGTGGATTTCTCCGGCGAAAGCTTGCATCGACGCGGCTACCGGACCGAGGGCGGCCGCGCGCCGCTCAAGGAGAATGTCGCGGCCGCCGTGCTGCTGCGTGCCGGCTGGCCCGCCATCTGCGAACGAGGCGGCGTGCTGCTCGATCCCATGTGCGGCTCCGGCACCTTTCTTACCGAAGGCGCCCTGATTGCCGCGGACGCGGCGCCGGCGCTCGATCGCGACTACTTCGGCTTCACGGGATGGCGCGGTCACGAGGCGGCGCTCTGGGAGAGCCTGCGCGCGCAGGCGCGTGTGCGCCGCACGATGCGCGCGCCGCGACGCTGCATTCTGGGATCGGATGCCGATGCGGACGCGGTGCGCATGACGCTCGCCAACGGCGAACATGCCGGTGTTGCCGACTGGCTGCACGTGGAGAAACGCCCCTTGAGCGAGATCGTTCGTCCCAATGACGACGGGCTCATCGTCGCCAATCCGCCGTATGGCGAGCGTATCGGGGCGGAGTCCGGCCTGCCGGCCCTTTATTCGGAGCTTGGGCAGGCCTTGCGCGAACGGTTCAATGGATGGCAGGCGGCGATTTTGACCGGCAATCCGCCGTTGGCGCGGAATTTAGGTATTTATGCCAAGCGCACGCACCGGTTCTACAACGGCACCATCGAATGTCGCCTGCTGCGTTTCGAGTTGAACGAAGCCAGCGAACAGCGCCCGGCCGAGGTGGTGCGCGCCGACTGGTCGAGCCGGCCCGGCGCACAGATGTTCGCCAATCGGTTGCGCAAGAATTTACAGCGCTTGGATCCCTGGGCTGTGCGCGAGAAGATCGACTGCTTCCGCGTGTATGACGCCGACATGCCCGAATATGCCTTCGCCATCGACCTCTACGGGCGGGGCACGCGCCAAGTCTACGTGCAAGAGTATGCGCCGCCGAAAACCGTCGATCAGGAAAGCGCACGAGAGCGCCGCCGCGAGGTGTTGGCGGTGCTGCCGGAAGTGTTGTCGGTGCCGAACTCTCAAGTCCATTCCAGGGTGCGCAAAGCGCAGAAGGGCAGCGAGCAGTACGAGAAGCGTGACTCGCAGGCCGAGCGCCATGCAGTCCAAGAAGGCGGCCTGAAATTCTGGGTCAACTTCCGCGACTATCTGGATACGGGGCTGTTTCTCGACCACCGCATAGTGCGCGGCATGTTGCGCGATTGGGCAAAGGGCGCGGATTTCTTGAATTTGTTCTGCTATACGGGCAGCGCCACGGTATATGCCGCCGCGGGCGGGGCGCGCAGCAGCGCGAGCGTGGATCTGTCCAATTCCTATCTGGATTGGGCGCACGAGAATCTGCTGCTGAATGGTTTTGGCGATACCAAGCACGAGCTGTACCGCGCCGATTGTCTGCAGTGGCTCGAGGACGAGGAGGCCAAGGGCCCGCGTTTCGATTTGATCTTCGTGGATCCGCCGAC
>JANXZQ010000254.1 GCA_025355445.1 Gammaproteobacteria bacterium
ATGTAGTACAGCGCGACGTGCAGCTCGAAGTCCGCCAGTCGATTACGCAGGAACACCATGCGCTGGCGGGCGTCGGTGTCGTACTGGCTGTGCGGGAATTTCTCGAGGAGTTGCTGAAACGCCTCGAAAGATTTGCGGGCATTGAGCGGCGGGCGCTGCGACAAATCGACGTTGAACTTGCGTTCCAGCCAGTTGGATTGGCGCTCGAAATACACCAACCCCTTCATGTAGTAGGCGTAGTCCACCCGAGGGTTGGTGGGATTTTCGCGTATAAAGGTGTCCGCGGCATCGATGGCAGGGTCGGTCTGGCGGGCCTTGTAGTAGACGTACATCAAATCCAGCTGCGCCTGGCGCGCGGGTTCGCTGAACGGAAAGCGCGACTGCAGCGCTTCGAGCTGCTTGATGGCCTCCCCGTAGCTTGAATTCTTCATGGCCTTCTGCGCGCGCGCATAGATCACTTCGGGGCCGGATTTCGCATCGTCAGCACGGTGGCCGCGGCAGCCGGCGGCCAGCATCGCAACGGTGACAGCGAGCAGCAACACCCGGCTCGGACGGACAAGATCACGCAGTCTCACAAGCAATTCCTTACAATGGGGGACCCGTCGGGTGGGTCTTTCAAAGCGCGGCAGTATACCCGATGCCCCGCCGCTACTTTCGAGTGCCCTATGACCTCAGAGTTCCAAGTCATCGATCTGACGATTCCGGCGGAAATGGCCGGTCAGCGTCTGGACAGTGCGTTGGCGCGGCTCATGCCGGAGCACTCGCGTACCCGGCTCAAGGGTTGGATCGAGGCCGGCGCGGTCAAGGTGGACCGCGGCGCCTGCAAACCGCGGGACATCGTGGAGGCAGGCTCCCGCATCCGGGTGCAGATGACGACCGATGAAGTCGCGCAACCCCAGGTCCTGCCGGAAGTCATTGCGCTGCGTTTGGTCCATGAAGATCGCGATGTACTGGTGATCGACAAGCCCGCAGGATTGGTGGTGCATCCGGGCGCGGGAAATCCGAGCCATACCCTGCAAAACGCTCTGTTGGGGCTGGACGGCTCGTTGGCGGCGCTGCCGCGCGCGGGTCTGATTCATCGCCTGGACAAGGACACGAGCGGCCTCTTGGTGGTGGCGCGCACGCTCGAAGCGCAGACCTCGCTCAGCCGGCAACTCGAGGCGCGGACCATGGCGCGCGAATACGTGGCCGTGTGCGTGGGTGTCATGACCGGCGGCGGGACCATTGATGAACCCATCGGGCGCCACCGCGGCGACCGGCTGCGCATGGCGATAAGGGTTTCGGGCCGTCCGGCGGTGACCCATTATCGAGTGCTGGAGCGATTTCGCGCGCATACCTACTTGAGCGTGAAATTGGAGACCGGCCGCACGCATCAAATTCGCCTGCATCTGTCGCATATCAAGTACCCCATTGTCGGCGATCCAGTGTACGGCGGGCGTTTTGGCTTGCCGCGCGGCGCGACGCCGGCACTTGGCGATGAGCTGCGGGGATTCAAGCGTCAAGCTCTGCATGCCGCGATGCTGGGCTTCGATCATCCTCGCAGCGGCGAGCGATTGACCTTGCAGAGCCCGGTGCCGCCGGATTTTGCGCAGCTGCTCGAGGTTTTGCGCGAGGATGGGCGTGAAGCCGTGCGCGACGCTGTGCAGGCCGGCGCGCGCAAGCCGGGACGCGCCCGGTGAGTGTCTCCTGGGTCGAACCCGGGTGGCCTGCGCCTAGCGGCGTACGCGCTCTTTCTACCTTTCGAACCGGCGGCGCCAGCGCGGCTCCCTACGAATCGCTCAATCTCGGTGACCATGTGGGCGACGCGGGTGTGAGCGTGACCGAGAATCGGCGGCGCCTGGCGGCGGCGGCCGCCTTGCCGGATGAACCGGTGTGGCTGGAGCAGGTACATGGCACGCATGTGGCAGATCTCGACGGCCTGGGGGGCATCGGCCCCGCGGACGCCGCCATGACGCGGCAAGCCGGGCGGGTGTGCGCAATTCTCACGGCGGACTGCCTGCCCATGCTGCTGGCGGCGGACACCGGCGGCTTGGTGGCGGCTGCCCATGCCGGATGGCGGGGCCTGGCCTTGGGGGTCATTGAGGCCACGGTGCACGCGCTCAAAGTGCCTCCGGTAAGGCTGATGGCATGGCTGGGGCCGAATATCGGACCGAAGCACTTCGAAGTGGGCCCCGAGGTGCGCGAGGCGCTGCTGAAAAGCGATGCCGGCGGTGAGTCGGCCTTCGTGCCGAATGAGCGCGGGCGGTTCATGGCGGACTTGGCCAAGCTGGCGCGCCGGCGCTTGACCACCCTCGGCGTGGGCCGCATCTATGGCGGTGGCGAATGCACTTTTGCCGCCGGGGACCGGTACTTTTCGCATCGCCGCGACGGTGTCACCGGCAGGCAGGCTACCTTGATTTGGCTGGAACCGCGCAAAGCCGGCAGCATTCGCTGAAGACCGTTGAATTGGGCCCTGCCCACCCCCAATTACTGACCATTCGGAGCGCTTTCTCAAGGCTGTTTCCATGCGACAAGACAAGCTGACGACCAAATTTCAGGGGGCCCTGGCGGATGCCCAGTCGCTCGCCGTGGGCCGCGATAATCAGTACATCGAGCCGGTGCACCTCATGGCGGCGCTGCTCGACCAAGAGGGCGGCACTGCCCGCCCACTGTTGGAGAAGGCAGGCGCGCAGGTCGCCAAGCTACGCTCGGATCTGGCCGGTGCCATGGACCGAATCGCCAAAGTCGAGGGCAACGCCGGCGAAGTGCATGTCGGCAATGAGCTCACCAAGCTGCTCAACGTCACGGACAAGCTGGCCCAGAAACGCGGTGACCAATTCATATCGAGCGAACTGTTCGTGCTCGCGGCCTGCGAGGATCGCGGCGAGTTGGGGCGTTTGCTCAAGGCCAACGGCGCGGCTCGCGCAGGACTGGAGCAGGCCATCGACGAGGTGCGCGGCGGCGCCAAGGTGGATGATGCAAACGCCGAAGAAAATCGCAAGGCGCTGGAGAAATACAGCATCGATCTGACCGAGCGCGCCTCCTTGGGCAAATTGGACCCGGTGATCGGCCGTGACGATGAGATACGCCGCACCATCCAAGTGCTGGCGCGGCGTACCAAGAACAATCCGGTGCTGATCGGCGAGCCGGGCGTGGGCAAGACGGCGATCGTGGAGGGGCTGGCGCAGCGCATCGTCAACGGCGAGGTGCCCGAGGGGTTACGCAACAAGCGCATTCTGTCGCTGGATCTGGGCGCGTTGATCACCGGCGCGAAATTCCGCGGCGAATTCGAGGAGCGGCTCAAGGCCGTGCTTAATGATCTGGCGAAGCAGGAAGGCCAGGTTATTTTGTTCATCGATGAATTGCACACCATGGTGGGCGCCGGCAAGGCCGAGGGCGCCATGGATGCGGGCAATATGTTGAAGCCCGCGCTCGCTCGAGGCGAACTGCACTGCGTCGGCGCCACCACCCTCGATGAATATCGCAAGTACATCGAGAAGGATGCGGCGCTGGAGCGGCGCTTCCAGAAAGTGCTGGTCGATGAGCCGTCGGTGGAGGACACGATTGCGATCCTGCGCGGCTTGAAGGAACGCTACGAAGTGCATCATGGCGTGCAGATCACCGACCCGGCCATTGTGGCGGCCGCGACTTTGTCGCATCGCTACATCGCAGACCGGCAGCTGCCCGACAAGGCCATCGACCTGATCGATGAGGCGGGCTCGCTGATCCGCATGGAAATCGATTCCAAGCCCGAAGCGCTCGATAAGCTCGACCGGCGCATCATTCAGCTGAAGATCGAGCGCGAGGCGCTGAAGAAAGAAGCCGACGAGGCGTCGCGCAAGCGCTTAGGGCTGCTGGATGACACGTTGAAGGCGCTCAACAAGGAGTACTCGGATCTCGAGGAGGTGTGGAAAGCCGAGAAGGCTACGGTGCAGGGCGCCGCGCACCTCACCGGGGAACTCGAGCAGGCGCGCAAGGACATGGATACGGCGCGGCGCGCGCAGGATTTGGCGCGCATGTCGCAGCTGCAATACGGGGTCATCCCGGCGCTCGAACAGAAACTCGCCAAGGCGCTGGAGGTGGAGCAGAAGCCCAATCAGCTATTGCGTAATTCGGTGACCGAAGTGGAAATCGCCGAGATCGTCTCGAAGTGGACCGGCATCCCCGTGTCGCGCATGCTCGAGGGCGAACGCGACAAGCTGCTGCGCATGGAAGAGGTGTTGGGCAAGCGGGTGGTGGGCCAGCCGGAGGCCGTCAGGGCCGTCGCGGATGCCATTCGCCGTACGCGCGCGGGCCTGTCGGATCCGAACCGGCCCAGCGGCTCGTTCATGTTCTTGGGCCCCACCGGAGTCGGCAAGACCGAACTGTGCAAGGCCTTGGCGGAATTCATGTTCGACACCGAGGAGTCCTTGGTGCGCATCGACATGTCGGAATTCATGGAGAAGCATTCGGTGGCACGCCTGATCGGCGCGCCGCCGGGTTACGTGGGCTATGAAGAGGGCGGCTACTTGACCGAAGCCGTGCGCCGTCGGCCGTACTGCGTCATTCTGCTCGATGAAATCGAAAAGGCGCATCCCGACGTGTTCAATGTGCTGCTGCAGGTTCTGGACGATGGGCGCCTGACCGACGGCCAGGGGCGCACCGTGGACTTTCGCAATGCCGTGGTGATCATGACTTCGAACTTAGGCTCGCAGGTCATTCAAGAGCTGTCGGGCGAGGCGAATTACGACAAGATGAAGGCGGCGGTGATGCAGGTGGTGAGCCAGCATTTCCGGCCGGAGTTCATCAACCGGGTCGATGAAATCGTGGTGTTCCATTCGCTGGGACGCGAGCAGATTCGCGCCATCGTGGATATACAGTTGGGACGCTTACGGCAGAGACTGGCGGAGCGCGACATCGCCCTGCGCCTGGACGATGCTGCGCGCGACAAGATCGGCGAGGCGGGTTTCGACACAGTGTATGGGGCGCGTCCGTTGAAGCGCGCCATTCAGGCGCAAATCGAGAACCCGCTGGCGCAGGCCATCCTGCGCGGCGACTTCGTGGCGGGGGATCGGCTGGTCGCTACGCTTAAGCGCGATGCCATCGTGTTCGAGAAGGAACGCGTGCATTGACGGGCTATACTGCGCTGCGCGACGGCTCGGATCCTTAGAGGAAATACATGCCTTTTTACGAATACCAGTGCAAGAGCTGCGGCCACGATCTCGAGGCCATGCAGAAGATCAGCGAGCCGCCCTTAAAGAAATGCCCGCACTGCGGTAAGTCGCAGCTGCAGCGCCTGATGTCCGCGCCGGTGTTCCGCTTGAAGGGCGGCGGTTGGTATGAGACCGACTTCAAGGGCGATTCGGACAATAAGAAGAATCTGGCTGATCGACCGGATGCCGATGCACCCAAAGACAGCGGCAAGGATGGCGTCAAGGATGCCGGTACTACGGCGGCAGCGGATGCCAAAGGCGGTGAGGGCAAGACCGGGGAGGCCAAGACCGGGGATGCCAAGGCGGCAGAAGGTGCTGGCGCCAAGGAAGCACCCAAGCTTAACGATAAGGCGGCCGACAAATCGTCCGAGAAGGCAGCGGCGGGGCCGGCGAAGAAGCTCGACCTCGGCAAGGATTCGGCGAGTGGGCGCAAAGCCTCGCGCGGCAGGGCTGCGGCGAAAAGGCCGGTCAAGAGGCCGGTCAAAAGGCCGGCGCCCAAGGCTAAGGGGCGGCGCTAGTCCGACCACGATCGGGCGTGGGCTTGCCCATGCGTCTCTCAAGCCTTAGCATCGCGAACTTTGGTTTCCCCTATGCGCACTCATTATTGCGGCCAAGTTAATGACACGTTGACCGGCCAAGTTGTCACCGTGGCCGGTTGGGCGCATCGCCGCCGCGACCACGGCGGCGTCATTTTCGTCGATTTGCGCGATCGCGAAGGTTTGTTGCAGATCGTTTTCGATCCCGACAGGGCGGCGGTGTTCGCGATGGCCGAACGCGTGCGCAACGAATTTGTGCTGAAGGTCACGGGCTTGGTGCGGGCGCGCCCCCCCGGCACCGCGAACGCCAACCTCAAGTCGGGTCAGGTCGAAGTGCTGTGCCAGGATCTCGAGATATTGAACCGCTCCGAGCCGCTGCCGTTTCAACTTGACGAGCAGGTGAACGAAGAAGTGCGGCTGCGCTATCGCTACCTCGACTTGCGCCGCGAGGAGATGCGCGATCGGCTGCTGCTGCGGCATCGGATTACGCGTGCCATGCGGCACTATCTCGATGAGGCCGGGTTCATCGACATCGAAACGCCGATGCTCTCCAAGGCGACACCGGAGGGGGCGCGCGATTATCTGGTGCCGAGCCGCACGCATGCGGGAAAGTTCTTCGCGCTGCCGCAGTCGCCGCAGATCTACAAGCAATTGCTGATGATTTCGGGATTCGATCGCTACTATCAAATAGTGCGCTGCTTCCGCGACGAGGATTTGCGCGCCGATCGGCAGCCGGAGTTCACGCAGCTCGATATCGAGACCTCCTTCCTCGATCAATTGGACATACAGAAGTTGATGGAAGGGCTGGTGCGGCATTTGTTCAAGCAGGTGCTGAACGTCGACCTGCCGGACCCGCTGCCGCGCATGAGTTACGCCGAGGCGATGCGCCGCTACGGGTCGGATAAGCCCGATTTGCGGGTGGCGCTGGAATTGGTGGACGTGGCCGATCTGGTCAAAGGCTGCGACTTCAAGGTGTTTGCAGGACCTGCGGCCGATCCACGCGGTCGCGTGACCGCCCTTCGCGTGCCGCAGGGCGGGCGGTTGTCGCGCAAGGAGATCGACGACTACACCGCCTATGTGGCGCGCTACGGCGCGAAGGGCTTGGCCTACGTCAAAGTCAATGAGATCGCCAAAGGCCGCGAGGGGTTGCAGTCGCCGATATTGAAATTCTTGAGCGACGCGGCGGTGAGCGGAATCCTGGAGCGCACCGGTGCTGCCGACGGCGACTTGATTTTTTTCGGCGCGGACAGCGGAAAAGTGGTGAGCGACGCCTTGGGGGCGCTGCGTCTGAAGGTCGCCCAGGATTTGAAGCTGATCGCCGCAGGCTGGCGGCCGTTATGGGTGGTGGATTTCCCGATGTTCGAGTGGGACGCGGACGCCAAACGCTGGCAGGCCATGCATCATCCCTTCACCAGCCCTGCGAATCTGGACTACGCGGCGCTGGCGGCGAGCCCGGGCGAGGCGACCGCCAAGGCCTACGACATGGTACTGAACGGTTCGGAAATCGGCGGCGGCTCAGTGCGTATTCATTCGCAGGAACTGCAGTCCGTGGTATTCGATTTGCTGGGCATCTCGCCGGAAGAGGCGCGCATGAAGTTCGGATTCTTGCTCGATGCGCTCAAGCTCGGCGCGCCGCCGCACGGCGGGATCGCCTTTGGGCTGGATCGTCTGGCCATGCTGATGGCCGGAGCCGACAGTATTCGCGACGTGATCGCCTTCCCGAAGACGCAGACGGCGGCGGATCTGCTGATGGATGCGCCGACGGAGGTCAGCGAGGCGCAGCTCAAGGAATTGCATATCCGCGTGCGGGTTGCGCCCAAGGTCGAGTGACCGCCCAAGGATCGTGAACGTTCAACAGCCAAGCGGCGAGCAGCAATTCAAACGGCCGGAATCCGTTCTGATCGTGATCTATACGGACGCAGGCGAATTTCTGCTGCTGGAGCGGCGCCGGCCCGCGGGCTTTTGGCAGTCGGTGACGGGCAGCTTGGAGTGGGGCGAGTTCGCCGATGGCGCGGCGCGGCGCGAGGTCGTGGAGGAAACCGGCATCACGCAGGGCGTGCTGGTCAACCTGCAGTGGACGCAGGTATACGAAATTCTGCCCGCGTTCGGGAAAAAGTACGCGCCGGGAATCACGCGCAATATGGAACACGCTTTCTCGCTGCGCTTGCCGCGCCGTATGCCGGTCACGTTGAGCGAGCCGGAGCATGTGCAGTTTTGCTGGTCGAGCGGCGCCGAGGCGGCGGCAACGGCCTCATCGAGCACCAACCGCGCCGTCATTGAATCGCTGCGCCTGGAGGCCGCGCATTGAGCACGGTGGTGGTGTACGTGCATGGGCTGTGGCAAAGAGGCGCTGAATCCTTCCTGCTGCGCCGGCGGCTGGCGCAAGACCTTCAGGCCGACTTCCGGACATTTTCCTATCCTTCGATTGCCGGCGGCGCCAGTGCCAACGCCCGGCAACTGGCGAAGTTCCTCGCTGCCCTGCGCGCCGATACCGTGCATCTGGTCGGGCACAGCTTGGGCGGCCTGGTAATCTTAAGGCTCTTCGAAGAGGACGCCGCGGTGCGGGCCTGGCTGCCGCCCGGCCGCATCGTGCTGTTGGGGCCGCCGCTGCGGGGCAGCCGTACGGCGCAAAATTTGGCGCGGCTGCCGCTGGGCAAACAGATTCTGGGACAAAGTGGGCGTGAGGAATTGCTCATGCCGCACGAGCGGCGCTGGGCGGACGCGCGGGATTTGGGAGTGATCGCAGGCAACTTGGAACGCGGGGTGGGCCGCCTTTTAGGGACGCTCGAGGGCCCGAACGACGGGACTGTGCTGGTGGCCGAGACGCAGCTCGTGGGCGCGGAGGATCATGCGGTGCTGCGCGCGAGTCACACCGGACTGGTGTTCTCCAAGGCCGTGGCGAGCGCGACCGGGGCGTTCTTAAAAACAGGTAAATTTGCGGCCGGGGACGCCCCTTAGGCGTTGCGCTCGCCGCGATCCAATTGCTGCAGCCGGAACAGTAAATCCAGCGCGTCGCGCGGACTCAAGGCATTCGGATCGATGGCGCGCAAAGCTTCAAGCGCGGCAGATTCCGCAAGCGCGGCCGGCGCAGGCTGGGCAGCGGTTTGAAGAGACACGCCGAACAGCGCCAGCTCGCCTTGCGGTGAGGCCGTACTGCGCAGCGCGTCGCGCTCGCGTTCCAACTCGGTCAGATAGCGGCGGGCCTGCGCCGTCACCGATCTTGGAATACCGGCGAGCGCCGCGACCTGCAATCCATAACTCTGATTCGCGGGGCCTTCCTTGACGCTGTGCAGGAAGACCAGCGAATGGCCGTGTTCCACGGCCTCGACATGCACGTTGGCTACCCCCGGCGCCTCTCCGGCCAGACTGGTGAGTTCGAAGTAATGCGTGGCGAATAGGGTGAAGGCGCGGATCTTATTGGCAATGAAAGCAGCACAGGCCCAGGCGAGCGAGAGACCGTCGAAGGTGCTGGTGCCGCGGCCCACCTCGTCCATGAGTACGAGACTCTTGGCCGTGGCGTTGTTGAGAATGTTGGCTGTTTCGGTCATTTCGAGCATGAACGTCGAGCGCCCGCCGGCGAGATCGTCCGCTGCGCCGATGCGCGTAAAAATGCGATCCATGGGCCCCAAGACCGCGCGGCGCGCCGGCACGTAGCAGCCGATGTGCGCCAGGATGACGATGAGCGCGGTCTGACGCATGTAGGTGCTCTTGCCGCCCATATTCGGGCCGGTGATGATGAGCATGCGGCGCGAGTCGTCGAAGCGCAGATCATTGGGGACGAAGGGTTCCCGGCCGGCGCGCTCCACCACCGGATGGCGGCCGCCGTCGATCAGCAGCATCGGTTCCTCGACCAGTTCGGGTTGCGTGCAGTCGAGCGCCGTGGCGCGCTCGGCGAAACAATGCAGCACGTCGATTTGTGCGATCGCGGCCGTGCTCGACTGCAACGCGGGCAGACGCGAAGTCAAGTGATCGAGCAATGCCTCGTACAGTGCCTTCTCGCGTGCCAGGGACCGATCGCGCGCGCCCAGCACCTTGTCTTCGAAGGATTTCAATTCGGGGGTGCTGAAGCGCTCGGCCGACTTGACGGTTTGGCGGCGCAGGTAGTCGGCCGGCACTTTGTCGGCTTGGCCGCGGCTCACTTCGATGAAGAAGCCCTGCACCCGATTGAAACCCAACTTCAGGCTGGATAGGCCGCTGCGCTCACGCTCTTTTTTTTCCAAATCGAGCAGAAATTGCTCGGTATTGCTGCCGAGTACGCGCAGTTCGTCGAGCTCCGGGTCATAGCCCGAAGCGATGACGCCGCCGTCGCGCAGGTAGTGCGGCGGCGACTCGACTACTGCCTTGGCCAGCAGGGCGTGATCGTCTCTGTGACTGTCGTTGTTCCGCTGCAGCTCGGTG
>JANXZQ010000419.1 GCA_025355445.1 Gammaproteobacteria bacterium
GTCAATATCAAGTACCCCGTCACCGAATTGGCTCCCGCCGGTACGAACGCGCGACAGCTCGCTCCGAATTCCTTGGCCGGTTACAACGTCACCTCCATCGCACTGGAAGTCCCGACCACCTGCCTCACCGCGGGCACAGATCCGGTCATCGGCGCGTGGACCACTGCCAGTCTGCGTCAGGCTTCCGTGCTCAATTCGGCGCCCGAGAGCAACAGGAGCGTTGCCAGCGTAGGAGCGGTCACCTCGCCCACGGGAGCCGCAGTGCAAGGCGGTGCCTGGACGCAGGTGTCTCGCTTGGCGATGCCGCTCGTCAACGAGCTCATCATCGGTCTTCCGGATAAGGACCGCTTCAACGGGTCTTCGCCGTCGGGTGATGCGCAGTTTGCAGACTATGTAACCAATCCTTCACTGCCCGTGTTGCTGCAGACGCTGTTCGGCGGCGCAGGAGTGCTAGCTCCGAATGTCTACCCGCGAACGGATCTCGAGGCGGCCTTTCTGACCGGTATCAAAGGGCTGAATCAGCCCAAAGCGGTCACGCCGGCGGAGGAGACGCGGCTCAATACGAGCATCGCGGCCACACCCATTGCCACTCAGAATGACTTGGGTGTCCTCGGCGGAGACTTGGCTGGATTTCCGAACGGCCGCCGCCCGATCGACGACGTCGTCGATATTGAGTTGCGGGTCGCGATGGGTGTACTGCTGTCGCCTTTCGATGGGAGCGCCACGGATCCGGATCCGGCCTCGGATGCTTCACGGCAGTTGCACTACACCGATGGCGTAGAACCCAACCCCGCGAACTATCTGCCGGTCTTTCCCTATCTGAACACTCCGCTCGCGGGCTCACCCACCAGCGCGAACGACTAAGGAGTTACGATGAACCGCAAATTACTCCTGTTGGGCGCGTTGGGATTGACGGCGGTGCTGGCGGCCGCCTGTAATGACCACAACAACAACCCGCCCGTTACCCCGCCAGCGCCGCCGCCGCCGTCGACTTCGCAGTCGCTCGACACGGCGCAGGTGCTGGCTCTGGCTCAACACACGTCCGAGACGGACGCGCCGATCGCTGTAGTTGGTGGCGCGCTGACAATCAACGACAGCAGCGAAACCAGTGCGCCGATTGCCGTTACCGCCAACTAAATAGATGCGCCTAAGGACGCAGCTTTGTTCGATGATCCGAGGCCAGCGCCGACTCCGGCGCTGGCCTTTTTGCGTGGCCTTACTTCTCGCCGCACATATGACTACCGCACAGGCCTCACCGCACACCCCCGCCAGCGACGCAGAAGTGTTGGCGGAACTGCCGGCGGGTGCGAGACACGCCAGTCTCCCCTCCCGCGAGCTCACCGCGCGCCGTTTGGACGTCGCGCTCCCGCTCGCTCACTTCGATATCTCCCGCGCGAGAGCCACCGGCGATCTGCGTTTCTTAGGCTACGCCGAGGCGATACTCGCACCTTGGATGAATCAGCCGGTCGTTGCGCCGCAGGTCTTGGTCTTGCACGCCACCATTCTGCAGAGCCGCCACGCCTTCGATGCGTCTCTGGTCGAACTCGATCGGGCCCTGCAAGCGCGCCCCGACGACGCGCAAGGGTGGCTCACGCGCGCTACCGTACTTCGTGTGCTCGGGCGTTACGACGAGGCCTTGACCTCCTGCCGGCATCTTGCCGTCGCCGCCGATCCGGCAATTACAACCCTGTGTCAACAAAGCGTGCTCGGCTTGACGGGCCACCTGAGCACCGCGTATGCGTCAATCATCGCACTGGCGCCGAAGGAAATGCCCCCGGAAGCACGCGCATGGCGCTACTCCGAACTCGGTGAGATGGCAGAGCGGCTGGCCGACGACGTGGCCGCCGAGCATTGGTTCCGCGAAGGCCTGGCGCTGTCGCCGGAGGATTTCTACATGCGGCTGGCCTATGCCGATCTGTTGCTGCGGCGAAGCCGCGCCGCCGAGACGCTGCAATTGTTGGCCGGTTACGAATCCATGGAACCGATGCTGCTGCGGGTCGCCATCGCACACCGGCAGTTGCGGGATGGCGCGAGCGCGACGGCCGAAGCGCTTTTATCCAGTGCCTTCGATGTAGAACAGCGGCGTGGCGATCCGGTGCATCGTCGTGAACAAGCCCGCTACCTGCTCGACGTCGATCATCAGCCGGCGGCCGCCCTGGCCGCCGCCGTAGAGAACTGGAAAATGCAACGCGAGCCCGACGATATATTGATGCTGCTGCGCTCCGCACAGGCTGCCCATGAGGCGCCCGCCGCCGCCCCCGCATTGCAATTTTTGCGGCAAAGCGGTCTTGAGGATACTCGACTCGCTCCTTATAGAGACTCGACATGAGCGGCCGGCGTACTGCCTCGCGCCGGGCGTGGCCATGGCGCATCGCCGGCGCCTTCATGGCATGCGCATTTGCCGCCGCCGCTCACGCTCACATCGCCAGCAGCGGTTTTCTGGTGGCGAACGTCGACGGTCCGAATGTCACGGGCTCCATCGAACTCGCGGTCCGCGACGTCGAACTGGCCGTCGGGGTGGACGCGAATCGGGACAACAAGATCACCTGGCGCGAACTGCGCGAGGGCGAGCCGCAGTTGGCGCGCTATCTGGAGGCACACCTGTCGTTCGCTGCCCAACATGACGCATGCAAGCTGTCATTTCAAGCGCTGCAAGTGAATGATCGCGTGGACGGCAGCTACGCCTGGCTGCCGTACACCGCCCGGTGCGCAGGTCCGGTTCGCGATCTCACGATTGGCTATAGCCTCATGGCCGGCATCGATCCCTCGCACCGCGGATTACTCACCTTGACGGCCGGCAATGCGGTACAAACCGCGGTGCTGGGCGGCGCCGCTGCACAGTCCGCCTTCGCGGTCTTCGCACCGTCGCGCTGGCGCGCATTCGTCGATTACTTCCACGCCGGCGTCTGGCATATATGGAGCGGCATAGACCATCTGCTTTTCTTATTGTCATTGTTGTTGCCGGCCGTGCTGCTGCGCAAAAGCGGCCGCTGGGAACCCGTTCCTGAAGCACGCCCCGCGCTGATCAGCATATTCAAGGTGGTGACGGCCTTTACGCTCGCGCATTCGCTCACGCTGACATTGGCGGCTTTGGACATCGTGCGCCTGCCGAGCCGGCTCACCGAATCCATCATCGCGGCCTCTATCATCGTGGCCGCGCTCAACAATATATTTCCCGTGGTCACCGAAAGCCGCGCACGGATCGCCTTTGCATTCGGCCTGCTGCACGGTTTCGGCTTCGCATCCGTGCTTGCCGACATGGGCCTGCCGCACGGCGCCCGCATCGTCTCCCTGCTGGCATTCAACGTCGGTATCGAAACCGGTCAAATGGCCGTGGTGCTCAGCGTCATGCCCGTGATATATGCACTGCGCGCCGGAGTGTTTTATCGGCGCGCCATCATGCCCTGGGGATCGGCGGCGATCGCCGCGCTGGCATTGGTCTGGCTGGTGCAGCGCGCGGTGTTGCCCACCGGTTAGCGCCCGATTGAGAATCGACCCGCCCTAAGGCCGTCTGCGCAGACCGGCGGGAATCAACGCAATGCCGAGCAATTCGAACAGCGCATGCGCCACCAAAGCCATGAGCGCGGCGGGAATGGCGCCGGTCAATATGGTTGGCACATCGTTCAACGCCAGGCCCGACACGATGGGCGCACCATAGCCGCCCGCCCCCACTAGGGCGGCCAGAGTCGCGGTCCCGATGCTCACGATGGTCGCCGTTTTTATTCCCGCGAGCAGCGTCGGACTCGCGAGCGGCAGCACCACCCGGAACAGCACCTGCCGCCGATTCAGTCCGAATGCACGCGCGTTCTCCAAATGAATCGGATTCACGGCGCGAATGCCGGTGAAGGTATTGAGCACCACCGGCAGCAGGCTGTACAAGCATAACGCCGCCAGCGCAGGTTTCGTACCCACCCCGAACACCGGAATCAGAAAGCACAGCAGGGCGAGCGACGGCACCGTTTGAATCACCGCGCTCGACAGCAGGATGGCCTGGCCGGTGGCGTGGAAGCGCACCGCCGCGACGCCGAGCGGAATACCGACCAGCACCGAAAAGAGCAGCGACACGCCCACCAGCCATAGGTGCTCCCGGGTGCGGCGCCCTATCTCATGCCACCAGCCCTCCGAATGGCGCGCCTCCGACCCCAGAAATTGCGCGGCGATCTTGTCGAAGGGGATCTTCTGGATGTCGGCCTGCGCATTCATGTCGCGCATGGCGGTTTCGCTGATCCGGCCTTCCAGTCCCCGCAATGCCTGCCACTCGTGCGGATGCTCCGCAACGAAGGACTTTCTCGCCACCCACACCGCCTGATACACCGGAAAATAATTGTGATCGTCCTTGAGCAGCCGCAAGTGCAATTTCTTAATTTTTGCGTCCGTCGAATACACGTCGATCAAATCGACGGCGTTCTGATCGATGGCCTGGAAGCTCAGCGAATGCTCCATGCGGCTGACTTTTTGCGCATCCAGCCCCAAGCGATAGTTATTCACCAAACCGGGATACCCATCCTTGCGATCCATGAACTCATAGCTGAAGGCCGCGCGCACGCCTGGTTGAATCGGAATCAAGTCCCCGATGGTGCGCAGCTGATGCTGCTCCGCGAACGCCTCCTTCACCGCCAGCGCATAAGTGTCGTTGAATCCCAGCGAGCCGGAGATCGTCAGATCCAGCGCTCCCAATGCTTCACGAATTTCGTCCAGTGACTTCAGGTCCGGCCGCTTGAGAATGGCCTCCGCCAAGGTGCCCGTGTAATCCGCGTAGACATCGATGGCACCGCTCTTCAGCGCCTCGAATAAAATACCCGTGCTGCCCATCCCCAGTTTGCGCGTGGCCGGCACCTTTGACGACGACTCAACGGTTTGCGCCGCGATCTCCCCCAGCACATAGGCTTCGGTGAAGATCTTGCCGCCAACCACGATGCTATCCCCGGCAAGCACCGTGCCGGGCGGCAGCGCCGCCAGTATGCAGGCCGCCAGCAGGTACACCAGCGTATTCCGGCAGCGCCTCATCGCACGTCACCCGCATCGGGCAGGGTGCGCTGCGCATTGATGAACTGGGTCACGAAGGGACTCGCCGGCCGCAGCAGCAAATCGCCGTAAGTACCGGTCTGCACCATTCTGCCTTCATGCAGCATCGTGATCTGCTCCGCCAGAAACACCGCCTCGCCCAGATCGTGCGTGACCAGCAGCACGGTCTTGTTGAGCCTTTGGAAAATGGATTTCAATTCCTGCTGCAGGCTGCTGCGGATCAGCGGATCCAATGCCGCCATAGGCTCATCCAGCAACATCACCGCGGGATCCATCATTGCGGCGCGCATGATGGCCACGCGCTGCTTTTGGCCGCCGCTCATTTCCCGCGGAAAGCGCCCCAGGATCTCCGCGTCCAGGTCCACCACCCTGCGCAATTCTTCCACGCGCTCATCGATTTTCGACTTGGCCCATCCACGCAGCTTCGCGATCAGCGCCACATTGTTCCTTGCCGTGATGTGCGGGAACAGTCCGCCATCCTGCGGTACGTAGCCGATACGGTCGGCCCATTGCACTTGCGTGAATGACAGCAGTGCCTGCCCATTGATCTTGACGTAGCCCGTGTCGAAGGGAATGAGCCCGAGCGTGATGCGTAGCAGCGTAGTCTTTCCCGAACCGCTCGAACCAATCAGCGCATGCGTCGCACCCTTGGGAACCATCAGGTTCACATCGGCGAGGACGGTCCTGTCCTCGAAGGTCTTGTAGATGTTCTGCAGCTCGAGCATGGCAGTTCCCGGCCCAGCGCCAATCCTTACGGCAGAGCCGCCACGACGGCGATCTCGATCCTGTATTCGCCGGACGCCAATTGCGGGCTTACCACCGTGGCACGCGCGGGAGTTTCTCCCGCCACCACCCACGATTCCCACACGCCGTTCATTTCCGCGAAAGTCGCCATGCTCGTGAGCCAGATGGTCGCAGACAACAGCCGGCTCTTGTCGGTGCCCGCCTCCACCAGCAAAGCATCGATCGCGGCGAGTACGTTGCGCGTCTGGATGGCGACAGTCACGCCGGGCGCCACCTGCCCGGCCAGGTAGACGGTCTTATTGTGAATCACTGCCTGCGACATCCGCGGGCCGGTCTGAATGCGTTTGATCGTCATATCCACTCCGTGGTTCTTGTGCTGCTAGCCTATACCGGCTATACGATCGAGTCGCGCTCATTGCAAGCGCACGGAAAGTATTGTAAATCTGACAAATTGTGCGATAGGGGAAGAGGTATGGATTTGGGAATTCGCGGACGGACGGCCATCGTCTGCGCATCGAGCCAGGGATTGGGCAAGGCCTGCGCGCGCGCGCTCGCCGAAGCGGGTGTCTCGCTCATCATCAACGGGCGCAATCGCACGCTGCTCGATCAGACGGCCGAGGAAATTCGTCAAGTCACGGGCGCAGAGGTGTGGCCGGTGCTGGCCGATGTGTCGACACTGGAGGGGCAGCAGGCACTGCTTGCCGCCTGCCCGGCGCCTGATATCTTGATCAATAACAATGGTGGCCCGCCCTACCGCGATTTTCGCGAACTCGATCGCCAGGCCATGCTCACCGGCGTCACCATGAACATGATCACCCCCATCGAACTCATTCAAAAAGTCATCGAGCCCATGGCGGCGCGCGGCTTCGGCCGAATCGTCAACATCACTTCCATCAGCGTGAAGATGCCGGTTGCTGGGCTGGATTTATCGAGCGCGGCGCGGGCCGGCCTCACCGCCTTCCTATCCGGCGTCGCCCGCAAGATTGCCGACAAGAACATCACCATCAACAATATCCTGCCGGGCAGCTTCGACACTCAACGCCTGCGCAACGGCTTTACGGTCGCCGCCAAGCGCAGCGGGCAATCGGAATCCGTCATGGCCGCCCACGCCATGGCGGAAATCCCCGCCAAGCGGTTCGGCACGCCCGCCGAGTTCGGCCAAACCTGCGCTTTTCTGTGCAGCGTCCATGCCGCGTACATCACAGGTCAAAATATTCTGCTGGATGGCGGAGCCTACCCCGCCGCTTTCTGAGGTACAGTCATGCAAAGTGAAAGGATTCACAACTTCGATTCCCGGCGCGCGAACCGCTTCAAGTCCCGAGCGTTCGCTGCCGTGCTTACCGGCATTGCCACAACCGCCCTTACCGGCTTCGCCGCAACCGCGCTTGCCGCCGACGCGGGCGCGCCCGCCACCACGCAGCGTCCTGTCACCGACACCTACCACGGCGTGAACGTGTCCGATCCCTATCGCTGGCTGGAAGATTCGTCCACCCAAGACGTTCGTGACTGGAGCGCGGCGCAGGACAAGGGCACCCGTGGCTATCTCGACGCCCTGCCGCAGCGCCGCCCGATCTACGCCCGATTGCTGCGTCAGATTTCCGCCACTTCGAGTTCCTACTACGGCCTGCATACCGTCGGTGGACAGGTCTTCGCCTTCTATAATGAGCCACCCAAGCAGCAGCCCATGATCGGATTGCTCACCAATGCCGCGGACCCCGCGCTTGCCCGCGTCATTGTCGATCCGAATATTCTCAATCCCAAGGGAACGACTGCCATCGATTGGTTCGTGCCCTCGCCCGACGGCAAGCTCATTGCCGTGTCCCTATCGGAGAACGGCAGCGAAGACGGCGCCTTGCATTTGTACGACGTAGCGACCGGGAAAGAGATCGCGCCGCCAATTTTGCGGGTGCAGTATCCGACCGGCGGGGGCAGCCTCGCCTGGCGCGCCGACGGCAAGGGCTTCTGGTACACGCGCTATCCAGGGCCCGATCGGCCTGCCGATGAGCAACATTTTTTCCAACAGACCTACTTCCACCTGTTGGGCGACGACGTCGCCAAGGATGTCTACGTTCTCGGCAAAGGCATGCCCAAGGTCGCGGAAATCGCCTTGGAAAATCGCTTCAATCCCAAGCTCGTGATCGCATCGGTGGCTAACGGCGACGGCGGCGAATTCGCCCACTACCTCATCGATTCCAGCGGCGCCGTTCGGCAAGTCACGCATTTCGAGGACCAGATAGTCGCTGTGACTGCCGGAGCGGACGGCTCGTTGTACTTGATCTCGCGCAAGGATGCACCGCGCGGCAAACTGCTCAAGCTCGCGCCAGGAGTCGTTGATCTCGGTCAAGCCACCCTGCTCGTCGCGGAATCCGATGCCGTCATGCTGAGCGCCGGCCAGGCCGGCGGCGACCCCATCGCGCTCACTGCGAAGGCGATCTACGTACGTGAACTGGTCGGCGGCCCGTCTCGCGTGTCCGTGTTTGACCACAACGGCATGCCTCGCGGCATGCTGCCACTGCCCGACTTGGCGTCAGTGGATGAAGTCCAACCCCTGAGTGACGGCACCCTGCTGTACTCCATCGCGACCTATCTGCGCCCGCCGTATTTCTCGCGCTACGACGAATCAGTCATGCGCAGTTCCGAGACCAAGCTGCTGCAGACCAGCCCCGTATCGTTCGCCGATACCGAAGTCGTGCGAGAACTTGCCACCTCCAAGGATGGCACCTCGGTCCCCATCAACATCGTGCGCCGCAAGAACACTAAGCTTTCCGGCGCCGACCCGGTGCTCTTGAACGGCTACGGCGGCTACGCCATCAGCCTCACGCCTGAGTTTCTCGGCGCCAACATACGGCTGTGGCTCGACGGTGGCGGGATTTACGTCATTGCCAACCTGCGCGGCGGCGGTGAGTTCGGTGAGGCCTGGCACCAGCAGGGTGCGCTCACACACAAGCAGAATGTCTTCGACGATTTTTTTGCCGCCGCCGACTACCTGCTGGCGCGCCACTACACCGACCACGGGCACCTCGCCATTATCGGCGGCAGCAATGGCGGATTGCTGATGGGTGCCGCGTTCACGCAGCACCCGGAGCTGTTTCGCGCCGTCGTCTCGCGAGTCGGCATCTACGACATGCTGCGCGTCGAGCGCGATCCGAATGGGCTGTTCAACACCACCGAATTCGGCTCCGTCAAAGACGCCGGGCAATTCAAGGCCCTATACGCCTATTCACCCTATCACCACGTGACCAATGGCACCGCGTATCCCGCTGTATTCATGGCCACCGGAGAAACCGACGGGCGCGTCAACCCTGCGCACTCGCGCAAGATGATTGCGCGCCTGCAAGCCGCGACGAATTCGGGACGGCCGGTCTATCTCAGCATCAACTCGCACGCCGGCCACGGCATCGGCAGTTCTCTGTCCGTACGCGTCAATCAATCCGCCGACATCTACAGCTTCCTCTTCGATCAGCTCGGCATGCGGCTTCCCCAATGAGCGACTTCCTCCGCGGTGAGCATCCGCCACTGACCCTTGGCCAACGCGCCCAAAGCCAGCGGGCCGATCGCCACCCGCACCAAGCGCAGCACCGACACATCGAAGGCCTCCAGCAAACGGCGGATCTGCCGATTGCGGCCCTCCTCGAGCACGATTTCCAACCACGCGTTTTTCTCCCCCGAGCGCAGCTGTCGCGCCGACTTCACCGCCAGGTGCTCGCCTTCCACCGCCATGCCGTACTCGAGACTCGCGAGTAGCCCAGCGTCCGGCAATCGATTCACTTGCACGTGATAGGTCTTCGCCGGCCCGCTGTCAGGATCGGTGATGCGCGCAGCCCACACCGGATCATTGCTGAACAACAGCAATCCCTCGCTGGCCTTGTCCAGCCGCCCCACCGGCGCCAGCCACGGCAGCGCCGCACCCGCGAAACAGCTGTACACCGTCGCGCGTCCTTGCTCGTCCTTCGCCGTCGTCACCAAGCCGCGCGGTTTGTTCAACATCAGCACCATGCGTGTCGCCGGCTTGGACTCGCGGCCGTCAACCTCGATCCGGTCCACGCCCTGCCGGACCGCATGCTCCGGGTCGCGCACCATCCGGCCGTTGACCCGCACTCGCCCCTCGCCCACCCACGCTGCTGCCTCCGTGCGCGAGCCCAAGCCCAACTTCGAGATCACCCGCGCCACCCCATGACTGCGCGGCCCCGCTTTCCCCCGCACGCTCCTCACGCAGCCGCCACGGCCGCCGTCTTCGACACGCTCAGCATGATGCCGGCGGCGATGATGTTGCCGCCGGCGCCGATCAGTATCGGCAGCGTGTAGCTATGGCTCACGTCAAAGGCAAAGCCCGTGGCGCTCGGGCCGATCAAGGTGCCGAGGGCCACGCTGGTGTACAGAATGCCGATGATGCCGCTCACATTGCGTCCGCCGAAATAGTCCATCACCAAGGCCGGCAGCACGGCGACGAAGCCGCCGTACACAACGCCATAGGCCAGAGCAAATAGCGCCATGCCCCAGAATACCGTGGCAAATATCCAGCACAGCAGCACCAGCGCCATGCCCGCGAACATCAGCACCAGCGTGAGCTCGCGTCCCAATTTGTCCGCCAACCCACCGAGAACGAAGCGCCCGGCCGTGCTGCCGACGCCGATGGCGCCGAGCAGCAGAACCGCCGAGGACTGCGCGACGCCATGATCGAGCGCGAACGGAACGAGGTGCACGAAGGGTACGAACAGGCCAAACGAGCAGAACAAACAGGCGGCGTACAGCCCGGCGAAGCGCCGCGACCTAACCGCCGCGCGTACCGAAAAACCCGACTGCACCCGGGGGGCCTCACCCGCCGGCAAAGCATCGCCGTCGGGCGCCAAGCCGCGGTCTCGCGGATCGTTCTCGATCAAGGCAGCCATTCCTACGCCGATGACGGCAG
>JANXZQ010000276.1 GCA_025355445.1 Gammaproteobacteria bacterium
TCAGCGTGCCTTGGTAACCGTGACGGCGCAGGCTCATGGCAGCAGCAAGTCCAGCGGCACCGCCGCCGACGATCACGACGGCCCGCGGCGCGCTTGGCTTGCGGCGCGTGGTCGCGGCGGAGGCAGTATCAACAGAGGCATCGGCAACGGGGCTGGCCGTTAATTTCTGCCGCACGAACACCGTATCGCCGCTTCGCTCGACCCGCCAGCAGTCGATCGAATCCAGAGCAGGGGCGCGCAGCGCCTCACCGGTGCGCAGGCTGAAACAGGCGTGGTGCAATGGGCACCTAAGGGTTTCGCCCACAACCAGGCCCTGCGCGAGCGGACCATGATAGTGAGTACAATAAGCGCCCACGGCAAACAATTCGCTGCCGCGCCGGACCAGGACGATATCCTCCTCGCCGACATGGCCGAGCAACAGGCCTCCGTCCGGTATGGCGCCGGCCGGCACGCCCGTTGTGAAATCGGGTTTTGGCGTGTTCTCCATGAGTGCAAGAAGTATACCGCACGTGCTCACGCAGACAGCGGGCCGCCGTCAAGGAGATGCCGGTTGATCGGCGTTGGCGTAGACTTCCGCGCAAGCAGCAGGGAGAAGCCATGTTCAAATTACTGATGCCTTTGAGTGCGGCGCTCTGCGCCGCAATGCTCGGCGCATGTGGATCGAGTAGCCAGACGGCGATGATCGCCTCCTCTACGACGCACGGAACGCTCGCCGTAGATCCGCCGTTTCGAATCGCGTCGCTCGACGCCGCCACGTTCCAGGCCGAGCTGGCGGGAACCGCCAGCGGCGCCCAGCTCTTGCAAATCACCGGCAATCCGGCGTGCGGCGTGGATTTCTACTACGTCAAATTCTGGACTGTGGGTGGCGCGGCTGAATCCACCGAATCCTCCGGTGCACTCATGGTGCCCACCGGCGCCGCATCCGGTTGTTCCGGAGCGCGCCCCATCGTCCTGTATGCGCACGGCACGAACCCCGACAAGACTCTCAACATTGCAGACATCACCAACCCCTCCAATTCCGAAGGCGTGCTGATCGCGGCCATGTTCGCGGCACAGGGCTACATCGTGGTGGCGCCGAATTATGCCGGCTACGACATCTCCACGCTGGGCTATCACCCCTTCCTCAACGCCGAGCAGCAGTCCGGGGAGATGATCGATATTTTGACCGCGGCCCGCGCGGCTCTGCCCAAGACATTCAGTTCCGCGACCAGCGACGGCGGCAAGTTGTTCATCACCGGCTACTCCGAAGGCGGTCACGTGGCCATGGCCACCCAACGCGCGCTCGAGGCGAGCGGTGCTGTGATCACGGGGTCTGCACCCATGTCCGGGCCTTATGCCATGGAGGCTTTCGGCGATGCCATTTTCTTCGGCAACGTCAATCTGGGGTCGACGGTATTTGCGCCGCTGATCGGAACGAGCTACCAAAAGGCCTACGGCAATATCTACAGCACCCCCGCCGATTTGTATTCGGCGACATTCGTGAACGGCATCGAAACCCTGCTGCCCAGCGCCACGCCCATCGATACGATTTTCTCAACCGGACTATTGCCTGAGACCGCATTGTTCGACAGCGCCACGCCGTCGGTCACGGTGCCCGGCGACGCCGTGTTGTCTGCGGAACTGACAGCACTACTGTCGGTTCCCGGCAGCGCCAACTATCCGCTGCCGCCGACTTCGCAAACACCGCTGTTCGCAGCCGGCTTCGGCTCGCCGTACCTGATCAATAACTCGTACCGCGTCACCTATGCGCTCGATGCGGCGGGAAATCCCGACGGCGCAGTCCCCACACCGAGCACGGGCGTGCCGCTCGCCCATACCGTGCCGGTGCAGCCGCTGCGCCAAGCTCTCTACAAGAATGATTTGCGCAATGGAGGCTGGGCGCCCACGGCTCCCACCCTGCTGTGCGGCGGCGACCAAGATCCCACGGTGTTCTTCTCCGTGAATACCGAAACCATGGCCGCGTTCTGGAGTCCGCTGGTACAAGCAGGGCTCATCACGGTGTTGGATGTGAGCGGTACGCCCGCAGGTTCCTTTGCTGCCATTCAGGGCGGATTCCAGCAAAGCCAGGCAGCGCAACTGGCCTACTACGAATCGGCGGCAGGCGGGGGACTCTCGCCGGCGGAAGCGCTGCTTCTCCTCGTGCAGGGATATCACGGCGCCGTGGCGCCCTTCTGCGCGGCTGCCGCACGCGCGTTCTTCAGCCAACTCTAAGGACCGGCCAATGACCACCATCAATGTCCGCATTCGCCTGGGCCTGCTGGCCGCCGCGGCTACGGCTCTTTTTTGCGCCGCTGCGGCGCACGCCGATGACAATCCCAACAGCGCGCGAATCGGTCTTTACTCGGTGTTCTATCACGTGAAGGCGGATGATCTGACCGGTCCGTTCGTACCGGCCGGCGCCAACATCGATGCGAACAACCTTAAAACGGCGTACCTGGCGTACGTCAGAACCATCATCCCGCATTGGGATGTGGAACTGGCTCTGGGATATCCACCATTGCAAAAAACCGTCGGCAAAGGGCCCGCCACGCTGGGATCGGTACCCTATAACGGCCAGGTCATTGCCACTGCGCGATGGATCGCGCCGACTCTGCTGTTGGAATACGTATTCTTCGAAGAGAGTTCCAAGTGGCGCCCGTACATCGGCGCCGGCGCCAACTACAGCACCTTCTATGACCGCAACTCGACCGCAGCCGGCGATGCCGCGAGCGGCGGTCCCACCAAAATTTCGCTGACACCCTCGGTGGGTTGGGCGGCCACCGCGGGGGTTAACTACCGCATCACAAACAATTGGCATGCGTACGCGTCGTATTCCTTCTCCAAAGTGGCGACTGACCTGACCGCAGATACCGCCGGAGTCATTCGCACTTCACACATCAGTTTCGCCCCGCAGGCGTTGGTGGTATCCGTGGGTTATTCTTTCTA
>JANXZQ010000278.1 GCA_025355445.1 Gammaproteobacteria bacterium
TGCGTTTGTATTCGCAAAAAGACGTCGACAAGAAAGCGCTACGTGGCGCGCGCATTGCCATCTTGGGCTACGGCAGCCAAGGCCGGGCACACGCGCTCAATCTGCACGACAGCGGCTACGACGTGGTGGTCGGCGTTCGCAAGGGCGACAGCTGGAAAAAAGCCAAAAAGGACGGCCTCAAGGTGATGGAGCCGGCGGCGGCCGTGAAGGGCGCGCAGCTGGTGTCGATGCTGGTGCCGGATCTCACCCAAAAATCCCTGTACGGCGAAATCAAAGGAGTGCTGGAGAAAGGCGCCACGCTGCTGTTTGCGCACGGCTTCAATATTCATTTCAAGCAGATCAAGCCGCGCAAGGATCTGGACGTGGTGCTGATTGCGCCGAAAGGCCCGGGCGATTTGGTGCGGCGTCAGTACCAACAGGGACGCGGCGTGCCCTGCCTGATTGCAGTGGCGCAAAATCCCTCCAAGCACGCCAAAGCCAATGCGCTGGCCTATGCGGACGGCATCGGCGGCACACGCGGCGGCGTGCTGGAAACCACCTTTGCCGAGGAGACCGAAACGGATCTATTCGGCGAGCAGGCCGTGCTCTGCGGCGGCGCCACGGAATTGGTGGTGAAGGGCTACGAGACCTTGGTCGAGGCCGGCTACCAGCCGGCGGTCGCCTACTACGAATGCCTGCATGAGCTGAAGCTCATCGTGGATCTGCTGCACGAGGGCGGCATTACGAAGATGCATCGCTTCATCAGCGAAACGGCCAAGTACGGCGATCTGACCCGCGGCCCGCGCATCGTCAACAAAGCCACGAAGAAGGAAATGCGCAAGATCCTGACCGAGATCCAGCAAGGCAAATTTGCACGCCAATGGATTGCCGAGAACAAGGGCGGCCGGCGCAAGTATTCGAAGCTGCTGAAGGCCGATCTGGGGCATTCCATCGAGAAAGTCGGGGCGCAGCTGCGCGCCCGCATGCCCTGGCTGGAATCAGGGAAGGCCTGACTCACTTCATGTGCACTCTGTTCGACAAGGTATGGTCGGCCCATGAAGTCGTTGCAGAAACGGCGGACACCCCCGCCGTTCTGTACGTCGATTTGCACCTCATTCACGAGGTCACCTCGCCGCAGGCGTTCAGCACGCTGCAGCGCCTGGGGCTGGCGGTGCGGCGTCCGGACCGCACCTTGGCCACCATGGATCATTCCATACCGACCAGCACCGAGCAGGTGTTCGGCAATGTGCCGATCAAAGTGGATGCGGCAGCGAGGCAGGTGCGCCAGCTGGAGCAGAATGCGGCCGAGTTCGGTGTCGAGCTGTTCGGCATGCGCGATGCGCGCCGCGGCATCGTGCACGTCATCAGTCCGGAATTGGGCGCCACTCAACCGGGCATGACCATCGTCTGCGGCGACAGCCATACCAGCACGCATGGTGCATTCGGCGCGCTCGCCTTCGGCATCGGCACCACCGAAGTGGGCCATGTGTTTGCGACCCAGACCTTGTTGCAGCGCAAGCCGAGAACCTTTGCAGTCAACGTCGAGGGGCGGTTGCGTCCCGGCGTCACCGCCAAGGATTTGATCCTGGCCATCATAGGAAAGATCGGTGTATCCGGCGGTACCGGCCATGTATTCGAATATCGCGGCTCGGCGATCGGCGCGTTGTCCATGGATGAGCGCATGACGGTGTGCAACATGTCCATCGAAGCCGGCGCGCGCGCCGGCATGATCGCCCCCGACGACACCACGTTCGCCTATCTCAAAGACAAGCCGCGTGCGCCCAAGGGCAAGGAATGGGACCTGGCGGTGGCTCGATGGCGAACCCTCGTCACCGATCCGGACGCCGCCTTCGACGCATCCATGGATATCGACGCGTCGACTCTGGAGCCGATGATCACCTACGGCACCAATCCCGGCATGGTTCTGCCCATCGGCGCAACCATTCCCAACAAGACGGGCGACGCCACGTTCGACAAGGCGCTGCACTACATGGGATTTCACGGTGGCGACGCCATGCTCGGCAAGCCCGTGGACGTGGTGTTCATCGGCAGCTGCACCAACGGCAGGCTCGGCGATTTGCAGGACGCGGCGCGCATCCTCACAGGCCGCAAAGTCGCTCCCGGCGTGCAATTGCTCATCGTGCCCGGCTCGCAAGAAATCAAGCGCCAGGCCGAGGCTGCAGGCTTAGCCGCCATATTCAAGGCGGCGGGCGCCGATTGGCGCGAGTCGGGTTGCTCGATGTGCTTGGGGATGAACGGCGACACGGTCGCGGCCGGGCGGTATTCCGTCAGCACCAGCAATCGCAATTTCGAAGGGCGGCAGGGCGTCGGCGCACGCACCCTGCTGGTCAGCCCGTTCACCGCGGCTGCGAGCGCCGTGCACGGCCGGATCACCGATCCGCGGGGAATGTTGTAATGGAACCGGTGCTGCGCATCCATTCCACAACGGTGGTGATCCCGTCGACCAATATCGACACGGATCAGATCATTCCAGCGAGATTTTTGACGACCACCACCAAGCAGGGCTTGGGGCGTCAACTGTTCGCCGATTGGCGCTATCACGCGGACGGCTCGCCGAATCCGCACTTCGTGTTGAATCGCCCGGAGGCGCACGGCGCCAAGATCCTGGTGGCCGGGCGCAATTTCGGCTGCGGCTCCTCGCGCGAACATGCGCCATGGGCACTGCACGACTTTGGATTTCGCGCCGTGATCAGCACCGAGATCGCTGATATCTTCAGCGGCAATTCTCTGAAGAACGGCCTGGTGCCCATTCTGGTGGACGACGCCACTTCGCGCTGGCTGCTCGAGCATCCCGGCGCGGAAATAGACATCGATCTTAAAACCTCGCGGCTGACTCTGCCCACGGGAGCCTCGGTCGCCTTCCCTTTGGAAGCCTTTGCGCGACATTGCCTGTTGAACGGTATCGATGAGCTCGGCTACCTGCAGAGCCACATGGCCGATATCGAGCGCTACGAAGCAGCACGGTCGTGGTGAAGGCGGCCCCCGGTAAGGTACCCGGTAAGGCGTCCGCTTGAAGGCACTGCTCGCAGTACTTGCCGGCGACGGCATCGGCGGCGAAGTCACGGCCGAGGCCGTGCGCACGCTCGAGCGGGTTGCGGCGCGATTCGGCCACACCTTTGAATTCCAAACGGCGCTGCTCGGCGGCGCCGCCATCGATGCCGTGGGGGAGCCGCTGCCCGCTGCGACTCTGGCGCTGGCAAGGCGCGCGGATGCCATCTTGCTAGGCGCCGTGGGCGGCCCGAAATGGCCGGCCGATGCGAAAGTTCGTCCGGAGCAGGGGCTGCTGCAATTGCGCAAGTCCTTAGGCTTGTTCGCCAACCTGCGGCCGGTGGTGCCCCACCCAGCGGTGCTCGACGCCTCGCCCATCAAGGCTGAGTTGCTGCACGGCGTGGATATCATGGTGGTGCGCGAACTGACGGGCGGTATTTACTTCGGGGATAAGTCACGCACGGCGACCGAAGCGGTCGATGTCTGCCGTTACACCGTGGAGGAAATCGAACGTGTCGTGCGCCTCGCGGCGCGCCTGGCGCTCGGCCGCCGCCGCAAGTTGTGTTCCATCGACAAGGCCAATGTGCTCGAGACCTCGCGCCTGTGGCGTTCGGTGGTCGAACGCATCATGCCGGGCGAATTCCCCGATGTGCAGGTCGAGCATATGCTGGTGGACGCGGCCGCCATGCATCTCATCAGGCGGCCGCGCGACTTCGATGTCATCGTGACCGAAAATATGTTCGGCGACATTCTCACCGACGAGGCTTCCATGCTGGCGGGCTCCTTGGGAATACTGCCCTCGGCGTCGCTGGGTGCGGGCGAACGCGGCGGCCTGTTCGAACCCATCCATGGGTCCGCTCCCGACATTGCCGGCCGCGGTATCGCCAATCCCTACGCCGCGATATTGAGCGCAGCCATGCTGCTGCGCTACTCGCTGCGATTGGAGAACGAGGCGAACGCCGTCGAAGCCGCCGTGTCGCGCGCCATCGATTCCGGCGCGTTACCGGCGGACATCGTTGCCGCGGGCGCTCGGCCCGGCGTGGCGGCGCGCGCCGCACAACGTGCCGGGGTTACTACGCGTGCCGCCGGAGATGCGGTGCTGGCAGGGCTTTAGCCGCCCGTTCCAGGCCGGCTGCAAGATCAGCCAATAAATCCGCGGCATCTTCGATTCCCACCGAGACGCGCAGTAATCCGGCGCCGATGCCCGCGCGCAAGCGCGCCGATTCCTCCATGCCGGCATGGGTCATGGTCGCCGGGTGCGAGATCAGGCTTTCCACCCCGCCCAGCGACTCGGCGAGGGTGAAGCACTCGAGTCCTGTGAGGAAGGCTTCGACCGCCGCCTCGCCGCCGGTCAGTTCGAAGCTCAACATGGCGCCGAAGCTCTGCTGCTGGCGCCGCGCAATCTCATGTCCGGGATGATCGGGAAGGCCCGGATAGAAGATGCGCTCCACGGCCGGGTGCCTGCTGAGGAAATCGACGATCACGGCGGTATTCTCGGCGTGCACCCGCATGCGCGCATGCAGAGTACGCACACCGCGCAAGGTCATGAAGCTGTCGAACGGCGCACCGGTGACGCCGATGGCGTTGGCCCACCAGGCGAGATTGTCGTGCATTTCCTTGTTGGCCGATACGACGGCGCCGCCGACCACGTCGCTGTGCCCGTTCAAGTACTTGGTGGTGGAATGCATGACCATGTCCGCGCCCAGCGCCAGCGGTTGCTGCCAGATTGGCGAAAGGAACGTATTGTCAACGACCACCAGCGCATTGGCCGCGTGCGCCGCATCGGCAATCGCTCGGATGTCGACCACGCGCAGCAGAGGATTGCTCGGCGTCTCTATCCACACCAGGCGCGCACCTGCCTCGAGCGCCCCGCGTAATGCCGCGGGGTCGCCCTGATCGACGAAATCGACCGCGAGTTTTCCTTGCGAGTGCAAAGCGGCCAGCAGCCGGTACGTCCCGCCGTAGCAGTCGTGGGGTGCAATGACCCGCGCACCGCCCGGCAGAGTGGCAAGGATCAGGGAGATGGCGGACAGCCCGGTGCACGTCACCACCGCGCTCGCGCCGCCTTCGAGATCCGCCAGAGCGCCGCTCAACTGATCACGGGTGGGATTGCCGGAACGGGTGTAGTCGTACTTGCGCGCCTTGCGGTATTTCTCGAAGGCGAAATTCGTCGACAGATAAATCGGCGGCACCACGGAGCCATGCTGGGTGTCCGAATCGAGCCCTGCACGCACGGACCTCGTGGCGATGCTTTTCTTGCTTGGCGCTTTGTTCATGTCGTCTTCTCCGCGAGGGCTTGTTTGATGATGGGGTTGAGGGCCGCGCCTTCCTTGAGGAAGGCGTCGTGGCCGAATATGGAATTGATTTCGATCAGCTGGCGCGGCCCATTGAGCCGCGCCGAGAGGGCCTGCATGTCGGTGAAGGGCACCAGTTGATCCTCGCGCACCGCAATCAGCGTCGCCGGAGTGTGCACCCGGGTGGCGTCCATTTGATGCAGGTCTATGGATTCGCTCAGCGCCAAAAACGACTCCGCGCGATACTTTTGCACGTAGGCGTCGCCGCGCGCGAACAGGTAGTCTTCGACTGGAAATACAAAGCGATCCTGGTTGCGGCTGGGCGCGGCACCGAAGCGCAGCTGAAACTCCACGGCGCTGCGGTAGGTAGCCATCGCGAGCGCGCGCGCCAGCTTGAGTCCGGCCGGTCCATCGCCTCTTGCGATCGCCTCGCGCACGATCTGGCGCTGCACGCTGCGCCACGCGGTCGACAGCACCTGCGTCTTGTCGGCGGCGCTCAACACCACGATGTGCTTCACGAGTTCCGGATAGCGCTCCGCGAAACACAGAGCCACCATGCCACCGTAGGAAGCACCGACGATGGCATGCAGCGGCGCCAACCCCAAATGCCGCACCACGGCGCAGAGCGCATCGGCCTGATCGTAAGAACTCAAGGGTGGAAATTTGCCGCCGGTTTGCGGCGTGGAACTCTGGCCATAGCCGCCGAGATAGTCCAGCCCTAAAATCCGGTAGCTGCCGCTGTCCACACCCAGGCCGGGACCGACGATTTCCGGCCACCATCCCCCGCCGCCCGCTACTACGCGATGCGCGGACATGCCGCCCAACACCGCGACCACGGGCGCGGCCTGCGGGCCATCGAGCCGGAAGCCCACTTTGGCGCCGGGCAACAGATCGCCATGGCGCAAGGTAAAAGGCTGCGCCAAAGCCAAAGTCCGGTCGGTGAGAATGGAAGAATTTTCGGCCACGATCCGCTCAAGCTCCTATAGAGGTTACATAACCCCTGCAGCGCCGGCGTCGATAGCCATTGCAACGCGAATCGCAAAAAGATTCGCCGCCCATCTACCGGAGCCGAGCATCTCGATTCCGCAGGAGTTGGCACCGTTCCAACAAATTCCCGAAGGAATCTGCGGTGGTTGCCCCGGCTTCTAAGGGCCTTTCCCTCAGCCGGTCTAGATAGGCTGCTCGAATTTTAGGCACACCCCGAGTTTGCGTCAAGGAAAATTGCGCGTCCGGCTTGCACCGCGCCTGCCAATGCATTAATGTACTAGCTCATTAATACATTAACACGAGAGAATCGCCTGCTCATGAAAACCAACCGCCCCGTCACCCTGCGGCAGGAGCAACAGCACGAACGCGCGCTGTGCGCTGCGATACTGGCGTTGCGCAGCCTCGAGGAGTGCCGCAGTTTCTTCCGCGATCTGTGCACGCCGGCGGAAGTGCAGGCCATGGCGGACCGTTGGGCCGTGGTCGAACTGCTGGAGCGCGACCTGCCCTATCGCGAGATCCACAGGCAAACCGGGGTCAGCATCACCACCATAGGCCGGGTCGCCCGATACCTCACTTCCGGCAACGGCGGCTACCGCGCCGTCACCGAGCGGCTGAAGCTCAATGCGTAGCGGCGCCAATTCATCCGACTCCATGCGGCTGCGGATCGCCATACAGAAAAGCGGCCGACTCACCGAAAGCTCCCTCGATCTTCTGTCCCGTTGCGGCCTGAAGTACAGCCGCGGCAAGGATCAGCTGATGTGCTACGGCGAGAACATGCCGCTCGACGTGCTGTTCGTACGCGACGACGACATTCCGGATCTGGTGCAGGAGGATGTGTGCGATTTGGGATTGGTGGGACTGAACGTCGTGGAGGAGAAGCGCCTGGCATTCGCCGCGCGCGCCGTCGGGCCGGTGTTCGAAACCGTGCAGCTGTTGGATTTCGGGCGTTGCAAGCTGTGCATCGCGGTGCCGGACGGATTCGAGTACCGCGGCGCGCAATCCCTGCAGGGCAAGCGCATTGCGACGACTTATCCGCACATCCTGGCGCGTTTTCTGGCCGGCCACGGCATCAGCGCCGAGGTGGTCCTTCTGAGCGGCTCAGTGGAAATCGCGCCGCGGCTGGGCCGCGCGGATTTGATTTGCGATCTAGTATCGACCGGGTCCACGCTGGCGGCCAATCACCTGCGCCAGGCCGAGACGGTGCTCGACAGCCAAGCCGTGCTGATCCGCACGCCGGTGCCGATTGCCCCGGAAAAACGCGAATGGACCAGACGCCTGCTGATGCGCATCGACGGCGTTGAACAGGTCAAGGGCAGCAAGTACATCATGCTGCACGCCCCGCGCTCGGCGCTCGCGGCCATTGCAAAGCTATTGCCGGGCACGGAGGCGCCGACGGTGATTCCCCTGGAAGGCCGCGGCGACCGGGTTGCGGTGCACGCTGTCTGCCGCGAGAACGTATTCTGGGAGACTCTCGAAGAGCTGAAGGGCGCCGGCGCCACCTCGGTGCTGGTTCTGCCGGTCGAGAAAATGCTGGCCTGAGCCAAGGCTACTCCCCATCATGCGTATTCTCGACTGGAATTCCCTTTCGCCGCTGCAGCGCGAACAGGCACTGCGGCGTCCGGCGCAGCAACATGCCGCGGCCACGCAGCAAGCCGCGCGCGACATCATCGACGCGGTGCGCCGCGACGGCGACGCCGCAGTGCAGGCGCTGACCGAAAAGTTCGACGCCGTCAGACCCTCCAGCCTGCAAGTGACGGCACAAGAATTTTCGGCCGCCGAACGCAGCCTCGATGCCGTGCAAACCAGGGCGATAGAGCGGGCGATTGCGGCCGTGTGCCAATTTCACGCGGCACAGACGTCCGCGCCGCTGCATGTGCAGACCGCGCCCGGGGTGGCGTGCGAACGCTTCAGCGTGCCGATTCATGCCGTGGGCTTGTATGTCCCCGCCGGAGTCGCCCCGCTGCCGTCGACCGCCATCATGCTGGGGGTGCCCGCCGTGCTCGCCGCCTGCACCGTGCGTGTCATGTGCACGCCGCCGAATCGCGACGGCGCAGCGGACCCGGCGGTATTGGTTGCCGCGCGCAAATCCGGAATCGATCAGGTCTTCAAAGTCGGCGGCGCGCAGGCCATTGCGGCCATGGCCTACGGCACCGCGACCATCCCGAAGTGCGACAAGATCTTCGGGCCGGGCAATGCGTTCGTCACGGCCGCCAAACTCCTGGTCGCGCAAGACCCCGCAGGCGCGGCCGCGGATCTCCCGGCTGGACCCACTGAGGTGATGGTGATTGCCGATGAGAGTGCGCGCGCGGAATTCCTTGCCGCCGATCTGCTGGCGCAAGCCGAACACAGTGCCGACGCACAGTCGCTGCTGGTCACGACCTCGCCCGCGTTGGCCGAGGCGGTGGCGGAGCAGGTGCGGCGGCAGGCGGCTCGCCTGGCGCGCGCGGACATATTGGCCAAGTCGCTGGAACACATGCGGCTACTGGTGGTGGACTCGCTCGAGATCGCACTCGAGGTGGCAAATACCTATGCTCCCGAACATCTCTTGCTCGAGATTCGCGAACCGCGCCGCTGGCTGGATCGAGTGCGGGCCGCCGGCGCGGTATTTCTAGGCCATTGGTCGCCGGAATCGATCGGCGACTACTGCGGCGGACCCAACCACACACTGCCGACCTACGGCTACGCCAAGGCCTACAGCGGATTGGGGCTCGAGGATTTTCAAAAACGCATCACCGTGCAAGAACTGACTCCCGCGGGGCTGCAAGAATTGGGGCCGACGGCGCAGGTCCTGGCCGGCCTCGAGGGACTGGACGCGCATGCCGCGGCCGTGACCATCCGGCTTGCCGCGATTCAAGCCGCGGCGAGCGGCGCCGCGGGTGCGTCGCGATGAATGCAGTACTTTCCCTGGCCCGCCCCGAGATCGTCACGCTCAAACCCTACGCGCACGCGGCTTGGCTGCCATCACTGACGCGCATGCATGCCAACGAAGCGCCTTGGCGGCCCACCGGCGACACCACGGCTGCGGGTCTGAATCGTTACCCGGAGCCGCAGCCGCATTCCCTGATCGAAAGGCTCGCCGTCCTGTACGGCGTGCCCGCCGCCAACGTACTGGCAACCCGTGGCGGCGATGAGGCCATAGACGTGCTGTCGCGCATCTACCTGGGCGCCGGCGCCGACGCCATTCTGCAATGCACGCCCACCTTCGGCATGTATCAAGTTGCCGCGCGCATTCAAGGCGCCGACGTCATCGAGATTCCGCTGCAGCGCGAGTGCGGTTGGGCCCTCGATGCCGAACGGCTGTTGGCGGCCTGGCGGCCGCACATCAAACTGGTGTATTTGTGCTCGCCCAACAACCCTACCGCCAATTTGCTCGACACCGGCGCCATCGAAGCGATTTGC
>JANXZQ010000321.1 GCA_025355445.1 Gammaproteobacteria bacterium
ATCGGCGACGGTGTTGTCGGCGGGAGCCTTATTGGCAGCCGCCTCCAGCATGCCGCTCGCGGCTGCGGCCGATGTCCCGTCGGTTGCCGCGCCGCCCGCAGCATCCGGGCCGCATGATTGGCATCACCACGGCGGACCCGAGCACCTGCTCAGCAAGCTGGGTTTGAGCGATGAGCAGAAGCAGCAGATCAAGGGCATCATGACGTCGGCGCAGCAGGCGCAACTGACCGCACTGGAGGCGCAGATGCGGGCCGGCAAGCATGGGCACAGGGGCGGACCCGCTGGCGGACCGCCGGAGGAAGTACCCGCGGCGGAGGGAGCCGCTGCGGAGTAGGCAAGGGACTCGGCGCCTAGCGTTGGACGGCGCCGATCCCGTCTTTTTTGAGCAAGTCGATCACGCTGCCGGGACCGACCAGGTGTCCGGTGCCGACGATGACCAGATAGTTCTTGTCGTCGTTGAGCAGGGCCTCGATCTTCGGCACCCACTTGCGGTTGCGTGCGACCAGCACGGATTGATAGAGCCGCGGATCGCGGCCGAACTCGGACTGCAGCTCGTTGACGAACCACTGCGTGTCGCCGCGCTGCCAGGCGTGAACCATGGCATCCACTTCGGCAGCCAAGCCATGCGCCTCCTCCAGGCTCGATAGCAGGTATTCCGCTTGCGTGTCCATGGACATGTTCTCGAACACGGAAATCTGATCGTGGACGGTCTCCAGGCCCGCCATGCTCTTGCCGTCGGTGCGGGCCCGGCCCATGAAGTACATTTCGACGCCGGACTCGGGCTGAAAGCCGAGCTGCGTCAACTGTTGCTGGGAGATCGCTTCAGCGACGAACCAGGGCGCGAATTGATCGAACAAGGAGATCTCCACGCCGACCTCGCGCGCCAAGGCCTCGGCGCGCGCATAGCGCTGCTGTCCCAAGAGGGCGCTGAGGGTCTTGCCTTCGGGCAGCATCGCGCTGCCGAGCATTTCCGTCTGCACCTCGGCTGAACCGATTTCCTCCATGTTCACTTCCATGAGCACGGACTTGGCATCGCCATAGGCGTCCAGCAAGGCCGGGGCCAGCGGATAGTCGCGGGGGCGCAGCACGTGAATGGAGCCGAGCAAGTACACCGTATTGTGATTGCCGTGCAATACCCACAGCGAATGCAGCGCGCCGTCGGCACGCGCTGCGAGACTGACCAACAGGCTGCAGAGGATCAGGCCGACGCGAGTGCGTTGCATTTGGCCACGGATTCGAGCCAGTGCACGGCAGTATCGATGCCGCCGTCTGCGTGCAGTTCGAAGCTGCGATACGCCGGCGGCTGGGAGTCGACCGCGTAGCGATCGCTCTTGGGCAGGAACTGCGCGCCGGTCGAGGGGGTCGCGAACAGCCGAACATCACCGCGCCGGCTCTCGTGCACCTGGTGCACATGACCCCACACCACGGCGCGGACGTGTGGATGCGAATCGATCACCCGCCAAAAGGCCTCGGGGTCGACCAGTCCCACGGTGTCCAGCCAACGGCTGCCCATGACTATCGGGTGATGATGCAGGCACACCATGGCGTGTTTGGGCGAGCGCTTCAGCGCGGCATCGAGACGCGCGAGTTCGGACTGCGCCAAGCGGCCGCCGACGTGCCCGGGATCGTAGCTGTCGAGCATGACGAACTGCCAGCCTTCCACTTCATGCGTACCGCAAATTTGGAAGGGCGCACAGTTCAATTCGCGGCGCATGGCATCGGGCTCGTCGTGATTGCCGGGGATGCACAACACCGGCTTCTCGAGATTGCCGAACACGCTGCGGAAGCGTAAATATCCGGCGCTGTCGTCCTGCACGAGATCGCCGGTGACCAGCATCGCGGAGTAATCCGGGACGCGCGCAAACGCATCCTCGAGCACCGCTTTCAAACTCGAATCGGTTTCAACTCCTCGCAACCGGCCGCTGGCGGCGCCATACAGGTGCGGGTCGGTGATTTGAAGAATTTGCATGGCGGAAATAGTAGCAAAGCACCCTGCGGGTGACGGTGAACTGGGTCATGACAGCGGTCAAACGCGTTATACATAAACAGACCGCCTTTTTGTGACGGTGTTCCCCGGCATTGCTGGCGGGGGGCGCATCGGGGACAATACGCGCTGCCCCCCGTCACACTTGTTAAATAAGAAGCTGCTTATGCCCACCCGTCGCGACCTCGCCAATGCCATCCGGGCTCTCACGATGGATGCCGTCCAAAAGGCCAATTCGGGCCATCCGGGGGCGCCCATGGGGATGGCCGATATCGCGGAGGTGTTGTGGCGGGACGTCCTTAAGTTCAATCCGGGTAATCCGGGCTGGTGGGACCGTGACCGTTTCGTGCTGTCGAACGGCCATGCGTCGATGTTGCTGTATTCCGTGCTGCATCTTACGGGGTATCCCCTGTCGATCGATGAGCTCAAGAACTTTCGCCAGTTCGGCTCCAAAACGGCGGGTCATCCGGAGCGCGAAATTCATCTGGGCATCGAAACCACCACGGGCCCGCTGGGCCAGGGTTTTGCCAACGCCGTGGGCATGGCATTGGCCGAGCGTGCGCTCGGCGCCACGTTCAACCGGCCCGGCCACACCGTCATTGACCACCACACGTACGTGTTCTTGGGCGACGGCTGCATGATGGAAGGCATTTCGCACGAGGTTGCCTCGTTTGCCGGGGTGCAGAAGCTCGGCAAGCTGATCCTGGTGTACGACGACAACGGCATTTCCATCGACGGCAAAGTGGTGGGCTGGTTCGGCGATGACACGGCCGAGCGCTTCAAGGCCTATGGCTGGCATGTGATTCGCCACGTGGACGGTCAAAATAGCGAGGCCATCGCTGCCGCCCTGAGTGTGGCTCGCGCGCAAACGGCCCGTCCCTCGCTGATTTGCGCGAAAACGGTGATCGGCTGGGGCGCTCCGAATAAGCAGGGCAGTGCGTCCATGCACGGCGAAGCGATGGGCAACGAGGAGATTGCCGCCACCCGGCTCAATCTGGGCTGGACCTCGCCGCCGTTCGAGATACCGGCCGATATTCGAGCCGCTTGGGATATGCGCGACAAGGGCGCGCGCGTAGAACAGGAGTGGCGGACGCGTTTTGCGGCCTATAAGGCCGAATTCCCCGCGTTGGCCGCGGAACTGGACCGGCGCATGGCCGGCGAACTGCCCGCCGGCTTCGCCGATTTCCTCAGCGCCTACATCGGCCGGACCCAAGCCGACGGCAAGGCGCTCGCCACGCGCCAATCGTCGCAGGCGGCATTGAATGCGCTGGGCCCCGCGTTGCCCGAACTGTTGGGCGGTTCGGCAGATCTGACGCCGTCCAACGGAACGCTGCGCAAGGATTCGGTGGCGCTGACGGCGGATGCGCCCGGCGGCAACTATCTGCACTTTGGTGTGCGCGAATTCGGCATGTCGGCGATTTTGAACGGCGTCGTTTGCCACGGCGGGATCATTCCCTATGGCGGCACCTTCCTGACGTTTTCGGACTATGCGCGCAATGCCGTGCGCATGGCCTGCCTCATGCGATTGCGCGTAATTTTCGTCTATACCCACGATTCCATCGGCCTGGGCGAAGACGGCCCGACGCACCAGCCGATCGAACACCTGGCGAGCCTGCGTGTCATTCCGCATATGGACCTATGGCGGCCTTGCGATGCGGTAGAGACCGCAACGGCATGGGGTGCGGCCATCGAAAACCGGGATGGGCCCACCTGCCTGATTTTCACGCGCCAGTCGGTGGTGCACCAGGCGCGCGATGCGGCCCAGGTTGCGGCGATCAAGCGCGGCGGATATGTGCTGATCGACAGCCAGGGTCCGCCGGAGGTGATTGTGATTGCCACGGGCTCGGAGGTGGGAATTGCAGCGGACGCGGTGCGGTCCGTGGCCGCCAAGGGCAAGAAAGTTCGATTGGTGTCCATGCCCAGCACCAACACCTTCGACGCCCAGGACGATGCCTACAAACAAAGCGTGCTGCCGGCATCGGTTACGCGGCGCGTGGCGGTGGAGGCCGGTGTGACCGCGCAGTGGTGGCACTACGTGGGGTTGCAGGGCGAGATAGTCGGCATCAATCACTTCGGCGCATCGGCACCGGCCAAGGATCTGTTCAAGGCCTACGGTTTCACACCGGAGCATGTGGTCGAGGCAATCGAAAAAGTGTTGGCTAAATAAACTAAGGGGATTGAAGACGATGGCAATCAATGTCGCTATCAACGGTTACGGGCGCATCGGGCGCAATATTCTGCGCGCGCTGTACGAGGGTCCGCACAAGGGCGAGATCAAGATCGTCGCGATCAATGACTTGGGCGACGCGAATACCAATGCCTACCTCACGCGCTTCGATACGGTGCATGGGCGCTTCCGCGGCGACGTGCATGTGGACGGGGACTCCATGGTGGTGAACGGTGACCGCATCCGGGTGGTCGCGCAGCGCGATCCGACCAAGCTGCCCTGGGGTGAGCTCGGCGTGGACTTCGTGCTGGAATGCACGGGTTTATTCACCAGCAAGGCCAAGGCGTCGGCGCATATTGCCGCCGGCGCAAAGAAAGTCGTGATCTCCGCGCCGGGCGGCGACGACGTCGACGCCACCATCGTGTACGGAGTCAATCACGGTGTGCTCAAGGCCAGCCATACGGTGATTTCCAACGCCTCCTGCACCACCAATTGCCTGGCGCCGCTGGTCAAGGTGCTGCACGATAAGATCGGTATTCTGGCCGGCGTCATGAACACCATTCACTCCTACACCAATGACCAGGTGTTGACCGACGTGTACCACTCGGACTTGCGACGCGCGCGCTCCGCCACCATGTCCATGATTCCGACCAAGACCGGCGCCGCCGCCGCGGTGGGACTGGTGCTGCCTGAACTGAAGGGCAAGATCGACGGCTTCGCGGTTCGCGTGCCGACCATCAATGTGTCGCTGGTGGATTTGAGTTTCACGGCAGCCCGCAAAACCTCGGTGGAAGAAATCCACGGCGCCGTCAAGGCGGCTGCGGCAGGGCCGCTCAAGGGCATTCTGGCGTACAACGATGCGCCGCTGGTGTCGGTGGATTTCAATCATGATCCCGCGTCGTCGACCTACGACGCCACGTTGACCAAGGTCATCGACGGAACTCTGGTGAAGGTGTGTTCGTGGTATGACAACGAGTGGGGGTTCTCCAACCGCATGCTCGACACCACCCTGGCTTGGTCGAAGGCCACCTAGTAGGCGCCCTTGAACATCACGAAAATGGCCAGCCTCGATCTGCGCGACAAGCGCGTGCTGATTCGCGAGGATTTGAACGTGCCGATCCAGGATGGCGTGGTGAGCAGCGACGCGCGGATTCGCGCATCTCTGCCCACCCTTCAGGCGGCGCTCTCGGCAAGAGCGCGTGTGCTGGTGATGTCGCATCTCGGGCGGCCCGAGGAGGGCAAGTACGCCGAGGAATTTTCCCTGGCTCCCGTGGCCAAGCGCCTGGCGCAACTGCTCGGGGTGCCGGTGGCGCTGAAAAAGGACTGGCTGGACGGCGTGGAGGTTCTCCCCGGCGAGATCGTGCTGCTCGAGAATGTGCGCTTCAACAAGGGTGAAAAGAAGGACAACGACGACTTGGCGCGCAAAATGGCGGCGCTCTGCGATGTCTATGTAATGGATGCGTTCGGCACGGCGCATCGCGCCGAGGCCAGCACCCATGGGGTTGCCAAATACGCACCCATCGCCTGCGCCGGCCCGCTGCTGGTGAGCGAATTGTCGGCCCTGGAGACCGCGCTCGAGAAGCCCGCGCGGCCGCTGCTCGCGATCGTCGCCGGCTCGAAGGTGTCGACCAAGCTTACCGTACTCGAGTCTTTGCTGGGCAAGGTCGATCAGCTGATCGTGGGCGGAGGCATCACCAACACTTTTCTCGCGGCCTTAGGCTTCAATGTGGGCAAGTCGCTGTACGAGCCCGCGATGCTGGACATCTGCAAGCGCTTGCTGGAGCAGTCACAAAAACGCGGCATCGTCATTCCCATGCCCACCGATGTGGTGGTCGCGACCGAGTTTTCGGCCAAGGCAGAGGCGGATGTTAAGGCGGTAGGGGCAGTCTGTGACGAGGATATGATCCTGGATATCGGGCCGGATTCGTCCGAGGCGATCGCCAAGCTGGTCAAGTCCGCCGGCACGATTCTTTGGAACGGCCCGGTGGGGGTGTTCGAGTTCGAGCAGTTCGGCGAAGGCACGCGAACGCTCGCCAAGGCGATTGCACGCAGCAAGGCATTCTCGCTGGCGGGCGGCGGTGATACGCTGGCAGCCATCGAAAAGTACGGCATCGAGGATAGTATTTCCTACATATCAACCGGCGGCGGTGCGTTCCTGGAGTTCGTCGAAGGCAAGAAACTTCCCGCGGTGGATATTCTGGAAAAGCGCGCCGCATGAACCTCCAGCTGCGTCGCACCAAAATAGTCGCCACTCTAGGTCCTGCCACGGATGATCCTGCGGTTCTGGCTGAGATCGTGCGCGCCGGCGTGGATGTGGTGCGCTTGAACTTCTCGCATGGCGCGGTCGCGGATCATGCCCGACGCGCGGAGAGCGTGCGTGAGGCGGCGCGCCAGGCGGGCCGCTACGTGGGTGTGCTCGGCGATCTGCAGGGGCCGAAGATCCGCATCGACCGATTCGTCAACGGCAAAGTGCAGCTGGTGGACGGCGCCGAATTTACCCTGGACGCGGCGCTCGACGTCAACGCGGGCACCGAGCGGAACGTCGGAATCGCCTACAAGAAGTTACCCCAGGATGTATTCCCCGGCGACGTGCTGCTGCTGAACGACGGACAGATCAGCCTGCAAGTGTTGAGCATAGACGGGCCGCGCATCAAGACGCAGGTACTGGTGGGCGGGGAACTGGGCAACAACAAGGGCATCAACCGTCAGGGCGGCGGCCTGTCCGCGGGGGCCCTGACCGACAAGGATCGCGAAGACATTCGCACCGCCGCATTGCTCAAGGTCGACTATCTGGGAGTGTCCTTTCCTCGCGATGCCAGCGACATGGAAGAGGCCCGCCTACTGCTGCGCGCGGCCGGCGGCCACGGTCTGCTGGTGGCGAAGATCGAACGCGCGGAGGCCATCAAGAATCTGACCGCGGTGGTGCAGGCCAGCGACGGAGTCATGGTGGCTCGCGGCGATCTGGGCGTCGAAATGGGCTATGCGGAACTCGCGGGATTGCAAAAACTGATCATCCAAGAGGCCCGCAATCAAAACCGGGTGGTCATCATGGCGACCCAGATGATGGAGTCGATGATCACCAATACCATCCCGACGCGGGCCGAGGTGTCGGACGTGGCGAACGCGGTCATGGACGGGACCGATGCCGTCATGCTGTCGGCGGAAACCGCGTCGGGCAAGCATCCGATCAAGGTCGTGGAAGCGATGGCGCAAATCATCGTCGGGGCCGAGAAGTATCAACTCGCCCACGTGAGGATCCGCCAGCGCGACGCCGGGTACTTCGGGCACACCGATGAGGCGATCGCCGCGGCGGTCATGTACACGGCGAATCACCTGCATGTGAAAGCCATCGTGGCGCTCACGGAGTCAGGGTCGACGTCGCTGTGGATGTCGCGCGTGCGCTCGGATATACCGATCTATGCATTTACCCGTCACGAGACCACGCGCTGCCGGGTGACGCTGTACCGGGGCGTATATCCGGTGGCCTACGATGTCACGGACAAGGGCGAGGCGTTCTATTTTTCGATATTCCGCCTGCTGCTCGACCTGAAGCTGGTGGAGGAGGGTGATTCCATCATCCTCACCAAGGGCGAATTGAGCGGCGTCGCCGGCGGCACGAACTCCATGCAGATCCTGCAGGTCGCACGCAAGTAAATGCCGCCCGAGTTTCGCGGCACCGATCGCTACATCGCGACCGAAGAATTGATGGCGGCGGTGAACGCGGCCATGGTGCTGTCGCGGCCGCTGCTCATCAAGGGCGAACCCGGCACGGGCAAGACCCTGTTGGCGAATGAGATCGCGCGCTCGCTGCGCAAGCCGTTCTTCGAATGGCACATCAAGTCCAGGCGCAGCAGGGGCTGTACGAGTACGACGCCGTGTCGCGCCTGCGGGATTCGCAGCTCGGCGATCCGCGGGTCAAGGACATCCACAACTACATTTTGAAGGGCGATTTGTGGGAGGCGTTCGATTGCGAACAGCAGCCGGTGCTGCTGATCGACGAAATCGACAAGGCGGACATCGAGTTTCCGAACGATTTGCTGCGCGAACTCGACCGCATGGAATTCTACGTCTATGAGACACGCGAAACGGTGCGCGCCAAGCATCGGCCCGTCATCATCATTACCAGCAACAATGAAAAAGAGCTGCCCGACGCCTTCCTGAGGCGCTGTTTCTTTCACTACATCCGCTTTCCCGACGCGGCCACGATGACGCAAATCGTCGATGTGCATTTTCCGGAGTTGAAGCGCGACCTGCTGCACGAGGCGCTGACCACGTTCTTCAAGATCCGCGAGACGCCCGGCCTCAAGAAGAAGCCGACGACATCGGAGCTTCTGGACTGGATCAAGCTGCTGGTGTCCGAGGACATCGCGCCTGAGGCGTTGCGCAGCGACGATGCCAAGAAACTCATCCCACCCCTGTACGGCGCGTTGCTCAAGAATGAGCAGGACGTACACCTGTTCGAGCAGTTGCTATTCCTACACCGCCGGAATGCTCGTTAGATTTTTCTTTCTGCTGCGCAGCGCCGGTGTCCCGGTATCGATCACCGAATTGTTGACCTTGCTCGAAGCGCTCAAGGCGGGCCTGGGCGATCTTTCGGCGGAGCGGTTTTACTACTTGTCGCGCACCTGCCTGGTGAAGGACGAACGCTACTACGATCGCTTCGACAAGGCGTTCGCCGCCCATTTCAAGGGGGCCCAAGACCTGTTTGCGCTGTTGCAGCGCGAGCTGCCGGAGGACTGGCTGGCGAAGATGGCGGAGCGAGAATTCAGCGATGCTGAAAAGGCCGAGGTCGAGGCCTTGGGCGGCTGGGAGAAGTTGATGGAGACGCTGAAGAAGCGTCTCGAAGAACAAAAGGAGAGGCATCAGGGCGGCAACAAATGGATCGGCACCGCGGGCACCTCGCCCTTCGGCGCCTATGGCTTCAATCCGGAGGGCGTGCGGATCGGACAGGCGGGCAGCCGCAATCGCAGCGCTGTCAAGGTCTGGGACAAGCGCGAGTTCGCCAACCTGGACGACAAGGTGGAGCTTGGGACGCGGAACATCAAGATTGCGCTGCGGCGCCTGCGGCGCTTCGCGCGGCGCGGAGCGCCCGACCAGCTGGCGTTGGCCGACACCATCGATGCCACGGCCCGCTCTGGCGGATGGCTGGACATCAAAATGCAGGCCGAACGGCGCAATGTGATCAAAGTGCTGCTGCTGCTCGATGTGGGCGGGTCCATGGACGATCACGTGAAGACCTGCGAGGAGCTATTCTCCGCCGCGCGCAGCGAGTTCAAGCATCTGGAGCATTTCTACTTCCACAATTTCACCTATGAAGCGCTGTGGCGAGACAACCGCCGGCGCTTCAATGAACATATGGGCACGCTGGAGTTGATGCGCACCTACGGCACGGACTACAAGCTGATCGTGGTGGGCGATGCCACCATGAGCCCGTACGAGATCACCCAGCCCGGCGGCAGCATCGAGCACTGGAACGCGGAAGCCGGCAGTGTGTGGCTGCAACGCTTGATGAAGCACTATCCGAAGTTCGCCTGGATCAATCCTCAGCCGCAGTCGCGCTGGCGGCACAACTCGTCCATCGAGATCGCGCGCGAGCTGCTCGAGGGGCGGATGTATCCGCTGACGTTGGCGGGGCTGGACGATGCGATCGATGCGTTGACATGAGATCACCAAATTCTGACGCGCGCGTCCGGCTTCAAGTACAGGCCATCGCCCGGTTTTACGCCGAATACTTCGTACCAGGGGTCGAAATTTCGCACGCTTCGCACGCGGTAGGCGTCGGGCGTGTGCGGATCGGTGGCAACCAGCTGGCGAGTGATTTGTTCGCGGTAAGTAGTGCGCCAGACCTGGGCAAAACCCAGGAAGAAGCGCTGGTCTCCGGTCTGGCCGTCAATGATCGGGGCAGCGCCGCCGTTCAGCGACGCATGGTAGGCGTCATAGGCAATCACGAGACCTGCGTTGTCGGCAATGTTCTCGCCGAGGGTGAGTTCGCCGTTCAATTTCAGGCCGGGCAGCACCTCGTAGGTCGAGTATTGAGCGACCAGCGCCGTCGTCCGCAGCTTGTACTTGGCGGCATCTTCTTCCGTCCACCAGTCGGTGAGCTTGCCTTGCGCGTCGAATAGGCGTCCCTGGTCGTCGAATCCGTGGCTGATTTCATGTCCGATGATGGCGCCAATCCCGCCGTAGTTGACCGCCGAATCCGCATTCGGATCAAAGAACGGCGGTTGCAGAACGGCTGCCGGGAAAACGATCTCGTTCTTCGTTGGGTCATAGTAGGCATTGATCGTCATGGGGGTCATATCCCATTCCGTGCGATCGACGGGGCTTCCCAATTTGGCGAGATTGCGTTCGTACTCGAAGCGGTCGGCGTTGAGCGCATTATGGTAGGCGTCCCCCGCGGAAATGCTCAGCTTCGAATAGTCCCGCCATTTATCCGGATACCCTATTTTGATGCCGAAGGTCGCGAGCTTCTCGCGCGCCTTGGCCTTGGTTGGGGAAGACATCCAGTCGAGGGTGTCCAATCGTTGTCCCGCCGCCGCCAGCAAGTTCTCGACCAGCCGGTGAGCTGAGGCTTTTGCATCGGCGCTAAAATATTCACGCACGTATATTTCGCCGATCGCTTCGCCCAGAGCATTCTGCGTGAACTGCGATCCGCGCTTCCATCGCTCCTGCTGCGTCTGCGTACCCTGCAGCGCAGTGCCATGGAATGCAAAGTGCGCGTCGACGAACGCCTTCGACAAGAACTGCGAATGGCTATCGATAGTGCGGACGGCAAGATAATCCTTCCATACTGCAATGGTCACGGTCGGCACGATGGCTGCGGTGGCGGTGATCGCGGAATCGACGGATGCGACCAATACCTCCTGAGAATCGAGGCCGGTGGCCTTGAAATAGGCTGCCCAATCGAGCCCCGGAGCTTTGAGAGGATAGTCGGATCGCTTCCACGGCACGTAGCGGGCCGCCAAGTCGCGCTGGCGGACTCGGGACCACTGGATTTCCGCCAGCCGATGCTCAAGGTCGAATACGGCCGCCGCGCGCTTCACCGCCTCTGCATGGACCACCGAAGGGTTGGAAAGCTCCAACAACTTGACGATGTAGGCACGGTACTTGTCGCGCGCCTTCGCCATTTCCGGATTGTCTTGCAGGTAGTAGTCGCGATCAGGGAGGCCCAAACCTCCTTGGTCCAGGTAACCGGCATAGGCGTCCGGCCGCTTGAAGTCGGGGTAGATAAACAGTGTGATGGGCATCGTGTCGCCGGTGCGAACGGCCTGTCCCATGGCTGCGGCAAGCGTGGAATAGCTGCTGATGCGGGAGATTTCCGCCAGCTGTTGCTGCAACGGCGCCAGCCCTTGTTTCTCGATGGCGGCCTCGTCCATGAAACTATCGTAGTAGTCGCCTACCTTGCGCAAATTCGATCCGGCGGGGGCATGCGCTTTTGCCGCAGCCTCCAGAATGCCGCGCACCCGGCTCTTGGACTGTTCATCCAGAATGTCCCAAACTCCCCAGGAGGAGTGATCTTCAGGAATGACGGTGCGCTTCGCCCAGTTGCCATTGGCGTACAAGTTGAAGTCATTACCGGGCTTCGCCGTAATGTCGACGCCCGACGCGTCGAATCCGTAACTCCCCACGGCGGCATGGTTCGCAGCCAACGCGGGGGAACACCTCAAGGCTGCAATCAGCCCCCAACAAACCAGAATTCGATGGCGATTCATCCGTGTCTCCCTAGTCGCGCTTACCTCATGTGTTCCTATTCTTATCCACAGGCGTTGCCGCGGCAACGCCTAAAGGCTAAACATCTCCCTCACCGCGGGTTGCATCTATTCGCCCCTTACATTAAAGTAAGGAATCATAGCGAGTATCCGTATGGCCACTGCCACCCTTACCAGTAAAGGTCAGATCACAATCCCCGCCGAAGTTCGCGAGGCTCTCGGCGTGGATTCCGGGGATCGTATTGAATTCGTACAGATAGCGCCGGGGCGCTATGAGTTCATCGCCGCCACGCAATCAGTTACGGCATTGAAAGGCATGTTCGGCAAGCCGCGCAAGGCTGTCTCGATCGCCGACATGAATGCTGCCATCGCGCGGCGCGGCGCGGCTGCGAAGTGATCGCCTTAGATACAAACGTCGTCGTGCGCTACATCATGCAGGATGACGTCAAGCAATCGCCGATGGCAACACGACTCATCGAGTCGCGATCTGCGGCATCACCGGGCTTTGTGCCGATAGTAGTGGTTGTCGAACTAGCTTGGGTGATGTCTTCCGCTTATGAACTTGATAAGCGCCAGCTGATAGCCGCGCTGGAGGGCTTACTTCGAACCAAAGAGCTGGTTGTCGAAGGAGCGGAAACCGTATGGAAGGCATTACGTCTCTATCAAAGTGCCAATGCCGATTTTGCCGATTGCGTGATAGGACGTTCGGCGTCGGCACACGGCTGCGAGAGCACAATGACTTTTGATCGGGACGCCGCAAAGAGTGCTGGCATGACTCTTGTCGCCTAACAGTAATGGCGGCTAAGGCTTGCCTTGCAGCACCTTCAAATCGGCGAGAACCATTTGTGAGTGGCCTTTGGGATCCACCGATGCGTAATGTTTTGCGACGCGGCCCTGAGGGTCGATGATGAAAGTCTCGCGGCTGGCGATTTCCATGAGACCGAGTGCGCTGCGCAGTACGCCATAGGACTTGGCAGTCTCCTTGGTGCTGTCGGCCAACAAGGTGAAGGGCAGACTGTGTTCCTCCGCAAATTGTTTGTGGGAGGCGACGTCGTCGACGCTGATGCCGAGAATCACGGCGCCCAACTTATTGAAGGCGAAGATGTTATCGCGGAACTCACAGGCCTGGGTGGTGCAGCCTGGGGTGTCGTCCTTCGGGTAGAAGTACAGCACCAGCCACTTGCCGCGGTAATCGTTGAGTTCATGCCAGGCGCCGGCTTGATCCTGCAAGCGGAAGGCGGGGGCGGGCGCTCCCACGTCCGGAGCAGCGGCCCAGGCCGCAGAGGCCGCGGCGAAATACGCCGCCGCGACGCAGGCGCAGTACAATGCACCCAGTGACTTCATCCGTAGATACCCACAGCGCCACGGGAGAATGGCACATGCATACTAGCATTGTGCCCGTCGAGACGCCGCAACTGGGGCTGGTGCTGACGGGCGGCGGGGCGCGATCTGCGTACCAGGTGGGCGTGCTCAAGGGCGTCGCCGAACTGCTGAGGCGCGGCTCCGCATGTCCCTTTCCCATCATCACCGGTACTTCCGCGGGTGCGGTGAGCGCCATCGCTCTCGCCTCGGATGCGGCTCACTTCAGACATTCCGTCTACGGGATCGAGCGCGTGTGGCGTGATTTCCGTGTGCACCAGGTGTTCAAGGCGGACGCCGTCAGCATGCTGAAATCCGGACTGCATTGGCTGCTGGCCTTCACCACCGGCGGCTGGCTGGTGCATTCGCCGAATGCCCTGTTCGACAACACGCCGCTGTGGGAACTGCTGCGGGAACATCTGGATTTCGACGGTATTCCGCGCGGCCTGTACAAAGGGCATCTGAAGTCCATCGGCGTGTGCGCCACGTGCTACGAGGATGCCGATTCTGTGACCTTTTATGCCTCCGGCGTGCCCATAGAACCTTGGACGCGAGTGTTTCGCAAGGGCGCGCGGGTGCAGTTGACGCTGGACCATTTGATGGCCAGTCTCTCAATTCCTTTTTTGTTCCGTCCGGTCGAGCTCAACGAGCAATATTTTGGCGACGGCGCCATGCGCCAGACCTCCCCTTTGAGTCCCGCGATCCATTTGGGCGCCAACCGGCTGTTCATCATCGGCGTGAACGATCCCGCGCCGACCGGCGCAAGTTCGCCGCGGCATGCCGCGGAACCCAGCTTCGGCCAGTTGTTCGGCTTCATGCTCGACTCGCTGTTCATGGATACGCTGAATGCCGATCTCGAGCGCATCAGCCGCTACAACGAGAACAATAGTGTGCGGCGCATCGAGGTGCTGGTGATGACCCCGTCGCGAGATGTCAACGAGATTGCGCGCCGCCATGCACGAGAACTGCCGCGGAGCTTGCGCGCTCTGCTGCGCACCATGGGCGCGAATAATTCCGCCAGTACTTTGCTGCTGAGCTATCTGCTGTTCGAACGAGGTTTCACGCGGGAATTGATCGCGCTGGGCTACGCGGACGCGCGCGCACGTGCCGATGAGATACGCGCCTTCCTGGCGCTGGAAAACGCGCGCCAGTACCGGACGCCGCCGCCAGCGCCGGCCGCGACGCCGGCCGAGCCGGCCGCGACGCCGCGAGAGTAGTCAGATCTTCTGCAGGGTGTCGTGGCGGGTCAGGACCTGCGGAAAGCTCTGGCGAAAATGCGCGGCCAACTGCTCCGCTATATACACGGAGCGGTGCTGGCCGCCGGTGCAGCCCAGCGCAATGGTGAGATAGCTGCGATTCGCGAGAGCGAACTCGCCGATGCGCTTCTCGAGGAATTCAATTAAATCCGCAATCATGCTGCGCACGCTCGAGTGTTCTGCCAGGTACGCGATCACCGGCGCGTCGCGGCCGCTCAGGTGGCGCAACGCATGCTCCCAGTACGGATTGGGCAGACTGCGCACGTCGAACACGTAATCCGCATCGCCAGGTATGCCGTTCTTGTAGCCGAAGGATTCGAACATGAGCGACAGCCGCCCCTCTTGGCGGCCGTGAATCCGTTCGCGAATCAACTCGCGCAGGCTGTGCACCCCTGTGTGAGTGGTGTCGATCACCAAATCCGCAGCGGTGCTGATCGGCTCCAGCAGCTTGCGCTCTGAGTCTATGGCCTCGCGCAGGCCGATGCCGCCCGCGATCAGCGGATGCTTGCGGCGGGTCTCGGCGTAGCGCTTGAGCAGCACCTCCTCGCTGGCATGCAGGTACAGGATCTCGCAGTCGATGCCGCTGCGGCGCAGCTCGCTCACCAGCGCGGGTATGGTCTCGATTTCGTTGGGCCGATTGCGGGCATCCAATCCGACCGCGGTCCTGGGGTAGGTGTCGCCCATGCCGCGGACGGTGTGTGCGATGAAGGGCTTGAGCAGCGCCGCGGGGATGTTATCGACGCAATAAAAGTCGATGTCCTCGAGCATGTGCAAGGCGACGCTCTTGCCCGAGCCCGACAATCCGCTCACGATGATGAGTCGCATCGACACGCGGCGCCCTTGAGCTAGTTCGAGAGGCGCGCCTTGATCACGTCCTCGGCGTGATGGTCGGCGGCCTTCTCCTTGTGTTTCTTGACGCAGCGATCGAGCTTGTCGGCGAGGGCGTCGATGGATGCGTACATATTGCTTTCGGTGGCGTCGGCGTAGATTTTGTTTCCCCGCAACATCAGGGTGGCTTCAGCCTTGTGGCCGAATTTCTCCACGGTAAGCACGCAGTGAACATCGATGAGCTGCTCGAAGTGCCTGGAGATGCGCTCGAACTTCTTGGTGACGTAGGCTCGCAATGAATCGGTAATTTCCACATGATGACCGCTGAGATCGAGCTGCATAAGCTTCCTCCTAAACGTGACAATCGGATCGTGACACTTACGACACGCGGGCGGCCGCTCGCTTCCGTTCGTTGGACGGGGCGATCTGCATGCCTTCGCGATACTTGGCAACGGTGCGCCTGGCCACCGGGATGCCCTCCTGCGACAAAATCTGCGCGAGCTTGCTGTCGCTGCACGGATTCTCCGGGTTCTCCTGGGAAATCAACTTCCTGATCTTGGCGCGAATGGCGGTGGAAGACATTTCCGTGCCGTCCGCGGCCTCGACGTGGCTGGAAAAAAAGTAGCGGAATTCGAACACGCCGCGCGGCGTGTGCATGTATTTGGCAGTGGTAACCCGTGAAATCGTCGATTCATGCATTTCCACGGCTTCGGCCACGTCCTTGAGGATGAGCGGCTCCATGGCTTCTTCTCCCAGTTCGAAGAAGCTGGTTTGCCGCTGCACGATGCAGCGCGCCACCTTGATCAAGGTCTCGTTGCGGATTTCGAGGCTGCGCATCAGCCAGCGCGCCTCCTGTAATTGTGTGCGCAGCATGGCGTGATCCGGCGCGCGCGAGATCAAATTCGCGTAGGCGCTGTTGACGCGCACCCGCGGTACGGTGGCCTGATTGATCTCGACGATCCAGCCATGGTCGGTGCGGCGCACGAACACGTCCGGAATCACGTATTCGGCCTGTGCGGGATTGACCGCGGCCCCGGGGCGCGGGTGACAGGAACGCACCAAGGCCAGCGCCATTTCCAGGTCGCCTTCGCTGCATCGCAGCTGCCGGCGCAGCAGCACCAACTGCTGGCCGGCCACCAGGTCCAAGTGTTCCAGAGCCACGCGAATTCCCAAATCCCGCGCCGGCGTTTCGGGGTGCAGCTGGTGCAGCTGGAGCGCGATGCATTCGCCCAAGTTGCGGGCACCCACTCCCGCCGGTTCCAAGGATTGCACGGCGCGCAGCATTCGCTCCACGTCCGCCTCGGTGGCTTCAATTTCCGGCAGCAGGCTCAAGCGGATATCTTCGAGTTCGTCCTTGAGGTAGCCGTCGTCGTTGATGGCGTCGGTGATGACGCGGGCAATTGCCATGTCGACGGCGCAGAGCTTGGCGAGTTCCAGTTGCTCGATGAGTTGTTCTTGCAGAGTCTGGCCGTGCTGGTCGCTGAAATCACTGTTGCGGTCGTCATCGCCCGACCAAGGAGTGTCCGACGGGCCGCTGGTTTGCTCGCCCCAGGCTTCGTCCGCGATTTCCACTTCGGGTTCTTCGCGCTGATCGGCGGGGGTGGTGTTGCCGTCGAGCTCGGCGTACTTCTCCTCGGCGGGTGCCGGCACATCCTCGCGCTCGCGCACGATGTCCGGCGCCGCATCCGAGGCCTCGTCTTCAGCCTCGAGCATCACATTGGTCTCGAGGGTCTCGCGGACATGCGCCAGCAGGTCGAGCGAAGGCAGCTGCAGAAGCCTAATGGCCTGCTGCAGCTGCGGCGTCATGGTGAGCTGCTGGCCGATGCGAAGCTGCAGACTTGGCTTCAACATAGTGCGTTCAAATCCAAACCTACAGTTTGAAATCCTGACCCAAGTACACCTCACGAACCTGGGGATTGGCAAGAATCTGATCCGCAGATCCGGAGGCGAGCACCGTCCCCTGGCTGACGATATAGGCGCGGCTGCAAATCCCCAAGGTCTCGCGGACATTATGATCGGTAATCAACACGCCGATACCCTTGTCCGACAAGTGCTTGATTATTCGCTGGATATCAGCAACGGACAGGGGATCGACACCGGCAAACGGCTCATCCAGCAGAATGAAGCGGGGGTCCGCGGCCAGCGCGCGCGCGATTTCCACACGTCGGCGCTCACCGCCCGACAGGCTCATCCCCAAGCTGTCGCGCACATGCCCGATGTGCAGCTCCCCCATCAGCTCCTTCAGACGGGCCGTGCGGGCGCCGTCATCGAGGCCGGGGCGAGTCTCGAGGATCGCCATGATATTGTCCGCCACCGTCAGACGGCGGAACACCGAGGGTTCCTGGGGCAGATAGCCCAGTCCCAACTGCGCACGCCGGTGCATGGGCATGCGGCTGATGTCGCGGTTATCCAGGTAGATTTCACCCTTCTCGCACCGGGTGAGACCGACGATCATGTAAAACGCCGTGGTCTTGCCGGCGCCGTTCGGGCCCAGCAGGCCGACGACCTCGCCGCTCTCCACTTCCAGAGATAAATCCCGCAGTACCTGCCGTGATTTATAGCTCTTGGCGAGATTCAGAGCCCGCAATACGCTCATGGTTTGGGATTGGCCGGCGGCGTGATGATGATGTGCACGCGCTGGGAACCCTGTTCCGAGCCTTCCGCGATGATGTTCTGTGCCAGTACATTGTATTTCAGCGACTCGCCGCGAATCTCATTCTGGCCGTCGCTCAGCCAGGCGCTCTTGGATAAGCGCACCACGCCCTTGGCGACGTCGTAGTCGATGCTGTCGGCGTGTCCCCGCGCCAGCTTCCCGGTTTTTGCGATGGGCTGCTCGAACGAGGCCGGCTTGCCGTTGACGATGGCTTTGGAAAGGAGTTTTTTGGCGAAAATGATTTCGGCCTCATCTGCTGCGAGCTGCCCCTGGTCCATGGTGACTTTGACATTGCCGCGGAATACCCAGCGGGCATTCTCGAAATCCAGGCCCGTGGCCTGTGCCTGGTCAGCCGCCACCGACATGCTGCCCTGGGCAATGCGCACCTTATGAAATACCAGGTTGTTGTTCTTGTAGTCCAATTCGGAGGACTGCGCGTCGAGCGAAATGTTTTGCTGTTCCAAATGCTCTGCGAGCGCCTGCGAACCGGGCAGCGCCGGCGCGAGCGCAGACAACGCGAGTACAGCAATGATTCTATGGATGGAAGCGGCCATTGACTTTCGATTCTAGGCGCATCGTGCGCTCTTTCAAATTAGCGTTCAGGCCGCGCGCCGTCAGCGTGTGCTGCGCGAAATCGATGCGCACATCACTCTTGGTGCTGGCGACCGCGTCGGGGACGTTGTAACTCAACGTGTCCGTGTGAATGACCGCGGCGCCGCCGCGGCCCGCGGCATCGCCCTGCAGGCGCACATTGCCCGTCACGTCGACCACCTTGCCGCCCGGCTGGACGTGCGCGACATCGCCGACCATGACCCAGTTCTGCCCGTTGGGGGATTGGTATGCGACACGGATGTTGTACAGCGCCACCTCACTGCTGTGCCAGATCTGGTCAATGCGCTCGGCCTCGATGCGGACGCTGGGATTGCCGGCGACGTCATAGTCGGTGAGCACGGCGTTCTTCAGATAATACCCCGGCAAGTCCGTGAGCTTGGTGTCGATCGGTGTTTGCCGGCGGCGCGCCGGCGAACTCACGATCCAGGTGCTGACACATACGGCCAGGACGGCCAGCACCGTGAACACGCGAAACAGCATTAGCGCCGTCCCGCCCGAATGGATGGCACGGCTGTGGGCGGTAGCGGACCTGCGGCACGCGCCCGCAGCAGGGCGTCGCAGAATTCGCGCACGGCGCCTTGGCCGCCGTTGGCCCTGGCAACCCAATGCGCGGCGGACTTGACCAGCGGGTGCGCGTCGGCAACGGCGCCCGCGACGCCGACCGCAGACATCAGCCCAAGATCGGGCGTATCGTCGCAGATGCAGGCGCAGTTGAGCGGGTCGATGGCCAACTGCGCCGTCAACCGGCGCAGCGCGGCGACCTTGTCGGAGCATGCCTGGACCAAGCGGCGCACGCCCAGCTCGCGCATGCGCACAGCTACGGCGGCCGAACGCCTGCCGCTGAAGGCGGCCACCGCGACGCCCGCCGACATCAGCAGCTTGATGCCGTGACCGTCGCGCACATGGAATACCTTGAGTGCTTCGCCGCGCGCCGCGAAATACAGGCGCCCATCGGTGAGCACACCGTCGACGTCGAGGACCAGCAGTTCGATCCGCGCCAGCGGCGTCGCCTTGCGCGCCTTCAAACCACACCCGCTCGCAGCAGATCGTGCACATTGAGCGCGCCCACGATCCGGTTGTCCGCGTCGACCACCACCAGCGAGGTGATGCGATGGGTCTCCATCAAGTGCACGGCTTCCGCCGCGAGCGTGTTGGGACGCACGCTTTTCGCGTGGCGGCTCATGACTTGATCCATGCGCGTGGCGCGCAAATCCCGCGACGCATCCAGTGCGCGGCGCAGATCGCCGTCGGTGAATACGCCGAGCACATGCGAATCCTCGTCGACGACGGCCGTCATTCCGAGGCCCTTGCGCGTCACTTCCATCAGGCCCTCGGCCAACGAAGTGTCGGGGCGAACGGTCGGAATATCGGCGCCGCCGCGCATCACATCGCTCACGTGCAGCAACAGGCGCCTCCCTAAGTTGCCCGCGGGATGGGAGCGCGCAAAATCCTCCTCGGTGAAGCCGCGCGCCTTGAGCAGCACCACCGCCAGGGCATCGCCGACGGCCAGCGCGGCCGTGGTGCTGGCGGTAGGGGCCAAATTGAGCGGGCAGGCCTCGGCCGGCACGCCGATGTCCAGGTGCACGGTGGCGATGCGCGCCAGCGCCGAGTTCGAGTTTCCCGTAAAGGCAATGAGCGGCACCCCCAATCGGGCGATCACCGGCACGATGGTCAGAATCTCGTCGGTTTCACCGGAATTGGACAGGGCAAGCACCGCGTCGTCGCGCGTGATCATGCCCACGTCGCCGTGGCTGGCCTCGCCGGGATGCATGAAGAACGCCGGCGTGCCGGTGCTCGCGAGCGTGGCGGCGATCTTGCCGCCGATATGGCCGGATTTGCCCATTCCGGTGACCACAACGCGCCCGCGGCAGTCAAGACAGATGCGGCAGGCGCGGGCAAACTCCGCCCCCAGGCGCGGTAGCTGCGCGCGCAAACCGTCGATCTCGATGCCGAGCGCCTGGCGTCCGAGATCGACGAGGACGTCGTCGGTGAACTCAAGATTCATGCGGGAATGATACAGGGTAAGCTATTGCTATGAACCCACAGCAAGTAGCGCAAATCATCGAGTCCGGCTTGCCGGGCGCCAGGGCACAGGTCAAGAGCGGCGACAATGTGCATTTCGAGGCCGTGGTGGTAGCGGCCGCTTTTGCCGGCAAACGCTCTGTGCAGCGTCATCAATTGGTGTACGGCACCCTAGGGTCGGCCGTGGGCAACGAAATTCACGCGCTGGCATTGCAAGTCTTCACGCCGGAAGAATTCGCGGTGCAGGGGCCGGGACTGGGACTTGGATAAATTACAGATTCAGGGCGGGATCTCGCTCGAGGGCGAGATCCGCATTTCCGGCGCCAAGAACGCGACATTGCCCATCTTGGCGGGCTGCCTGTTGGCGGACGGGCCGGTGACGGTGTCGAACGTGCCGCACCTGCAAGATGTAACCACCATGATCGAATTGCTGGGGCGCATGGGCGTCTCGGTGACCATCGACGAGAAAATGCGCATCGAGGTCGATGCGTCGACGATCAAGGAGTACTTCGCGCCGTATCAATTGGTGAAAACCATGCGCGCGTCGATACTGGTACTGGGGCCCCTGCTCGCGCGCTTCGGCTACGCCGATGTATCGTTGCCGGGCGGCTGCGCGATCGGCGCCCGCCCCGTCAACATCCATGTCGCGGGCTTGCAGGCCATGGGCGCCGATATTCATATAGAGAACGGCTATATCAAAGCGCGCGCGGACCGCTTGCGGGGCGCCCGGCTGGTACTCGAGACCGTCACGGTCACCGGCACCGAGAATCTCATGATGGCGGCGACTTTGGCGGACGGGGAGACGGTACTCGAAAACGCGGCGCGCGAGCCCGAAGTGGTGGATCTCGCGAATTTCCTGATTGCCATGGGAGCCAAGATCAAGGGCGCTGGAACGGATCGCATCGTCATCGAGGGAGTGCAGCGCCTGAACGGCACCGCCTACGAAGTGCTGCCCGATCGGATCGAGGCCGGCACGTACCTGGTCGCGGGCGCCATCACCGGCGGCCATATTCGCGTCAAGAACACGCGCCCGGAGCATTTGGATGCCGTTGTCGACAAGCTGAAGGAGGCCGGCGCCAAAATCGATGTGGGCGACAGCTGGATCGAAGTGGACATGCGCGGCCGCCGGCCGGATTCGGTGGACATCCGCACGGCGCCGTATCCGGCTTTCCCGACGGATATGCAGGCGCAGTTTGCCGCGCTCAATACCGTGGCGAAGGGCGTCGGCACCATCATCGAAACTATTTTCGAAAATCGCTTCATGCACATGCTGGAAATGCGCCGCATGGGCGCGGAAATCCGCCTCGAGGGCAATACCGCCATCATCAAGGGGGTGGACAAGCTGACCGCCGCCCCGGTGATGGCCACGGACCTGCGCGCCTCGGCGAGCCTGGTGCTGGCGGCGCTGGTGGCGGACGGCCGTACCGAGATCGAGCGCATTTACCACATCGATCGCGGCTATGAGGCGATAGAGGAAAAGCTGCAGCAGTTGGGCGCCAAGATCAGGCGCACGCCGGCGTAAGTCCGCAGCGCCGCTACTGAGACTGCGCTGCCTGATGGGTGGGCCGTTCCACCACCTTGAGGGTCACCTTGAAGACCTGGCGATTGTGCCTGCCGGCGAGTTCCACCTGCGCGCCTGGCGGCAGTGCCGCCACCCGGCTGACCAGATCCTGTGCGCTCTGCACCGGCTCGCCGCTCAATGCCGTGATCAAGTCGCCGGGCCGCACGCCTGCCTCGTATGCCGCGCTCTTGACGAGAATATTCACCACGGTGACACCGCCGCCCGCGGCAATGCCGAGTTGCGCGGCCTGTTCGTCGGACAAGTCCTGCGGCACGAAACCCAGCCAGCCGCGCACCACGTGGCCGCGCTTGAGGATTTGTTCCATCACGCCGCGCACCAGATTGACGGGTATGGCAAAGCCGATCCCTTCCGGCCCGCCGCTGGCGCGGTTGAGAACCGCGGTGTTGATGCCCACCAAGTCGCCGTGCGCATCGATCAGGGCACCGCCGGAATTGCCCAGATTGATGGCGGCGTCGGTCTGAATGAAATTCTCGAAGGTGGCAAGCCCGAGCTGACCGCGGCCGGTGGCGCTGACGATGCCCTGCGTGACGGTCTGGCTCAGGCCATAGGGATTGCCGATGGCAAGCACGATATCGCCGACGCGCAGCGTATCGGAACGGCCGAGGGGCATGATGGGCAGCTTGCCGATGCCGAGATGCAGAATCGCGATATCGGTATCCGGATCCTGGCCGACGATCGCGGCCTCGGCGATGCGGCCGTCCGCCAACTGCACCCGGATGGAGTCCGCGCCTGCGATGACATGCTGGTTGGTGACGATGGTCCCTTCATCATTGACGATCACGCCTGAGCCCAAGCTACGCTCGACACGCTGCCGGTAGCTCGGCCAGAAATCACCGAACAATTGATTGAGCGCGGGCGCCTGCGTGCGCTCGGTAACGACGCGTGCCGTATAAATGTTCACGACGGCGGGCGCGGCTCGCGCCACCGCGTCCGCGAAGCTTTGCATGACGACGGGCGCACGTGAGTAGACGGTGGGCGAGCGCGCCCCGGGCGTTGGCGCCCCCGGCGTTGGCGCCCCCGGCGTTTGCGCCACAGGTGATCGCACCGCCGGCGCAGCGGCTTTTCCCAACAGCGCCGGCTTCCACCAAACCACCAGAAATGCAGCTGCCAGGCCGACTATGATCGCCCTGA
>JANXZQ010000422.1 GCA_025355445.1 Gammaproteobacteria bacterium
CAAAATCGTTCGACAGAACCCACAGGACGCCCGAGAACGTCAGAAACAATATCGACGCCTGCAGCAGGCCGACCAGCAGATCGGCCGAGAGCTCGCAGAGCTTGCGCGCATCCTCATGTATGCGCTGATCCGGGTTGACGCCCATCGACCCCGCGTTGGCAAGCCAAAACGCCCGGCGGGGCAGCATCCAGTCCTGCAGCAGTCCCAGTACCAGTCCCTCGCGCAGCCGCAGTTCCAAAGTCTCGACCAGCCAGCGCTGCGCAACGTTGACCATGAGCAGACAACCCGCAATGAGAAAAAACACGCCGAGCTGGAACAGAAAGTCGCGTAGATCGCGGCGCGACAGCGCGTCGTAGAAGGGTTTGTTCCAGCCGTTGAGCCGGATTTGTCCGTAGGCCGTGGCAGCCACCACCAGCACGATGGCGGCCAATAGCACCGTGAGCGTCTTGGCCGCGGGTGAACTGAAGATCGTCCGGACGACCAAGCCGATCTGTCGTCCAAAGCCCAGCTGGGCAATTTCGCCCTCGGGAAAAATGCCGGAATTTTCCGATGAGCGCTCTGTCATCGCGCCCAGCATACCATCTTAGCCGTGCGCGCCCGGCTGCGCCGAGTCACACTCAAGCCGTGATGCAGATCACTTCCGCGGGAAGCCTCAACAGAGTGACCGAGTTCTCATCGAACGTCGTGCACTCCACTCCATCGACCCGCACGCTGCGCAAGGCCGCCGTGAGCGGCGGCCGCAGGATGATCTTGGCCGCGGCCGCACCGCTGACTTCGAATCGCAGCGCTCCATCGTCCAGCCGGCGCAGCGAGTAGCTCAACGCGCCGTACAGCGTGGGCATGGCGTTCACTCGAACGCCTTCGCCCTCGATCCATTCGGGCGCCAATCCCGCCGCCAATATCAGACATCGATCGGCTTCCCGCTCGTAAGCAAACAGGCAGCGCACCGCCAGCAGATACTCCGCGGAAATCCACGTGTGAGGCAAATCACCCACATGAGCGGGCGCCTTATGGTCCTGCCAGGCGATCTCCGGCCACTGATTCCAAGGTTGCGGGCGACGATCCGACAGAAAGAAGCGCAGCAGTTCCAGCGCCGCATCGCGCCTTCCCAGGCGTACCAGTGCGCCGATGATGCGGATTTCATAGGGCGTGTAATTCGCGCAGGCCACGGCGCCGCTGCGCTTGCCGCGCCAGTCGGCGAGATACTTATCGAAGGTTTGCTCGAGGGCTCGGCGGTTGAGGCCGTCCGGAACGTCGAGCAGGTAAATCGCGTTCGCCGTCGCCGTCGGATCGAAGTCCGCCCACTCGATGCTGCCCGGAATGAAGTCCAGCTTACGCTGTGCTCGGGTGGCCTCGATGGATGCATACAGCGCAGCCGCCAGGCGCTCACTCAAGCCCCCCCAGAGCTGCGCCGATTTCTCATGGCCGGCGGCACGGGCCAGATAGGCTGCGTCCCCCAAACCACGCAGCGCCCAGAAGTCGTCCCAATAGGAATGCACGGGTTGCGCAAGGTAGCCCTCGTGACTTACCGAGATAGGCAACAGGCCGTCCGCACCGAGCAATCCCTCGATGCACGCGGCCGCCCTATCAATGTGACTCCACAATTCCGTCAGAAGTGCGTCATCCGACGTGAATCGATAATAGTCCGCGATCAGCGCCAGCAGTTCTCCATGACTATCGTGTTCGACCAGCCAATCGGCTCCGTCGCGGTCCACGCAGCAGGGGACGAAGCCGTCCGCGCGCTGAAACGGCGCGTACCAGCGGATGAAATCCCGAACTTCCAGGCTATGTCCCATGCGCAGCAAGGCTGCACTCATCATGGCGCTGTCGCGAATCCAGGAGCGTGTATATCGGCGCGGCCCGGGTTGCAGAGCCGGTCCCGAACGCGTCACCAGAATATGCGCCGTCGCCGTGAGCGCCGCGAGAACGGCGTCCGTCGCCCAGCCATTGCCGGTCCATTGATCCACGGCGAGTGTGGCCCCCCATTCAAATGCCGGCTCATGTTCGGCGGCCTGCTCGCGGCTCGAGCGTGCCGCCGCGGCGCTCACGCAGTTCACGACGGTCTCCACTGACTGATGCGCCGACGGCGATAACTCAAAACCGAGAGCGCCGGTCGCAAAGCCGAAGGGATCCTGCGTCTGCGTCTTGGCCGGCAATGAGCCGGATGCCAGTGCGGCGACCATGAAGCCGTCGTCGAAATTCAGCGCGCCGAAGCCCAAGAGCGCATTCGCGGCCCCGCCGCGTTCCGGAACGATCTGAGCAGCATCGTTGACGTGCACCACGCCGTCGCGCCACGCCAGATCGCGAATCGGACTCACTCCCCCCAGATCACGATAGCTCTGCCACGGCGGAGTCACTTGAAACGGGCGCAACAACAGGAACAGGCGCGCGCTCAATGGCCCATGGGTGAGATTGTCCAACCGATAACTCACCCGCGAATTGCCGCCGCGAGTAGCCTGCGCGCGTATGAGCAGACGCCATTCCGCGGTTTCCCAGGTCACGCACGGCACGGGCATCCAACCGCCCAGCAGTTCCTGCCGCGGCGTCACATCTGTCCAGGTGACGAGCCGGCCTTTGACCCACAGCATGGGTTCGATCGAGAACGACCCCTGGTCCATCTCGATCATTCCGTCTTCGTTCATCAATCCGCAGTGAATGCCATGGGTGGTGCCGAACGGGGTCCACAGAGTCTGCTCGTTGTGCAGCCAGCGAGGATGCCAGCCGCGCGGCTCGCCTTTGGCCACGTTGTTCCAGAAAGCGTGGATGGATCGTGAAAACTCGAACGATTGCAACCGCAGCACAGCGCCCGCCGATGGCTCATGGAGTTCGAGACGTAGAAATCGTGTCTTGAGCGCGGGCAAGTACACATAGCTGCGTTTGCCGCCCGCCCGCGCGGCGCAGTACAACGTCTTCCAACGGCGGCCGGTGTTGGACGCTCGCACTCGAAAACCGCTGGCCGGCGCCGCCGCCAGCCATTCGATGATCAAGCCGCCGATGGCCCGCGGCTTGATCGCATCGATGGTAATCCACGGCCGAAGGTCATCGAGCAGCGGTCGCCAGCCCGAATCCTTGAGCGCCGCGGACGCGTCGAAACCCGGCATTGCGCTGGACGCAGAGGCGCTCGGGGGCTCGTTCGGGCTGCGGTCCTCGATCTGCAGGCCGGCAATCCACAGGGTGCCGCTGCCGCCCTCGCCGGCGACAATGGCCAGTTCCATTGAGCCTAGAGCCTTGATATGGCCGCCGCTCGACGGGCCCCATGCAAATTCGATGGCGCTGCTGTCGATGGACATTTGCTTCCAGCGGGCCGGCGGATGCAGCGCGTTCTGGACGTGGCGCCAGACGTTTTGGCCCGAGGCGTCGACCAGCTTCAGCTCGAGGTTGTTCACCGAGCCAGACCCTCGCAGGCGAAACTTCACCGCATAGTCCTCCGGCATGGGGCAGCTCAATGCGCACCGCGCAACGACAAAGCCGCCCCCGCCTTTGAAGTCGAAGTCCATGCGCAGTGCCTGACCATTCCCCGCAGGCGCTGATGACAGCGTCAATTCGGCGTTGCCGGAAACGATGGATTGCCACTCGGATACTTGCATGCCGTGAATATGACACGGACCGGCGCATCAATCGATCACGGGTTCAGGAAGTTTGCAGCCTACGTGTTGTCGAGCCTACAATCGCATGTGCGTTGACAAGTATATACTGAGTACGGTATATACGCTCCATGGAATCCGCATTCACTGTGCTCGCCGAGCCGAGTCGCCGCGCCATCCTGACTCTCCTTGCCAGTAGCGAGCGCTCCGTCGGCGAGCTCGAATCGGCGCTCAATCTCTCGCAACCCTCGGTATCCAAGCATTTGCGCGTGCTGCGAGATTCGGGCTTCGTAGAGGCGACCATCGACGCGCAACGCCGCGTCTATCGCATCCGGCCCGAGCCGCTGCAGGAAGTAGACGCTTGGATGGCGCCGTTCCGCAGATATTGGTCGGCGCGCCAAGCAATTCGGCAGAGGGGTCTGAGAATGTCCAGAGCCAAAGGCATTGTTGTCGGACAATGAATCCTCTCGTCAGTAAAGTTCACGGCAAGGAGAAACGCTGGAGCGCTGAATTTGCTGCGCTCCGCCAACACTGCCTCGCGTCGGAACTCCATGAAGATTTGAAATGGGGTCAAGCTTGTTACGATCTGGATGGTAGAAACGTGGTTTTGATTCATGGCTTCAAGGACTACTGCGCTTTGCTCTTTATGAAAGGCGCTTTGCTGAAGGACCCCAAGGGCATCCTCATTCAGCAAACCAAGAATGTGCAGGCTGCAAGGCAAATCCGGTTTGCTTCTCTTGCGGATATCAACAAGCAGAAAGCGGCGGTTAAGGCCTATATAAGGGAGGCCATTGCGGTTGAGAAATCCGGCGTCAAGGTGCAGATGAAGAGCGCGGCACAATTCGATGTGCCGCAGGAGTTTCTAAAGCCCTTGGATGATGACCCTAAACTGGCCGAAGCCTTTCATGCGCTCACCCCAGGAAGGCAGAAAGGGTATTTGCTGCATTTCGCCGGCGCAAAGCAATCGGCGACTCGTGCCGCGCGCGTGGAGAAACATGTGCCGAGGATATTGAAAGGCCTCGGACTTGATGATTAAGCCCACGAAGTGCAGCGCTTAGCTGCCGACGGTATTCGGGTCGCGCCAGACTCTTTCGAAGGGCAGACGCCAGGCATGCGGCGCGATGAGCTGGTGAATGGCGTTAGGCCCCCATGAGCCCGGGTCGTAGAAGCGCACCGGCGGGGGCGCCTCCATGAGGGTGGTCGACACTTCCCAAAGACGCTCTATGCCCTCGGCGGTGGTAAACAGCGTGTGATCGCCGCGCATGGCGTCCAGGATCAGGCGCTCATAGGCCTCGAGCACATCGCCGATATGACCGCTGTCATGCATGGCGAATTGCATGCTGAGTTTATCCAGACGCATGCCCGGCCCGGGCCGTTTGCCGTAGAAGGACAGCGACATTTTCGCGGCATCCGCCAGATCGAAGGTCAAGTGATCGGGCCCCTGCGCGCTGACGCCGGATCCGGCCGGGAACATGCTCTTCGGAGGCTCTTTGAACGCGATCGATATGATGCGTTGCCCCTGGGCGAGCCGCTTGCCCGTTCGCAGGTAAAACGGCACACCGGCCCAACGCCAATTGTCGATGAAACAGCTCAAGGCAATGAAGGTCTCCGTATCCGAATCGCGAAAAACTCCTTCCTCCGAGCGGTAGCCGGTGTACTGGCCGCGAATCACGTCCGCCGGCTTGACGGGCAGCATGCTGCGAAAGACCTTGTTCTTCTCTTCGCTGATGGGGTCGGGTTCCAACGACGTCGGCGCCTCCATCGCCATGAAGCCGAGAATCTGGAATAGATGGGTCACCACCATGTCCCGATACGCGCCGGTCTGCTCGTAGAAAGCAGAGCGCTTGCCGAGACCCAAGGTCTCGGGCACATCGATTTGCACATGATCGATGAAGTTGCGGTTCCAAATCGGCTCGAACAGCCCGTTGGCGAAACGGAACGCCAGAATGTTCTGCGCCGCCTCCTTGCCCAGGAAGTGATCAATGCGGAAGATCCGGTCCTCATCGAATACCTCGTGCAGCCTGGCATTCAGCGCCACCGCACTCGCAAGGTCGGTGCCGAAGGGCTTCTCCATAATGATGCGCGAGCGTTCGACCAGGCCTGCCTCGCCGAGCAGGCGCACCGCGGCCAGTGCGGCATTCGGCGGCACGCTCAAGTAGTGCAGCCGAAGACTCTCACCCTTGAAGGCGCGCTCGGCTTCGATGACCGCCGCCTTCAGGGCGGCGGCGCCGGCGGCCATCGGCACATACTGCAAGTTGTCGGCAAATTCTGCCCAATCGGCGTCGGACACTTTGCGGGTGGAGAACTCCGTGAGCGCGTCCCGCGCAATTTTTCGAAATCCCTCGACGCCGAGATCATCGAGGGAAACACCGATGATGCTGCAGCCGGGGATGAATCCCGCGCTCGCCAGGTGAAACAGGCCAGGCAGTAACTTGCGCCGGGCGAGATCGCCCGTGGCGCCGACGAGCACTACGACCTGGGGGAACTGCGGACCGACGCCCGGGGGTACCTTTGCCACCATTCACATCCTTTTAAGGGTAAACCGGCCGCTAGGATTACACGGAATCTGCAACAAGCGAAAGATTCGACGCCGCAATCAAAGCGCGACCTCAGCCTTCGATGCCGAGCGAGTCCCCGGCTTTGGCGGGTTGCTGCAGCCGTGGTAGGTATAGACCAGCGAAAACTTGACCCGATCGGTCAGATTCTTGCCGGCCGAGTGCAAGGTGTTGCAATGAAAAAAGACCGCGTCGCCCGGCGCCAGCCGCGGCGATTCTGCAGTCCTCAACACATCGGCATTGTCGGCCCGATCGGCACGGAAGAACTTCGCCGCATCGAAGCCATCTGCCTCGAACTCCAAGCGATGCGATCCCGGCACGAACCATAGAGCGCCATTCTCCGCATGCTCCGCGCCGAGCGCCAGCCAAACCGATACCAGTTCCTCACGCGCGAACGACCAGTAGCGAATATCACGGTGCCAATTTGTCAGACTTCCGTAGTGCGGATGCTTGGTCATGAGGCAATTGTGATGCACGCGCGACATCAGGACATTCTCAGCAAAGTAGCCCTCCATCCAGGCGCGCAACTCGGGCGTTCTACCCCACTCGGCAAATACCGGATCGCGGCCATAGGCATCGAGCAGCCGGCGCACGGTCTCGCCGCCGGCAGCCGTGCGTGAGGACGGCGCGCCGGGGTATTGCAGATCGGCTTCCAACTCGATCGGGTCGGCGCGCGCGGCAAGCTGCAGCCGTGCGGCTTGGTTGAGTTGCGTCACCGCATGCGGGGGCAGGAACTGCGGCACGACCACATAACCCCGGTCACGCAGCATTTCACGCTGCACGCCCGGCCCGCATCCTGAATTCTCGCCCGCTCGGTTCACTCCTGCGCGACCCGGCTGACCCCCATGTCCCGCAAGGTGTCGGCGACGGCGTCAACGGCCTGCCTCAGGGTGGCGGCGCCGATGGCACCGATGCAGCCGACTCGGAATGTATCGACCGCGGTCAACTTGCCTGGATAGAGGATGAAACCGCGCTCCCGCACCCGGCGATAGAACTCAGTGAAATCGTACTTCGGATCGGGCGGTGCGTGGAATGTGACGATGATGGGCGCCTGCAGCGCATCCGGTAAGAATGTCTTGAACCCCAGGGCCCGCATCCCGGAGACGAGTGCCGCACAGTTCTCGGTGTAGCGTGCCAGCCGCGCCGCCAATCCACCCTGCGCCAGGTATTGATCGATGGCGGCACGCAGCGCGGCGAGCACGTGCGTCGGGGGCGTAAATCGCCATTGGCCTGTCTTGCGCATGTACTGCCATTGATCGAGCAGATCCATGGCGAGCGAGCAGCTGTTACCGGACGAGCGTTCCAGCGCCGCCTGCCTGGCGATGACGAAGCCCATGCCGGGCACGCCTTCGAGACATTTGCCGGACGCCGCGATGAGCGCGTCGAAGCGCAGGCTGCGGGCGTCGATGGGGATGGCGGCGTAGGAACTCATGGCATCGACGATCAGACAGCGCCGGTGATTGGCAACCACGGCCGCGATTTGCGGCAGCGGATTCAATATCCCCGTGCCGGTCTCGCAGTGCACCTGCGCGACGTGAGTAATCGCCGGATCCGCGGCCAACGCGGCGTCGATTCGCGCAGGGTCGGCAGGCGACTGCTCGCCATGCGGCAGCACTACCGCCTCGCGCCCCAGGTAGCCCAAAATGCGCACGATGCGCTTGCAGTAGCTGCCGTTGTCGGCCACGAGAACCTTGGCGTTCTTGGGTACCAGCGTGCCGAGCGCCGCCTCGACGGCAAAAGTCCCGCTGCCCTGCAGCGGCACGCACACGTGTTCGTCCTGCGCATTGACGATGCCCACCAGGTCGCGGCAGACCGACGCGGTCAGCTCGTTGAACGCGCCATCCCAGGAGCCCCAGTCGAACAGCATCGCGGACTTGGTTTCCGCCGACGTCGTCAGGGGGCCAGGTGTCAGCAGTATCGGGTCCGTCATGGAATCCTCCTTCACGGCAGAATTGGCTTGTCCGGGAGCCGGCCGATCGCGGCTTTGCGCCGGCCGAAGGCCGTGTCCTTGAGGCGGCTGCGCTGCAACGCGCCGGCGCGCTCCAGCACGGGGTAGGCCGCCGAACACAGATGCGAATGCACGCGCTTGAGATCGCGCAATATATCCAAGTCCAACGAGAACGACTCGATCGACTCCGGCGTACCCTCGCGCAAGCGCGTAAGGTAGCGCTCAGCCGCGGCGAATTCCCTCTCTCGCAAATGCGCCTTGGCTGCGATCAGGCGCCGCGCCACCTCCATGTCGCCCGTCATGAAGATGCCCACCGACAGCTTGAGACTGTCCACCACTTGGCCGTGGAACTCGACCAGATCCGCCTCGCCTTCCTTGGAAAACGTGATGCCGCGCCTGATTTTCTTGGACGCGAGGTCCATCAGATTCTTGTCGATGATGTCGCCGACATGCTCGAGATTGATGGAGAACGAAATAATCTCCATGGCACGATAGCCGTCGCGGTCATCGAGACTGTCGCGGGTCATCCGTGTGACGTATAGCTTGACGGCGTCATTGAGGCTGTCGATGGCGTCGTCCATGCGGCTGATCTCGGCGACGAGCTTGCGATCGTTCGTCAGCAGCGCCGTCATTGCCTGGCGCAGCATGGTCTCGATCAAGTCCCCCATCCTAAGGACCTCGCGCGCCGCGCATACCAGCGCCACCGCGGGAGCGCTGGCGGCGGAAGGATCGAGATACACCGGAGTGCCTGGCTCCGCGGGCTTCGGCTGATCGGGCAGCCAGCGCGTGAGCCGCACGGCGATGATGTCCAGCGGGCCGATAAACATCAGCGCCAGCAATATATTGAAGGCCGTGTGAAAGTCCGCCGCCAGGCGCGCCGGGTTCGGCTCGAAGCGCTGCAGCAGGTCCGCGATGGGATGCAGAAACGGCAGCACCAATGCACAGCCCACCAGCCGCGTCGCAAGATTGCCGATGGGCAAGCGCCGGCTCGCCAGATTCCCGGGTTGCCCGGTCTCTATCAGGGGATTGAGGGCGCTGCCGACATTCGCGCCGAGCACCAGCGCCAGCACAGCGGTGGGAGAGACCAGATGGGCGGCGCCGAGC
>JANXZQ010000429.1 GCA_025355445.1 Gammaproteobacteria bacterium
GCCGGCGGCCCGCGACGACACAGGCGATATTGTCATAGGCGTCGAAATGCGCGGATACCTTGGCCGCGTGACCCAGCCAGATGCGCGGCGCAATATGCGGCGGCAACACCTGCAGCACATTCTGCGCGGCGAAGCCCGGCAGATGATCATTGACCGGCACCGAGCCCAAATACAAGGTGGGCGCTTCGGCGTCGGGCCGCGGCGCGGCAACCGCCGCCACGGCCTCGCCGAAACCCATGCGCCGGCGCGTGAAATTAAAGCCCTTCATGTCCTCGCTGTAGTAGTACTTGCCGTCAATGGCGGCACCGCCGACGAAGATTTCGGTCTCGCGGCCGTTGTCGAATCCCGCAAGATACGACTGAAGATCCCGTGGCGAGCGCGTCGCGCAGTGCACTGCCGGCCAACTGCCCACCAGACCACGCAGCACCAGCGGCCGGCAGGGCTCCGCCACCTCGCGCAGGAATTGCGACGCGCCGGTAATATCCTTGCCGTCAATCTCCGCCAGCGCCAGGCTCATTCTCGGCGCCGCTCTTGCGGCAAAAACCGCCGGTTCTTATTTTGCGTCAGGGTAGCGACATGGTTGAGCGATGCGCGCTGCAAATAGGTCAGCTGTAAATAGCCGCGGCGAAAAAGATCGAGCACGGCGGTATCCTGCAAGCCGGTCAAAGCCTCGCGGCTCACGGTGTAGAGTCCGGTCACCTCGCGATGCGAGCCGTCGTCGAAGGCGGACTTGATGGTCAGCGGCTCGATGAGCTTCAGCTCCATCAAGGTGTTGATGAATATTTTCGTGCGTTCGAGCCCGGGCTTGAGCTCGCGCATCAAGCCCATCACGGTGTGCAGATACGCACTGGGCTCCCCCGCCTCACCGAACAAGGCCTGCTCGCCGGCCGCCGTCACCCGCGGATTGTCGAGGTCAATGGCCAGGTCTTCACCGGCCGTGTAGAAGGGACCGCGCTGCAAATTCAAAGGCCGATACAGACTCTCATTGCAATGCCTCTCGATGAACAAGTTCTCGCCCGCATCGAAGCCCAGCATGACCCCGCAGTAGAACTGGCCGGTATCGGCATCCTTCGAGAACAGAATGGGATAGTGCGCAGCCAGCGCAGGAAATTCACTGATCACCACGGCCACGAAGCGCTGATTGTCCCCGAGATCCATCGAGGGTTGTGCCTGGATGCGCAGCTTTCGATGCGCCTCGCTGTTCAGAACGACGATATGGGTCACGGCATACCTTGGCTAGATCGGCTGCAAACCGTATTCGAAGATCTTGTTCAAGAGCTCGCGATTCCTCGGCAGCTGCGAGCGCATTTGCTTGCTGAGGAGCGCGGCATCATTCATGTACCTGGCGGCAGCCGCCGCGGTTCCTGTATTGTCCTGCGGCAGGGCCTCGGTACGAAATCCCATGCCATACAGCACATATTGGTAGCTGGCGGCGGGAAACACTTCTTCCAGCCGGTCGAACTCGTCGAAGAACCAAGGCGATTGGTATTTCCAAAGCTTGAGCAAATTCTGCAGGCGTTCGGGCACGCCGGCCGGATCGACATTGTCGCACCAGAAAGCACTGTCCCGGCGCTGCGTGAGCACGTAGTGCAGCTTGAGAAAATCGATGATGCGGCCCCAGCGGTAGTGACTCACCTCATTGAAGCGCGCGGCAACGATGTCCATCACCTCGCGATTGGCCGGCAGCTGTTCTGCAATGAGCTTGGCCGACAATTCGATCAAGACAATGGCGGAAGATTCCAGCGGTTCGAGAAAACCCGCCGCCAGGCCCACGGCCACGCAATTATTCTTCCAGAAGGTCGTGCGATGGCCGGAGCGGATATTGATCTTTCGCGGCGTCAGATGCCGGTGCTCCGGGCCTAGGTAGCGCATCAATGTCTCGTAGGCTTCATCGTCGCCGGCGTGCCGCGTCGAGTACACATACCCGGTCCCGCGCCGCGTCGGCAGGCCAATGTCCCAGATCCAGCCGGCCGCTTGCGCGGTGGAAATGGTATGCGACGCCATGGGCGCATCGGGTGTGGGGTACGGCACCTGCAGCGCCAAGGCGGCATCGCAGAAAAGGACATCGCTGCACTCCTTGAAACCCACCCCCAAGGTCTTGCCCAGCAGCAGCGCCGTAAAGCCGGTGCAGTCAACGAACAGATCGCCCGCAATCTCTCCAGCCTGCTGCGTGCCGACCGACCTGATGTCGCCCTGTTCATTCTGGTTGACGGTGGTGACATCGGCCAGCACATGGCGCACCCCGAGTTTCCCGGTGCAATGGCGCTGCAGGAAACCGGCAAATTTCCCCGCGTCCAAATGGTAGGCGTAGTTCGCCACGGCGTCGTATTCCGGTGTGGTGATCATTTTCGGAGCAAGCCCAGCCTCACACAATTGCCCCTGCGGAGTCACCGCATCGCAGAAGCTGTGGCCGTCGCCCTTGCACAACCAATGAGGCGCGAGATTCACCTGGGTGAATCCCTGCGGCATCATCAATGGATGGTAATAGGCGTCATCGTCGGCGCCGGTGGTCCACTTGGCGAAACTCGCGCCCTGCTTGAACGCGGCGTTGCAATGGCGAAAGAATTCCGTTTCCGACACGCCCATCTTCTGCAGGCTCGAACGCAGCGTCGGCCACGTACCTTCGCCCACGCCGATGATGGGCACGGTCGGCGATTCCACCAAGGTGACGGAGAATCCGGATTTCATGCGGCCCTGGTGACGCGCCGCGATGATGCCTGCGGCAAGCCATCCGGCGGTGCCGCCGCCGACGATGACCACGGATTGAAGTCGTTGGCTCATGCTCAATTATCTCACACTCGTCACGGCTATCTCACGCTCGTCACGGCCGGGGCTGCGCAGTGTTGCTTGATAAAATCAGCGTGCGCGGGCATCACTTGCGCGCATTGCTGGATGACGTTGCGGATATTCGCCAGGTTGTCGGTGACCTGCCGCGGGTCGAGAATGCCCGCCAGAGGGTCGTCGCTTTGCGGCATGATGTTTTGGCCGACGAACACGTACAACCAGCTCTGCAGCGGAAACAGCTCATTGTCTTCGCGCAGCAGGCGGCCGTGGCTGCGGAACAGTTCGATTCTTTCCTTGAGGCTGTCCGGCTTGTCGACATGGCGGCAGTAGCGCCAGATTTCGCTGTCATCCCGTTCCGTCATGCTGTAATGCAGGACCAAGAAATCCCGTACGCGCTCGTACTCGGCCGCGACTGTCTTGTTGTAGCGATCCATGTCCGCCGTGTTGAAATTACGATCCGGGAAGTAGGACAGGAGCAGCGCAATGCCGCGTTGAATGAAGTGGATGCTGGTGGATTCCAAGGGTTCCAAGAAACCGGACGACAAACCGATGGCAACGCAATTCTTGTTCCAGAAGAGCTTGCGGCGCCCTGTCGCAAATTGCAGCTTGAGTGGGTCGGCCAACGCCTTGCCCTCGATGCTCGACAAGAGTTCGTCTTGCGCCTGCGTGTCGCTGATGAAATTACTGCAGTATACGTAGCCATTGCCAACCCGATGCTGCAGCGGAATGCGCCACTGCCATCCCGCGGCCTTGGCCGTGGCGCGAGTGTAAGAGGAGAGCGCCTGGGTTCGTTCACAGGGCACCGCGGCGGCGCGGTCGCAGGGCAGCCATTGATTCCAGTGGTCGTAACCCGTCTGCAATGCCCCCTCGATCAGCAGTCCGCGAAAGCCGGAGCAATCTATAAACAGATCAGCCTCAACCTCAGCCCCACTCTCCAAGGTCAGGGCTCGAATGAATCCGCTGTCGGAGTGCAGCGCTACCGATTTCACTTTGCCCTCGGTATGCTGCACGCCGGCGGCCTCGGCAATGCCGCGCAGATAGCGTGCAAACAGCGTCGCGTCGAAATGCAAGGCGTAAGTGATTTTCTCCAAGGGGGAATTGGCCGCTTGCACCGGCCGCATGAATTTCCCGGCGTAGGCGGCCGCCGCTTCCAGCGAATGCTCTTCGAGCCTGCTCGCCTGACCCGCGCGCAAGGCCTTGAGCCAGTAGGCGGAGAAAGCCACGGGCCCCATGTCGAATCCGGTGGTGCCGAA
>JANXZQ010000438.1 GCA_025355445.1 Gammaproteobacteria bacterium
TAAAATCAAGCCTAAAGCGACACTTTTTCGTCCAGTTTCTATGCCGGGGCCTCGATAGACATCGAACACCCGCAGCTCGCTTAATAGTCCTGATGCGCTAACAGTAACATTTTCCTGCAAAACTGCGAGAGGGACGCTTTCATCGACGACGATGGCCAAATCACGGCGCACACTTGGAAATTTAGAAATCTTGTTATATTTCGATGGCTTAGAGTTGAAAGCTAAGTCTATTTCTAGCTCAAATAAAAACGCAGTGTGCGACAAATTAATCGCCTTTGCCACCTGCGGATGTATTTCGCCCAGCCAGCCTATCGCTGTTGGGCCACGATAGATTCGCGCGCTGCGCCCCGGGCGCAAACAACTCAAGGTCTCAGCCTCAAAGTGCACGGCGGCGGCATCGTCGGTCAGCGCCAGCGCGTCCATCACGTCTGCTTTCACGTCATAGAAATCGATGGGCTCGCGCGGGGTGCCCCACTGCTCGGACCAGCGCGCGCCGGTGGCAATGCCGGCCAGCGTTTCGATTTCCTTGAGGCCGCCGCCCTGCTCCGCTGCGGCGATGTGAAATTTCTTGCCGATCTCGAACAGGCGAACCCGCGTCTGCTGGCGACGCAGATTCTCGCGGCAGGCTTGTGCCAGACCTATCCACAGCGAGACACGCATGTCGCTCAAGTCCGCCGAAATAGGATTCGACAATCGCAAACTGTGCGTATCGGGAAAGAGCTGCTGCTGAATCGCCGGATCGACGAAGCTGTAAGTAATGACTTCGCGATAGCCGCGATCGGCCATGGCCCACAGCAAGCGATCGTTCGACACGCGCGTCTCCGTGGACTCGCCGGCCACCTGCGGCGCCACCGCATGACTCTCGGCAATGCTGTCAAAGCCGCGCAGACGCGCCACCTCCTCGATCAAATCCTCTTCGATGCGGATGTCGAAACGATGCGGCGGCTGATGCACACCCCAGCCGGTGGACGTTGTTTCGACCCGATCGCTCACCGCCGACAGGACGGCGTGCACTTCATCGTCGGGCACGCTGACGCCCAGCAGCTTCTCCAGCCGGGCGCTGCGTAGGCTCACCCAGCCATCATCTTTGGCAGCGCCGCCGGGAGCGCGGGTCACTTGCACGGGACCCGGTTCGCCTCCAACGATGGCCAACAGCAACGCGGTCGCGCGCTCGATGGCGAGCGGCGGCAAAGTCGTATCCACACCGCGCTCGAATCTCTGTGCCGCATCGGTAAACAACCCCAGCCGCCGAGCGCATCCCGCGATGGCGCCGGGCGCAAAATGCGCCGCCTCCAGCAACACATCGCTGGTGGCATCGGAGATCGCCGTGCCGCGCCCACCCATGATGCCCGCAAGCCCAATGGGGCCGCTGGCATCCGCAATGACCAGATGTTCGGGATCGAGCACGTACTCTTTATCGTCCAATAGGGTGATGCGCTCTTCGGCTCTGGCCTGCCTCACGTGAATGGCCGCATTCAAGCGGCCAAGATCATAGGCGTGCATGGGTTGGCCCAAATCCATCATCACGTAATTCGTCACATCGACGATGGGCGAAATGCTGTTGATCCCCACTCTGCGCAACCGTTCGCGCAGCCACGCCGGCGATTGCACGCCCGCCTTCACGCCGCGAATCACCCGCGATGCAAAGATCGGGCAAGCCTCAGGCGCCTCCAGAGTCACCGAGAACACCGCGGTGCCGCGCGCCGCCACCGGCTCCACCTGCGCCGTAAGATAGTGCCGCTGCTGCGCGGCCGCGTGGTCGCGCGCAATGCCAAATACGCTCATGCAGTCGCCGCGATTCGGCGTGGCGTTGACTTCCAGGGTCACATCATCGAGATCGAGCGCCGCGCGCAGATCCTGATTGAGCGGCAGCGAACCCGCCAATTCCATGATGCCCTCGTGCTCATCGCCGAGCCCCAATTCCCGCGCCGAGCACAACATGCCATTCGATTCCAAGCCGCGCAGCTTGGCGCGTTTGATGGTGACATCGCCCGGCAGGCGTGCGCCCACCATGGCCACCGCGACGCGCAGTCCCGCGCGCACATTCGATGCGCCGCAGATGATCTGCAACCGATTCGTGCCATCCGTGGTCACCTGGCACAGCGACAGCTTCTCGGCATCCGGATGGCGCCCAGACTCCAGCACCTCGCCCACCACCACCCCGCTGAACGGCGGCGCCGCAGGAGTGACCGACTCCACCTCGAGGCCGGCGAGCGTGAGTTGCTTGGCGAGTTCTGTGGGAGCCGCCAACGCGACGTACTCCTTCAGCCATGAGTAGGTGACCTTCATGGAAACTGCTTCAAGAATTGCAAATCGTTTTCGAAGAACAGCCGCAGGTCATCCACGCCATAGCGCAGCATGGCGAGCCGGTCGATGCCCATGCCGAAGGCATATCCCTGCCAGGCTTCGCTGTCGATGCCGGCTGCCTTCAGCACATTCGGATGAATCATTCCGCAGCCCAGGATTTCCAGCCAGCCGGTGTGCTTGCAGACGCGGCAGCCCTTGCCGTCGCAGAACACGCACTCGATGTCGCATTCGGCAGAAGGCTCGGTGAACGGAAAATACGACGGCCGCAGGCGCATGCCCAATGGCCGCTCGAAGAAGCGCTCGACGAAGGTATGCAGCATGGCCTTCAAGTTGGCGAAGCTCACGTTCTCGCCCACCACCATGCCCTCGACCTGGTGGAACATGGGGGTGTGCGTCATGTCCGAATCCAAGCGGTACACGCGCCCCGGCGCGATCACCGCCAGCGGCGGATGCTGCGCGCGCATGCTGCGGATTTGCACGGGCGAGGTATGGGTGCGCAGCAAACGACCGTCCGGAAAATAGAACGTATCGTGCATGGCGCGCGCGGGGTGATTCTTCGGAATGTTCAGCGCTTCGAAATTATGGAAGTCGTCTTCGACTTCAGGACCCGACGCGACTTGGAATCCCGCCTGCTTGAAGATGTTCTCGATGCGCAAGCGCGTGCGGGTGACGGGATGCACGCTGCCGGGTTCCTGGCCGCGCCCCGGCAAGGTCACATCGATGGTGCCCTGCTTAAGTTCCTTTTCCAGCGCCGCTTGCTCCAGGCG
>JANXZQ010000432.1 GCA_025355445.1 Gammaproteobacteria bacterium
CGAGAACGGCTCGCCGTCCGGCGCCGTGATGCGCGTACCATTTACCCAGCACATAAGCGATTTCTCGGATGGGTGGGCGGCGACAATCATCTTGGCCGGTCCAGCGACAATCATGATGGCCGGTGAGGAGTCGGAGGCGGCGTAGCCGCCGACGACAACGAGCCGGCTGCGGTGCCGGGTTGGTGGGGTGCAGGATAGCGGGCCGAGGAATGAATAGAAGGTCGGCCCATTGCCAGGAACCCGTATCACCGATCAGCAGGTATACCTCTATATGAACCATCGCCGGAGTAAGACCCAGGAAGTAGCCGCGGCCAAGACTGGCATCAGTGTGCGCAGTGCACGCCGCGTCGAGAATGCAACCGCGCTCCCCTCACAGAACCCACGGCGCTATTGGCGCTCGCGTCCCGATCCGTTCGCCGCCGTCTGGGACAGCGAAGTGGTGCCGTTGCTGCGCGGGGCGCCCAAGCTGATGGCGATCACGCTGCTGCGCAAACTGCAGGACGATCACCCCGATCAGTTTCCCGACGGCGCGCTGCGAACGCTACAGCGCCACGTCCGCCAATGGCGTGCCCTGGAAGGGCCGCCGAAGGAAGTGTTCTTCCCGCAGCAGCATGTGCCCGGTCAGCGCGGCTTATCGGACTTCACCGCCATGGGCGAGTTGCGGATCACGATTGCCGGGGCGCCGTTTACGCACATCCTGTATCACTTCGTGCTGGCCTTCTCGCAGTGGGAGCATGTGGAAGTGGTCGCCGGCGGTGAGAGTTTCGAGGCGTTGTCCAAAGGGCTGCAGAATGCCCTGTGGCAGGCCGGCGGCGCACCGCAGGAACACCGCACCGATAGCCTGTCGGCAGCCTTCAAGAATCTGACTGAAGCCGAGGACTTTACCGTGCGCTACGCGGCATTGCTCGAGCACTATGGCATGGCCGGTACGCGCAACAACCGTGGCCTCGGCCACGAGAATGGCAGCGTCGAATCGCCCCACCGGTTTCTGAAAGTAGCCATCGAACAAGCGCTGCTGCTGCGCGGACACCGCGATTTCGCCGACCGCGTTGGTTACGAGGACTTCGTGCGCGACGCTGTGCTGCGACGTAATCGGCGCCACGCCGCAGCGTTCCGCATCGAGCGCGAACAATTGCAGGGGCTACCGGCGCGCCGCAGCACCGACTTCGTCGAAGAAGAAGCACGGGTCACTCGCTGCGGCACCTTCACTGTGCGCGACATCCTGTACAGCGCCCCGTCGCGCTTAATCGGTCATCGCCTGAAGGTACGGCTATACAGCGACCGCCTGGATTGTTACCTCTCCGGGACGCTCGTGCTCACTCTGGCGCGCGGTACCCGTGCACCCGGCAAGACGCGCGGCCGGATGCTCGACTACCGACACTTCATCGACGCGCTCAAGCGCAAGCCCCAGGCATTCAAGGGTCTGCTGTTTCGCGACGCACTGTTCCCGCGCGAGGCGTACCGCCGGACTTGGGAGCAGCTCGCCCAGCAACTGCCGCAGCGCCAGGCCTGTCAGACCATCGTCGCGCTCCTGGAAATGGCGGCCCGGGATGGCGTCGAAGGCGCTTTGGCCGAGCGGCTCGAGGCGCTACTGGTGAGCGGTGAGTTGCCGGACCTGCGGCGATTGCGCGAGCAATTCGCCCCGCGCACACCCGAACTGCCACAGATCACCGTCGAGATCCCGGCGGCGAGCACCTATGACGCGCTGCTGCCCAGTGCGCAAGTCGACCAATGCCAAGAGGTGGTGGCATGAGTGCTGCCTCCTCCGGGCGTACGGCGTTGATGCTCAACGAACTGCACCTGCCGACGATCAAGCGCCTGGCGCCAGAGTTTGCTGAGCGTTCCGACAAGGAGGGCTGGCCGGCCACGCGCTTCCTCGACGGCCTGCTGGAACACGAATTGGCCGAACGCGCGCAGCGGCGCATCGCGCGCCATCGCGCCGAGTCGCAACTCGATCCAACCAAGACCCTGGCCAGCTTCGACTTCGCCGCGGTACCGATGCTCTCCAAGGCCCACGTCATGGCGCTGGCCAGCGGCGACGCCTGGCTGGAGAAAGGGGCGACCATCCTGATCTTCGGGCCGCCCGGTGTTGGTAAGAGCCATGTCGGATGCGGTATCGGCCATGCCCTGATCGACGCTGGCTACCGGGTCCTGTACATGCGCACCAGCGAGTTGGTGCAGCGCCTGCAGGCTGCACGCCAGAATCTGCAACTGCCGCAAGCACTGACCAAGCTCGACCGCTACGACCTGCTCATCCTGGACGACCTCTCCTATGTCCGCAAGGATCAGGCCGAGACCAGCGTGTTATTCGAGCTGATCGCAGAACGTTACGAGCGGCGCAGCATTCTGATCACCGCCAACCAGCCGTTCTCCGGCTGGGACAGCGTGTTCCCCGATCCGGGCATGACGGTGGCTGCGATCGACCGCCTGGTTCACCACTCGACCATCTTCGAGCTGCACCAAGTCGAGAGCTATCGCGGCAAAGAGGCCGCTCGCCAACACAAGATTCAGCGCGACAACCAGAAGCAGAAAGCTAAACCAGCGCGCGAAACAGCAGGTACCGCATGACCCGCCGCCTCTGTTCACGAGCGTATGGCGCTTCCTCGCTGCCCCACGACAGTGCATCGCCACCGTGTGGCCGAACATCGCCACTCAGACACCACTCATCTCAGCCAAACATAGGGAGCCACAACATGAGCCAGTAACCAACGACAATCATCCCCGTCCAACCGGCCAAGATGATTGTCGTTTAACCGGCCATGCTGCTTGACGCCGTCCATAGGCTCGCCGCGGCTTGGTTTGCATGCAAGCTCAGATGAACCAATATTGGACGTCTAT
>JANXZQ010000471.1 GCA_025355445.1 Gammaproteobacteria bacterium
GTCGCGAGCGCCGTAATTGCATTGCACCAGCACGCCGACCACGTAGCCGCCGTCTTTGGCCTCGAGGCGCCGCGACGAAGTCCCGATGCCGCCCTTGTAGCCATTGCAAATCATGCCGGTGCCACCGCCGACACTGCCCTCTTCGACGGCGCCTGCATGTGCGGCATCGAGCGCGTGCAGGGCATGCTCCAGCTTGACGTGGAATTCATTGATGTCGTTCAGCCACCCATCCCAGGTTTCGGCAACCACGGGGAGCGACCAGTAGTACCCGGTTGCATCTGCGGCGGCATGCGCCACGCGCCATTGGATCACGGCGTCGCGCACCACGCCCACGCTGTGCGTGTTGGTGATCATCACGGGACCCTCCAAGAATCCCGACTCTTCGATCCAGGTCGTACCCGTCATCTCACCGTTGCCGTTTTGCGTGAACCATGCGGCGAATACCGGATTGGAGAGCGAGTCCGCGCCGCGCGGCAGCACCGCCGTCACGCCGGTGCGCACCGGTCCCTTGCCCACTTGCAGCTTGCCGGATCCGACAATCAACGTGGTGTGGCCGACGCTGACGCCGGCCACGTCGGTGATGGCATTGAGCGGCCCGGGCGTGCCGTCGAACGGAATTCCCAGATCGCGTGCACGGGGTTTCTGCTGTGCAGCTGCGGCGCGCTCAGGCACAACGGCCGCGGCGATTGCGGCGAACGGGCCGAACGCGGCGATTGCGGCGATTGCGGCAATTGCCGCGAATGTGGCCACCAACGGGAATGCCTTCTGAGACCCTGTTCTGGTTTCACGCAATTCTGCTCCCTCCCCCAATGAAAACCCGCGAGCCGTCGCTGGCGCAGTTGCCGTCGCGCGCGCAGCTTTGAGTCCGATGGTAAACTAACTCAATGGGTTTCAGTCGCTTTAAATCCGCGGCCGCGCTGCTGCTGTTCTTAGTCGCCTCTACTGCGGCAGAGGGACCTGCGGCCGCGGCTCCGGCGGCCGAGGAGAAGCGGCTCTTCATTTACAATTGGACCGATTACATCGGCCGTAACACCGTCGCCGAATTCGAGAAACAGAGCGGAATCAAAGTTACCTACGACGTCTACGACTCCGAGGAAACCATGGACGCCAGGCTGCTGGCCGGCAGCGCGGGCTACGATGTGGTGTTCGCCTCCACGGAATACTTCGGCCGCGAAATCAAGGCGGGTGTGTACATTCCGCTGGACAGATCCAAGCTGCCCAACTGGAAGAACCTGGATCCGCGAATTCTCGGTATCCAAGCCGTGCACGATCCGGGGAATGTGTACTCCGTCCCTTACATGCATGGCATCAATGGCTTCGCCTACAATGTGGAAATGATCAAGGCACGCATGCCGAATGCGCCGCTCGACAGCCTGGACATGATTTTCAAGCCCGGAGTCGTCGCAAAATTCGCCGATTGCGGCGTCACCTTTCTCGATTCGGCAGCCGATACTCTGCTGCTGGCGCTGAAATACTTGGGATTGGATCCGAACACCCAGAAGCTGGAGGACTACAAGGCGGCGGAACAGTTGCTGTTGAAGGTGCGCCCGTATGTTCGTTCCTTCGATTCAGCGGAGTACTTAAATGGATTGGCGAACCAGGAAATTTGCATCGCCATGTCCTGGTCCAGCGACTATGCGCTGTCCCGGGCACGCGCTCGCGCGGTCGGGGTCAATGTGAATCTCGCGTTCACGGTGCCGAAGGAGGGGGCCAATCAGAATTTCACCTCCTTGCTCATACCCGTGGGCGCGCCGCATCCGGAGGCCGCCTACCGTTTCATCAATTTTATTCTGCGCCCGGAGGTCGTCGCCGAGATCACCAACGAGATCTATTACGGCAACGACAATCTCGCCTCGCGATCACTTGTCAATCCCGGGATTCTCAACGACCCGACGCTGTACCCGACGCCGGAGATCGAAGCGAGGCTGTTCCGGGCCGATGAGGCCTCTGCGGCCACCGAACGAATCCGTACCAGGACCTGGACGCGGGTAAAGACCGCCAAATGACATCCCGCCCTTAAGTCTGTTACCGAACGGTGAGCGGCCATCTGCGAAGCGCATGCTGCGTGGCGGAGGGTCCTACTATGATGACCAGTCAAACCGTGGAACGCGCCGACATAGAGATGGCCCTGGTCCGAATTCTGTCGGTTCACGGCCTCATCTTGAGCAGCGAGACCATGTCCGCTGCCGATCGCCGGGAACGCATTCGTGTGACCGTCATGGAACGCAGAATTCAGCACGCCATGTTCAACGAAGATCTTACGTACGGGCAGGCCTATAAGCGCTGCTACGGGCGATCGGTCGAACTGCGCAAGACACCGCGCCCTGAGCCCCCGGGACCGGCGCAAGAGGGCGTCTCAGCCGCTGAAATCGGCAAATAATTCCTGACTTCGGGTGAAGGGGGTGGTGCTTCGATATGCGTTAGGTTATTTTCCCGGGGATGAACGACGAATCAACCGCAACAGCCGCGCCCGGCGCCGGTGTCGTGAGCTTTGTTCGCATGGAGGACGGCACCCAAGAGGATTACGAATTGCTCGAGCGGTGCGAACGCGCCTATGTGCGCGAATTGCCGGATCGCGTGCTGGGCGCGCTGCAAAAGCTGGATCAATCCCTGCAGGGATATGCGCTGAGCCGTCTGCAACATTCCTTGCAGGCCGCGACCCGCGCGCTTCGCGACGGGGCGGATGACGAACTGATTGTCGCGGCGCTCATTCACGATGTCGGTGATGATCTGTCGCCCTACAATCATGCGGAAGTGGCCGCGGCCGTGATACGGCCCTATGTACGGCGCGAAGTTGCCTGGATCGTCGAGCAGCATGGGCTGTTTCAGACCTATTACTATGCGCACCACTACGGCCGTGATCGAAACGCCCGCGAGCAATTTCGTGATCACCCGTGGTATCAGGCCTGCAAGGACTTTTGTGCCAATTGGGATCAATGCTCGTTCGATCCCGGCTATGCATCCCTTCCTTTGAGCACCTTCGAACCCCACTTACGCGAGGTCTTCAGCCGTCCGGCGCACGACCCGCACTACGTCGACCGCACGTAACGTTACGTGCCGCGCCGCGCCGTGGCCTCTGGCTCCTAGCGTTCGGCCATCTGTGCGTCGCGGATGCGCTGCTGTTCGGCGCGGCGCATGAGATAGCCGGCAAGCAACACGCAGGCTCCGACCAAGCAGATCATCAGGCTCGCCAGCGCGTTGACATCGGGACTCACGCCGAGCTTTACCTTGGAAAAGATCACCATGGGCAGAGTGCTTGCGCCGGGACCCGACACAAAGCTCGAAATCACCAAGTCATCGAGCGAGAGGGTGAAACTGAGCAGCCAGCCCGAGGCCAGTGCCGGTGCGATGCTGGGCAGCGTGGTATCGATGAAGGCGCGCACCGGACCTGACCCTAAGTCCATGGCTGCCTCTTCGAGAGAGCGATCGGCGCTTGCCAAGCGCGACTGAACGGTGATGGTGACGTAGGCGCTGCAGAAGGCGATGTGCGCGATTACGATGGTGGTGAAGCCGCGATGCGGCCAGCCAAGCAGATTCAGCATGGAGACGAACAGCAGCAGTTGGGTGATACCGGTGATGATTTCCGGCATCACCAGCGGCGCGTTGACCATTCCCGTCAGCAGTAGGCGGCCGCGAAATACCTTGAAGCGCACCAGGGAGACTGCGGCAAGCGTGCCCAGAACGACCGAGCCGGTCGAGACCACTACGCCGATCTTCAGGGACAGCCACGCCGCGTCGAGGATTTGATCGTTATGGATGAGCTCGGTATACCAGCTGGTCGAAAATCCGCCCCACACGCTGACCAGCGCCGAGGCGTTGAAGGAGTAACCGATCAACACCAGGATGGGAATGTACAGAATCGCTATCCCGATGCACAGAACCGAAATCAAGAACGGCGAGATCCGGTTCTCCACCCTATGCCTCGAGCTGCTTGGTGTTGTAGTGCTGATATAGGGCGATGGGGCCGACCAAGAGCACCAGAAATGCGATGGCCACCGCGGAGGCCACCGGCCAGTCGCGATTGCCGAAGAATTCGTCCCACAGCACGCGGCCGATCATCAGATTGTCCGGGCCGCCGAGCAGGGTGGGGATGACGAATTCGCCGATCGCCGGAATGAATACCAGCATGGAGCCGGCAATGATGCCGGGCATGGACAGCGGCAGGGTGACATCGAGGAAGGCACGCCAACGGGGGCTGCCTAGATCGCCGGCTGCTTCCAGCAACGAATGATCGTGTTTCTCCAGAGTGGCAAACAGGGGGAGGACCATGAACGGCAGATAGGAATAGATGATGCCCAGGTACACGGCGAAGGTGGTGCGCATGATCTGCAAAGGATGGTCGATGACACCCAGCCATAAGAGCGCGGTATTCAGCAGTCCGGTCTCTCGAATGATTCCTTCGAGCGCATAGACGCGCAGCAGAAACGAGGTCCAGAAAGGCAGGATGATGATCAGCAGCAGGATGCTTTGCGTGCTCTTGGAAGTTCGGGCGATGCCGTAGGCCATCGGATACCCTAGCCCTAAGCAGATCAGCGTCGAGAAAAACGCCGTCTTGAGCGAATAGAGGTACGACAGGCCATAGACCTCATCGGTGAATAAATACTTGAAATTCCCGAGATTCAGCGTGAGATGGATGTGCCAGTCGGGACTGACGGATAGAATATCGGTGAACGGCGGCACCCGCACCGCCGTGTCGGCGAAGCTGATTGTCAAGGCGAATCCAAACGGAATGAGAAAAAAGACCAGCAGGAACAGCAAGGGGGGCAGGATAATGAGCCACTTCCCCCGGCGCTTCAGCCATTCGCCGCGCAGGCTGCGTGTCATGAGAACCTGAGCCGAAACATGCGTAGTCTCAAGAAAAAACCCCATAAACCGCTGCCTGTCCCGCGCGCGCGCAACGCCCATAGCCGCCAGCGCCAACGCCTGATCGAGGCCAGCATTTCCGCCTTGCACATCTACGGACCCTCGCGGACGACGGTGGAGAAAGTAGTCGCGATCGCGAAGATGTCACCCGGTATCGTCCGATTTTATTTTGCCTCCAAAGCCGCCATGCTGGTCGCGTCTCTGCAATTTCTTTCAGCCGAATTCGAAGAGCAACTGCTGGTTCCCGTGGCGCGGCTCAAGTCCCGTCCGGTCGCTGCGCTTGAGCTGATGGTTGATTTGTACTTGGATCCCGAAATCGCCAGTCCTCGCAAAGTCTCTGTTTGGTATGCATTTTGGGGCGAGGCGAGTTCACGGCAGGAATATTACGATATTTGCGGACAGAAAGATGAGAGCTTTGCAGGGCTGGTGCGCGAACTCGTCGAGCGGCTGATAGTCGATTCCTCCCAGCCGCATCTGGACCCGGATGGAGTCGCACTGGGCCTGATCGGCGTGCTGGAAATGCTCTGGCAGGACTTCGCCTTCCGGACCGAGGCTGATATCGATCGCGCGGCGGCGAAGCGGCGTGCCATGGCCTACCTGCGCTCGATTTTCCCCGGTCAATTCGCAGTCTCGGCGGCGGCCTCCGGCGCCGGCGGCAGCGACCGTCGACCGGCGGCGTGGGTGTACGCCAATGCCCGCCTATTTGCGGTCGAGAGAGAGACGCTGTTTCAGGATTTCTGGCAGCTCGCCGGGCACCTGGCCCAAGTCCCGAGCCCGGGAGATTTCCTCGCTGTGGACCTCGGCGTCGAACGGGCGTTGGTGGTGCGCGATGCCGCCGGGCAGATGCGCGCATTTCGCAACAGCTGCAGCGAGGCGCCGCATGCGCTCACCTCAACTGCGGCCGGACACCTCGATTTCATTCAATGCACGGTTCACGCGCTGCAGTTCGAACTGGACGGCCGGCGCTGCGGATCGCGGGGCAGTGCGGATCTCCGGCCATTGGAGCTGCGTACCATCGGCGATTTAATCCTGGTGCGGTCAGCGGAACGGCGCCGGCCCATGGGCGAAATCGCGGATCCCTGGCAGGAATTCTCGCCGCCGCCGGCAACGCGACCCCTGGGACCGCCGCACGAGACGGCGTTGGCGGCGGATTGGAAACTCGTGATCGAGCAGTGGCTTGAATCGATGAGCGCGGGATCACCAAATGCGAAGCGCGACTGCTGGAGCGCTAGTGCCTACAAGCAGCTGTTGGGTTCTACGGCGGATTTTCGTTGGCAGCGGCGATTTCTCGCGCCCAACCACCTGATAGAGGTGAGACCGGACGGCCTCAGCGTATTCCAGGTGCTGCCTCTGGGGCCGGGGCGCAGTCTGCTGCGTCGACATGCGTACACCTCGTGCGATGCGAAGCGCCCGGCGCGCGCTGCGCAGTACCTGGCCTCAAGGCTGAGTCCCTATGACCGGCCGGCGGCTATCGAGGTCGTGGAGTCGACTCAAAAGGGCATCGTGACTTTTGGTCATGAAGCCGCGCAGGGCGCGCTCGCCGCGCCTGCGGCGGCGGCGTTCCGGCGGCAGTTGCTCGCGCTGGTGCCCATGCTGGGCCTCGCTCGACCGCCGAACGACGCTTGAAAAAAATCACTATACTAATCGGCTGTATCACCAAGAACATCGGCTGCGATATTTATCGGGAGTTGCGCGAATGAATTTGACGACCCTCACTACGAAAGACTGGCATGAGCGCGCCGCTGCTGTGCGTTACGAGACTCGGCATTTCATCGATGGCGGGTACGTGGATTCGGTTGCGCGCGGCCGCTTTACCGTTGTTAATCCGGCGACCGGGAAACCGCTGTGCGAAGTCAGCGCAGGTACTGCGGCCGACATTGACGTGGCCGTGGCGTCGGCCAAGCGCAGCTTTGCCGCTCGGGTCTGGAGCCGCATGGCGCCGCGCGATCGCATGGCCATCATGGCGGCCTACAGCCGGCTGCTCGAGGCGAACAACGAAAAATTCTCGATCCTCGATACGCTGTGCATGGGCAAGCCCATCACCGACATGGTGACCATCGACGTACCTGCGGCGGCCCGCAATTTCGCTTATTTCGGCGAACTCATCGACAAAATGGACGGCCAGGTCACGGCCACCGCGGCTGATGCCTTTCACTACATATTGCGCGAGCCTTTGGGCGTGGTCGGCTGCATCGTGCCGTGGAATTATCCCTTGCTGATGGCGGCCTGGAAGGTGGCGCCGGCGCTGGCGGCGGGCAATTCGGTGGTGCTGAAGCCGGCCGAGCATTCGCCGCTGTCGGGACTGCTGATGGCGCAACTCTTCGTGGAGGCGGGTGGACCGCCGGGCGTATTCAATGTCGTCAACGGCTTGGGCGAAACCGCCGGTGCCGCGCTGGCGCTGCACAATGATGTGGCGAAAATCGCATTTACCGGTTCGACCGAAATCGGCAAGCAGATGCTGATATACGCCGGACAGTCGAATATGAAACGGGTGAGCTTGGAATGCGGCGGCAAGACTCCGCAAATATTCCTGGCCGACATGCCGGATCTCGACACCGCCGTGACCTACGCCATCAACGGAATCTTCGGCAACATGGGCGAGGTCTGCAACGCGGGCTCGCGCCTGCTGCTCGATCGTCCGATTGCCAAGGAATTCCTGGCCCGTTTCATCGAGCGCGGCAAGGACATGTACCGGGCCGGCGATCCGTTCGATCCCACCACCAATTTAGGACCGCTCGTGACCGCTTCGCACCGCGAGCGGGTGTTGAGCTACATCACCCGCGGCAAGGCAGAAGGCGCACGCCTGGAATTCGGCGGCGGCTCGCCGGATATGCCCGGATCATTCGTCAATCCCACGCTGTTCTCCGGCGTCAACAATGGCATGACCATCGCCCAGGAGGAGATTTTTGGTCCTGTGGCAGCGGCCATCGAGGTCAACGGACTGGCTGAAGCCCTGACCATTGCCAACGATTCGATCTACGGACTGGCGGCGTCGGTGTGGACGCGCGACTTGAGCACCGCACACAAGACCGTGCGTGATCTGGAAGCCGGCGTCATTTGGGTCAATTGCTTCGACCACGGCGACATGACGCAGCCCTTCGGCGGCTACAAGCAGTCGGGGCAGGGGCGCGACAAATGCGTGGAAAGCCTGCTCAGCTACACGCAGACTAAATCAGCCTGGATACACCTCGGCTAGGTGTGCCTAGCTGAATTGTTTCGGCGGGCTTGCCAGAGCGAATTCGGGAATGCGCTCGCGCAGCAGGTTGTGGAACTCGAGCATCCAGCCTTCGAGCTGCGACAGCGGCCCCGGCTTGTAGCTCCCCGACGCCAGTCCGCGCTGCACCCGCGCGCACAGCCACTTGTCCTCGTTGTTCACCTGCGTGTTGATGCGCGAGCTCAAGTAGCGCACGGCGCGCATTTCACGCCGCTCATCGGGCAGGCCGAAAACGCCGCCGCGCACCATGCACTTGCCGGGTCCCGCGGGGAGCAGCTGAAAGAAATCCATCTGGTCGGGGAACACGTCGATGCCTAAGTTCGGCAGCGCGCTGTAGAAGCGCCAGCAGCGGCGCTGATCCTCGGGCAAATGCGTAGCGACACCGCCGATCATCCGCTGATACAGGCCTTCGGCCCAGCGCGGCGAGTCCTGCTTGCGCATCCAGCTCACGCCGCGAGCGACCCCGGGCACTGAGGCCTGGTCTTCATAATCCGGCGTGAACATACGATACAGCCCCGGATGCCCGACGGGTACGTGGTAGGACTCCAGGTAATTATCCATCGCGATCTTCCAATCGACCGGCCAGGTCTCTTGAGTAATGGGGCCGAGCGGCACCATTTCTTCGAATCGATAGGGCAGGAATTCCTCGGCCAACTTTCCCCATATCTTCGACACGGGCGGCGGATCGCCCGCCAGGCAAACGAACACGAAACCGAAGGCAATATCGGTGCGTTCCGGTCGCAGGCCGTATTCGGCACGGTCAAGGCCCGGGAAGCTCTCGCGTACCGGCATGCCGATCAGGCTGCCGTCTTGCCTGTACGTCCAGCCGTGATAGGGGCAGGTAATGGTCGCCGGGCAGTTTCCAGAGCCATCCAGCAGCCGGGCGCCGCGATGCCGGCATACATTGTGAAAGCCGCGGATCGAGCCGTCACGATCGCGCAGCACCATGACGCTCTCGGGGCCCAAATCGAAAGTCTCATAATCGCCCGCCTTCGGGATGGAATTGATGTGGCAAACGATTTGCCAGCTCGGCATCAGGATGCGTTCGAGCTCCAGCCGGTTGAGGTCCGCGTTGTTATATACCCAGGCAGGCAGGGCGCGGGGCAAGGTGTTTGCGGCCGCATCGGCGCGCTTCGCGACGGATAGGTTGGTCATGGCGTTCCCCGCTGCGAATTATATGGTCATTTAATGTACGCCGAAGAGCGCATTGTTGGCAAGTAAGAAGCAGCGCAGCAAGCTATTGTTGAAAAGAAACCGCTAATCAGAGGCGCGGCTGTGCGATTGGAACAGCACGTGGCCAAGCGTGGCCACATCGCGGGCGCGCCGGAGTTTATATGGTCATATAATAAATATGGACGAGGCGTGCGGCGAATGTTACGGTCGCACGAAATCCGCGATTTCAATTAATTCAAGGGGGACGTCATGGCCAGAAAACTGACCAAGAGCAACGCGCATTTCAAGCGCGCCGTCAAACGCCTGCCGCTCGGCGTGGCTTCGAATTTCCGCTACTGGGGAGAGGACCGCACCATATACGTGAAAAGCGGCGTGGGCGCGCGCATCACGGACCTCGACGACAATAACTACGTCGACTACCGCATGGGTTACGGACCTGCGATTCTCGGCTATGCACACCCGGAAGTGGATGAAGCGGCTCGCGAGGGCATGAAAGTGGGCGGCGTGTTCGCCCTGTCCACTGAACGCGAACTCTCCGTCGCTGACCGCATCTCCAAGATGGTGCCGGCCGCGGAGCTGGTGCGCTTCTCGAACTCGGGTACCGAAGCGGTCATGGCCGGACTTCGCCTGGCACGGGCCTACACGGGCAAGGACGACTACGTGATTCTCGAGGGTAGCTATCACGGGCTATTCGATGCCGCGATGTGGTTCACGCCCATGGACAAGTGGTCCCAGGTCGGCGATCCCGAAGTCAAGCCGTACAGCGAAGGCGTGCCCATCAGCACGCGCAGCTTCGCGCACTTCGTCCAGGCGAACGATGCCAACCAGCTGGAGGACGTATTCAAGCGGCATTCGCATCGGATCGCCTGCCTGCTGATAGAACCCATCATGGGCAATTGCCTGGGGATAGCGGCCGAGCCGGAATATCTGCGCGCGGCGCGGGAATTGTGCGACAAGCACGGCGTGGTGCTGCTGATCGACGAGGTGAAGACCGGATTTCGCGTGGCTCGCGGCGGCGTGCAGGAATTGTACGGCGTCAATGCCGACCTATGCACCTTCGCCAAAGCCGTGGCTAACGGCTATCCCATCTCGGTGCTCGCCGGCCGCGAGGAAATCATGCGCAAGATCGGCAAGGGCGTCGCGCACGGCGGCACCTACACGGCGCATTCCGTATCGCTGGCCGCTGCGGAAAAGTGTCTGCAGATACTCGATGAAAGCGACGCGCTGGAGCGGATCGCCGACTACGGCACCCGCCTGCGCAACGGCATGCGCGCCGTGCTCGGCGCGCGCGGCATCGCCCACAGCTTCGTCGGTCACCCGTCGATGAGCGGGTTATATTTTGCGCACGAGCCGCCGCGCAACTATCGCGCCTGGAAGAGCAGCGATTACTCCTTCTACGACGCCATGGCACAGGTGCTGCACGACGAGGGAGTGCTATGTGAGCCCGATTCGCGCGAACCCTGGTTCGTCTCCGCTGCGCATGATGCGTCCTGCCTCGCCGATACATTGCGGGCCTTCGAGGTTGCAGTCGATGTCACATTGAAGTCGAGCGGCGCGGCGCACAAAGTGCCCGCTTGACCCGGGGCGCCGTGACAACCCTCAAGGACCCGGACGCCATCATCGTGGGGGCCGGCCACAACGGCTTGGTCGCCGCCTGCTATCTCGCTCGCTCGGGACTCAAGGTGCTGGTCCTGGAACGGCAGCCCTTCATCGGCGGGGCGGCGGTGAGCCGGCGTTTGTACCAGGACTTCACGTACTCTAATTGCTCCTACGTTTGCAGCCTGCTGCGGCCGGAGATCATCCGCACTCTGGAACTGCCGAAGTACGGACTGCAAGTCATCCCCTATGAGGGGGGCTGCACCCTGATGCAGGGCGGCGGCCACTTGGCGCTGTACGATAATCACGACGCGCTGCGCCGCGAAATCGCCCGGCACTCGAAGCGAGATGCCGAAGCCTACGATCGCTACTCGCGCGATGTGATGCGCCAGTGCAAATTCATCAAACCGCTGCTGATGCGCGAGCCGCCGGATCCCACCTCGTTCAAACCGCGCGACATTCAGGAATTGCTGTACTTGGGCAAGCGATTCCACGGCCTGGGCGAGGAGCGGATGTACGACACCCTGCGCTTCTGGACCATGAGCGCAGCGGATTTCCTCGATGAATATTTCGAGAGTGAAATCGTCAAAGCGCATTTCGCCGGCAGTTCCATCATCGGCACGGCCTTGGGGCCGCGCTCGCCCGGCACGGCCTACGTGCTGCTGCATCACTACATGGGCGACATTGACGATACGGTCGGCGCCTGGGGCTTTGCCCGCGGCGGCATGGGCGCGATCACGCAGGCGCTCGGCGCCTCATTTCAGGCCAGCGGAGGCAGCATCCGCGCCGCTGCGCCGGTGGCCAAGATACTGGTGCGCAACGGGCGCGCCACCGGCGTCGCGCTGGAAGATGGCGAGGAGATTCGCGCACCGCTGGTGATGTCCAATCTGGATGTGCGCAGAACCTTCCTCGAGACCATGGATGCGAAGGATTTGCCCGATGAGTTCTTGCGCCAGGTGAAGAACTTCAAGATTCGCGGCTCCTCCGGCAAATTGAACATCGCGTTGGATGGTCTGCCGCAATTTCCCGCCATACCGCAAGGCTCGCCCTGCACACGCGGCGACATGCACGTGACCGATACCATCGAAATGATGGAGCGAGCCTACGACGACTGGAAGGATGGACGCTGGTCGCGCGCGCCCTACATCGACATGCTCATTCCTTCGCAAATCGATCCGACCATGGTTCCCGACGGCAAGCACTACATGTCGGTGTTCGTGCAGTACTGCCCCTACCAGCTGGCCGACGGACCCTGGGACGCGGCAAAACGCAAGGCCTTCGGCGATACGGTGATCAACACCATTGCGCAGCACAGCCCGAACTTCAAGGATCTGATACTGCACGCCGAGATCCGGACTCCGTGGGACATTGAAAATGAAGTGGGTCTCACCGAGGGGAATATATTTCAAGGTGAATTGACCATAGATCAGCTGCTGTTCAACCGCCCGGTGCCGGGCTACGCCCAGTATCGTGCGCCGGTACGCGGCATGTACATGTGCGGTTCGAGCACGCATCCCGGCGGCGGCGTCATGGGCGCGCCTGGTGCAAACGCGGCGCGCGCCGTGCTGCGCGACCTTGGGCGGCCGCACTGATGGCGCTCGATGCAGTGCAATCGAGTTACGACTGCGTCGTTATCGGCGGCGGACACAATGGGCTGATTTGCGCAGCGACGCTGGCGCGCGGCGGCCGCTCGGTGCTGGTGCTCGAGGCTGCGGCCCAGGTGGGCGGCGCCGCAGTGACGCGAGAGTTTGCGCCTGGATTTCGCGTTTCCGCCGGTGCGCACTTGCTGCATCTCATGCCGGCGGATCTGCTGCGCGAACTCAAGCTCGAATCGCACGGGCTGGAATGGGCGGCGAGGGGCATGGCGACCACGGCGCTGTTGCCGGGCGGCGCTGGCTTGAGCTTAGGTGCTGAGGCGGTGCAAGGCGGGTTGTCAGCGCAGGATGCCCACGCGTATGCCGTGTATACGGCGCGCATGCGGCGCTTCGCTTCGGCCTTGGCGCCGATGTTCTCGCGCCCGCCGCCGCGTCTGGGCACGACGGCCTGGGCGGATCGCATCGCGCTGCTGCGTCTAGGCTGGCAGATTCGCAGACTGGGACGGCGCGACATGCGCGAGCTGCTGAGAATCGGCGGCATGAATGTGTATGACCTGCTCGAGGAGAACTTCGAATCCGCCGGGCTCAAGGGGGCGTTGGGACTCGACGCGGTGTTAGGCGCAAACTTCGGCCCGCGCTCACCCGGTACGGTACTGACATTGTTGTACCGATTGGCAGCCGAATCCGCGGCGGGTGCCACAGGCCTGTCGCAGCCCAAGGGTGGCATGGGCGCGCTGTGCAACGCTCTGGCCAATGCGGCAGCCGCGTCAGGTGCGGCCATTCGCACCGGGGCGCGAGTAGCGGGCATTCGAGTAGCGGGCGATCGGGCCGTCGGCGTCGTGCTCGAGACCGGCGAGAACATCGACGCGGCAAACGTCATTTCGAGCGCCGATCCTAAAACCACATTCCTGCGCCTGCTAGGAACGCGCCATTTGGATACGGGCTTCGTGCGCCGGGTCAATCACCTGCGCTGTCGCGGCCTCGCCGCCAAGCTGCATCTGGCGCTGAACCGCGCGCCCGCGTTCGGCGGTGTAAGCGAGGCGAGCTTGCGCGGGCGGTTGCTGGTCGTGCCCTCGCTCGAACACATCGAGCACGCCTACAATCATGCGAAGTACGGCGAGTTCTCGGCGGTGCCGGTCATGGAAGTCACCGTACCCACTGCCAATGACCCATCGCTGGCGCCGGCGGGACACCATGTGCTGTCTGCCATCGTGCAATATGCCCCGTACGCCCTGAAAGAGGGTTGGCAGAGCGGCCGGCAACGCTGCCTGGACGCTGCACTGGATGAATTGGAACGCTACGCTCCGGGCCTTCGCGGCAGCATCGTCGGGGCGGAGTTGCTGACGCCCGCCGATATGGAGCAGGAGTTCGGCATGAGCGGTGGCCACTGGCACCACGGGGATCTGGCCTTCGACCAGTTCTTGATGGTGCGACCGGTGCCCGGGGCGGCTCAGTATCGGACTCCGGTGGAGGGCTTATTCCTCTGTGGAGCAGGTTGTCACCCGGGCGGCGGCGTCATGGGGATCGCGGGCCGCAATGCCGCGCGGGAAGTTCTCAACGGGAGCCTGAATTCACCATGACAGAAGCCGTCGCGCCGCATTTTCAGCAACCGTTGCTCAAGTCCCCGTTTCACGAGCGCGCCCGAGCCTTGAGTCAAGTCGACAGCTTCATCCCGTGGGCGGGCTACACGACGGTGGACGTATTCACCACCATGGAACAGGAATACTTCGCGATTCGCAACGCGACCACGCTGTACGACCTGACGCCCATGGTGAAGTACCGCGTGGCGGGTCCGGATGCGTTGCCCTACCTCAATCGTCTGGTCACCCGCGACGTCGCCAAGCTCAAGCCGAATCGTGTCGCCTACTGCGTGTGGTGCAATGATGCCGGTCATCTCATCGATGACGGCACGATATTTCGTCTGGGAGAGGGCGAGTATCGAATCTGCACCGCGGAGCGTCAGATCGACTGGCTGCTGGATTCGGCGATCGGCTTCGATGTCGAGATCAGTGAGGTCACCGAGCAAATCGCCGCTCTGGCGGTACAAGGGCCGACCTCCTGCGCGGTGCTCAAGGCCGTGGGCTTGCGGGGAGTTGAGAAGCTCAAGCCCTTCGAAATTGGCTACTTTACACTAGGGCCTGCACAGGTCATGGTGTCGCGCACCGGTTTCACCGGCGACTTGGGCTATGAACTTTGGATGGAGCCGGACGCGGCCGAAGCCGTCTGGGATGCTTTGATGGCGGCGGGACGTTCGCGGGGCATTCGCGCCATCGGCTCGCAGGCATTGAACGTGGCGCGCATCGAGGCGGGTTTCCTGCTTCCGAACGTCGATTTCGTCTCCGCCGAACACACCCTGCGCACCGGCCGCGACCGTTCGCCGCTGGAATTGGGTTTGGGCTGGCTGGTTGATTTCAACAAGGGGCATTTCACCGGACGGCGCGCCCTTCGCAACGAAATGATCCAGGGGCCACGGCGCCAATTGGTGGGCCTGGACATCGCCGGCAACAAACCGGCGCACAACGCACTGCTGTACACGGATGATGGCGGCAAGCGCGAAATCGGCAGCGTCACTTCCGCGATCTGGTCGCCGACTTGCAAGCGCAACATCGCCCTTGCTATCGTCGATGCGCCGTATTTCCAGCTCGGCTCGACGGTGTGGGCCGACATCTATCTGAACCGCGAACTCATGTGGGAGCGTCGTATGTCGCGAGCGCAGGTCGTCGAGCGTCCATTCTTCACGCCGGAGCGCCGCCGCGCGACGCCGCCTGCGGAGTTTTAGGGTTTGGTCGCCGCACCTAAATCAATCGCCGACCGACCGTGGCTCGATCCGGATGCAAAGCCGCAGATCCTGATCGAGAGCATCAACAAGGCCTTTGG
>JANXZQ010000434.1 GCA_025355445.1 Gammaproteobacteria bacterium
CTCATGGCGGGGGTGAGAGGCGCGATCAGACGCGGCTGAATCTCGGTGGCGGTCTTGATGTCGGCCGCGCCGCGCGGCATGGTGATATAGAGGTCATCTGTGATGCCGAGATCCATCTCTGCGCTCTGACCCTTCCAGACGCGCGCGCTGGCGAGAGCGGTGCCGCCCTTGACCGCCAGCTTGGTGTCGTAGAACGTGAATCCATAGTTGAGGAGGGCGGCACTGGCGTTCTCGCGCTCCTTCATGCTGGACGATCCCATCACGACCGATACCAGGCGCATACCGTCGCGCAGCGCGGAAGTCACCAGGCAAAACCCGGCCGAATCCGTGTGGCCGGTTTTCAAGCCATCGACGGTGGGATCTTTTTCGAGCAGACCGTTGCGATTTTGCTGCTTGATGCCGTTGTGCTCGAATTCACGTACGGAGAACCATTTGTAGTATTGCGGATACTCGCGAATGATGGCATTGGCCAGCAACGACAGATCGCGCGCGGTGGTGTAGTGCTGCGGCGAGGGCAGCCCCGAGCTGTTCTCGAAATGACTGCCCACCATATTCAAGCGCTTGGCATTGGCATTCATCATCTGCGCGAATGTCTCTTCGGTGCCGGCGATGCGCTCCGCCAGTGCGATGGTCGCGTCATTTCCCGATTGCACGATCATCCCGAGGATCAAATCCTCGACCGATACCGGCTTGCCCAGCTCGATGAAGGTGCGCGAACCCTCCGAGCGCCAGGCATGCTCGCTCACCATCACTTGCTCGCTGAGCTTGAGCTTGCCGGCTGCCAGTTCCTGAAAAACGATGTAGGCCGTCATGAGCTTGGTAAGGCTTGCCGGCTCCTCCCGCGCCGTGGCGTCCTTGGCCGCCAGAATCTTGTCGGTGCGGTAGTCGACGACGACATAGGCGCGCGCGCCGACCTGCGGCGCAGTCGGAATGGTCGTCGGGGCGGGAGCCGGCGCAGTCGTTTCGGCAATACAGGGAACGGCCACGAAGGCGGTAAGGGCAGCGCAGGCCAGGAGAGAACGAAGCATGATGGTGGGAGACCTCGAATGAATTTGTTGTAGAAGATTATCGCATGATGGCGCGAGTACCTTAGCAGCCGGACCGGCTGCTAATCGAGCGCCAGATGTGCGTCGTGGACGCCCGCCCGTTCGAGCGCAGCGACCACACGGTCGAATTCCGGAACGTCGGGTATGTGACCGATGCGGACTCGATACATCTTGCGGCCGGCGATCTGGTCGTCGCGGACGAATACCTTGCCATAGCCGCCGCCGTGCAATTTCTCGACCAGGCGATCCGCATTCGCGGGATCGGAGAAAGCCCCGGCCTGCACGAATAGGGTGGGAGTAGCAGCGATGGCCGCCGGCGCCACAGCCGGGGCGGCAGTCTGCGCCGCGGTATCCGGCGCCGTTACCGGCCCGGTTACCGGTCCAGTTACCGGTCCAGGTGTCGGCAGCGTTGACGGCGCATCGACGGTTCGAACTTCGACCATGGCGGTGCCGTTGCGCAACATGTCGAGCTTGACTGCGGCCGTGTAGGACAGATCGATGATTCTATTGCCGACGAAGGGCCCGCGATCGTTGACCCGCACCACAACGCTGCGGCCGTTCTGCAGATTCGTTACTTGGACATAGGCGGGGAGCGGCAAGGTCTTGTGCGCCGCCGTCATGCCGTACATGTCGTAGGATTCGCCCGTGGAGGTTCGCACTTTGTGAAAGCCTGGCCCGTACCAGGAGGCGACGCCGCGCTCCCGGTAGCCGACGCTCGAGGAAAGCACGAAGTAACGTATGCCGAATACATCGTAGAACGGTGGATTGCCCTTGCGAGACCGTGGTTCGGTTCGGGGCACTGCGTCCGGTACGGAGTTCGCGAGTGGCGGCGGTGGGATAGCCGTGGCGGCCGGAGGCGCAGAACCGGCTGCGCCAGGCTGCGGCGGCGTACTGATGCAGGCCGCCAGGCCCACCACGACACCGACTGCCAGCGGGGCGGCGCATGCACGGGTGAGAATCACTGCTGTGCCGCCGGCGGCGGCGGTAAAGGCAACGTCGACGACGGCAACGGCGGTGTCGGCAACGGCATGTGGGCCGCATCGCTCAGCAATACTTGCTGCTTCACAGCGGCCGCCAACTCGTAGACAGCCATGGCGTACAAAGCGCTGTGGTTGTAACGGGTGATCACATAGAAATTGTTGTAGCCCACGCGCCAATGCACTCCGTCCGCCTCATCCGCGGCGATCAACAGGGCAGGAGCCTCCGTGGGCAGCGAACTGTCGAAATTCACGCCCTTGGTGTGCAGCGACGCCACCGTTTCCGACAACGCGAGCTTGCGGCCGTCGAGCTCCGCGGATTTTCCTTCCTCGACGCTGGCGTCACTCAACACCGGCTCGCCGGCGTTCCAACCATGCTCCTTGAGGTAGTTGCCGACGCTGGCGCATACGTCCTGCCAGTTGTTCCATAGGTTGATGTGCCCGTCGGCATCTGCATCGACGGCATAGCGCCGGTAGTTGGACGGCATGAATTGGGGCGCGCCCATCGCACCGGCGTAGGATCCCTTCAGGCTCAACGGATCGACGCCCAAGTCGCGGGTGAGCAGCAGATACTGCTCGAGTTCATCGCGGAAGAATTTCGCCCGGGCGGGGTAATCGAAGGCCAGCGTCGCCAGCGCATCGAGCACTCGATACGACCCTGTGAGGCGCCCGTAGTAAGTTTCGACGCCGAGGATGGCCGCCAGGTATTCGGGCGCCACGCCGCTGCGAATGCTGGCTTGATCCAGCGCCTGACGGTGCGCGATCCAAAATTCCACGCCCTCGCGGATGCGCCTTTCGGTGATGAAGATCGGGCGATACTCGAACCACGGCTTGGCCTTTTCCGCGGGCCGATCCATCGCGTCGATAATCGTGGGCTGGCTTTGCGCCGCCTTCAGCAGCTTGCGCAATTGATGCTTGGTGAAAGGGGTGGTGCTCGACATGTGCGCGATGAATTCCTTGACATCGGCGCGCCTGATGTCGAGTGCCGCCGCGGGACCACAGGCCGCACACAGAAGCGCCGCCAGGAACAGATACTTCGAGCGGATAAAAGTGCGCACGCGTCTAAGACCCAATGAGCTTGCGATGCGAATGCAGCGACATCAATATGCCGAAGCCCGCGAGCAAGGTGACCATGGACGTGCCGCCGTAGCTGATCAGCGGCAGAGGCACCCCGACCACCGGCAGTATGCCGCTGACCATGCCGGAGTTGACGAATACATAGACGAAGAAGCTGAGCGCGATGGCACCGCCCGTCAGGCGTGCAAATGTGTCCTGGCCTTGCATGGAAAGATACAGCGCGCGTCCAATGACGACACCGTACAGCGACAGGATCAGCAGCTGGCCGAGCAATCCGAACTCCTCGCCGATTACCGCGAAGATGAAATCGGTGGATCGCTCCGGCAGGAATTCCAGCTGCGCCTGGCTGCCGTTCATATATCCCTTGCCGAACACGCCGCCGGAACCGATGGCAATTTGCGACTGGATGATGTGGTAACCGGCACCGAGCCGGTCGGTCTCGGGGTTCAGGAAGGTCAGTATCCGCTGGCGCTGATAATCGTGAATGAAATGCCAAGCTCCCCAGGCGGCGCCGCCTAGCAATGGTATGGAAATCAAGATGAGTTGAAACTGCAACCCGGCCAGCAGCATGACGATGAGTCCGGAGGCGGCGATCAACAGCGCCGTGCCAAGGTCAGGTTGAGTGATGATCATGGCTGTCGGAACGGCGATCATGACCCCCATGACCAATAGATCCTTGAACGTCGGCGGCAGCGGCCGCTCGTGCATGTACCAGGCGCACATCATGGGCACGGCAAGCTTCATGATTTCCGAGGGTTGAAAGCGCATGAAGCCCACATCGAGCCAGCGCTGCGCCCCCTTGCCGATATGACCGGTGACGTCGACCACGATCAGCAGCAGCACTCCGATGACGTAGGCAATGGGCGCAAACAAGCGCAGGTACTGCGGGCTGGCGAGCCTGGCTAGCGCGAGCAGCGCGGCGACCGCGATGCCGATGTTCACCAAGTGATGCTCCACCATTTTCCAGTTTTGCCCCGAAGCGCTGTACACCACCAGGACCCCGATGCATACGATGATGGCCAGAACTCCTGTCAGCGGACCGTCCAACCCCAGGGCACGCAGTGTGCGGCCGCCGGCGGTCAGCGTGCGGCGTGTTCGAGACGGTGAGAATTCGTCGAAAATCATAGGATCTTCCGGTTAGCGTTCATGCAAGCGGCCCAGGGCGGCGACCAGAAGAGGCCACAGCAATGCTCCGATCACGGGCGCGAGCCAACGACCGAACGTGGTCACGGGATTGCCGGTGGCGCCATCGACCCAGAACAGCACGAACTGATAGCCGGTCAGCAAGGCGAATATGGTCAGGCATTGCGAGAGAATCGAGAACACTCGCAGGCGCAGCCGCAAGTGCGTGGCCCAGGCAGCCATCAGGGTGAGCGCCAGCGCGTGCTGTCCGAGCACTACGCCGTGGATCACGTCGAGCGCGAGGCCTGACATGAACGCCAGGGTGAGTCCTCCGGCCCGGGGCGATTCGATGGACCAATAGAAAACCACCAATACCAATAAATCTGGGCGGAAGGCGTCCATGACCGTGGGGAGGGGCAGAACGGCCAGAGCCAATGCGGCCAGCGAAGACAACGCCATGGGCAATCGACGGCTTCGATTGTCGCGCATCATGGGTGGAGGGCTCCTGCCGCAGGCGGGGCGGCCGGCGGCGTGGCCGGCGGCGCGGATTCTGCGGGTGCGGCCGATTGCGGTTTCAACCAGACGAACATGAGCTCGCGCGAACGATCGAGCGCGGCGGCCGGTTTCACCTCGACGTCGGCGAGAGACTGCGCCGGATCGCGCTTGACCTCCGCGACGGTGCCGACCGGATAGCCGGCGGGAAATCCGCCGCCCAGCCCCGACGTTACCAACAGGTCCCCGGCGATGACGTCGGCGCTGGTCGGCAGATACGGCAGCTTGAGCCGGCCCATGTCGCTGGTGCCAACGGCAATGGTGCGCAATCCATTGCGATTGATCTGCACCGGGATGGCGTGCGTTGCGTCGCTGAGCAAGATGACTTCGGCGGTCAGCTGGCCGACGCGTGCGACCTGCCCGAACACTCCGCCGGCGTCCAAAACCGCTTGCCCGACGAACACCCCATCCTGCGCACCGCGGTCGACCAACACTCGCTCGCGGAAGGCATCCAAGTCGACATCCATCACATTGCCGATGATGAAGCGGTCGGTTATCCCTGCAGTGTTGTCACGCAGCGCGCGTAACCTCTGACTCTCGGCCTC
>JANXZQ010000485.1 GCA_025355445.1 Gammaproteobacteria bacterium
CTCAGCGGCCTGACCGCCGATGATGTGGCGCCGGCGGCCACTATCGATTTCAGCAAGGCGACTGTCGCGACAATCGCTCTCGCCGACGGAAACGTGCTCACGATTACCGGCGCCGCGAGCGCCGACAAGCACTGGATCCAGCTGCAGACGACAAAGGACGCGGCGCTCAACGCCAAGGCGGCGGGTCGTGCATTTGAAATTGCCGCTTACCGTTTCGACAGCCTGTTCCGGCCGCTTGAACAATTGCTGGTTCCGAAGGAGCCGCTCGTGCCGTCTCCGAAGAAAAAGCCGCCGCTCGCACCGGCGTCGTGACCAGCGGCTTTAGCGCCGGATTCGGCCGCCGCGTGGCCGCATTGCTGTATGACAGTTTGCTGCTCACCGCGCTGCTCGTGATCTTTACCTCCGGCGCCGTGTTCCTGAATCATCGCGTCGCGGTCGAGCCCAAAACGGCGGGCGCGTGGTTTTATCTCTACCGGGCGGGGCTCGTCACCATAGTCGTGGGTTACTACCTGCTCAATTGGCTGCGCAGCGGCCAAACCCTGGGGATGCGCGCCTGGCATCTGCGCGCCGTCGCGGAATCGGGCAAACCGATGGCCTTGAAAGCCGCGGCGCTGCGAAGTCTCTTCGGGGCGCTCGCCTGGGCACCGGCCGCGCTCGGCGTGCTCTGGCTGTATGCGGATCCTGAGCATCTGGCGCTGCACGACCGCTTGTCCAAAACTCGGGTCGTGCACTTGCAGCATTGAGCAAACACCGGACCGGGCGATGGAGTTAGCGCGTCCTCGAGATTGCAACCAGCGTACAAAGACCGATCGCCGCGGTCGGCAACCATCCTACCAGCGCCGGATTCAGGCCGAACAGCTGGCCGCCGTTCTCGATGGTGCGCGTGATGAGGAAAAATACGACGCCGAGCAGCACGCCGATGACCGTGCGCGTGCCGGCGCCGGTGGTGCGCAAGGGCCCGAACACGAAGGGCAGCGCCAGCAGCGTCACGACGATCACGGCGAACAGCCGCGCGATCCGCGACCAATAGCCGATCTCATACGGCGCGGTTTCGAGGCTATTGCGGCGCAGGTGGTCGATATAAGAAGCAAGGCCGCGCAGGGTGAGCATCTGCGGATCGGTGGCGGCCAATCCCAAGAATTCCGGGTTGACCGACGATTGCATCATGATCCCGCTCACGAGCTCGCTCTGAACATGGTCGCCTTCGAAGCGTGTGGTCGCGACATTGTGCAGGCTCCAGCGGCCGGGATCGGCGACCGAGATGCGCTCGGCTCGCTGAATCGAGCGCAACTTTGTCGGCCCATCGAGCTGAAACAGCGACACGCCGCCGAATGCGCGGTCAACTTCTCCGGTTTGCACCCGCAGGATCAAGCTGCCGTCCTTCACCCAGGCGCTGCTCGAGCCGGCAAAACTCACGTCTGCCAATTTATTCGTGGTCTTCTCGCGCTTGGCGAACTGCGCCATCGGCGGCGCCGCATACTCGCCGACGCCGTACATGAGGAGAGACAGCGTCAGACCGGCGAGGCCCACGGGCCATGCAATGCGCCACACCGACACGCCCGACGCACGCGTCACCACCAGCTCGCTGCCCGAGGCAAGGTTGCCGAGACCCATCAATGCGCCGATCATCGCGCCGATCGGCAGTAGTTCGAAGGCGGATTGCGGCAAATTGAGTAGGGTGAAGATGAACGCGTCAGCGGCGCTGTAGCTGCCCACGCCGATATCGCTCTGCTGGCTAATGAACAAGAACAAGGCGCCGAGGGTCAGCAGCACGCCCATCGCCATGGCCGTGTAGACGAGCACCGTACGATACAAGTAGCGGTCGAGGATATTCACGCCGTCCTCGCGTCTCGAAGCAGAAGGTACAGGCCCAGTGCAAGGGCCGCCAAATGAACCCACCAGACGCCGATCGCCGGCGCGAGCTCTCCCTTCTCCAGCCACACCTTGGTGGCGGACAGCAAATTGGAATAAACGAAATACACCACGATGGCGAAGCCGACTCGGGCGTAGCGCCCCTGCCGCGGCCGCAGGCGGCTCAAGGGCACGGCAACCAGCGTCAGAACAAGCGCCATAATTGGCGTAGACGCCCTGAATTGCAATTGTGCAATGTCGGCCGGGGCATTGGAGCCGAGCAATTCGCGCGTCGGTTTGGTGTCCGGGTCCTTCGTTCCGAGCACTTCCGCCGGGGTGGAAATAGGAATGCCGTGCTCTCTGAACTCGATCACCCGAAAGTCATCGCTGCCTGGAATTCCTTCGTAGCGGCGGCCATTGAACAAGGTCACGAGATGCGCGCCGTTGGGCGCCGCCTTGGAATAGGTGGCCGTTTCGGCGAGCGCCACTTCGATCCGGCCGTCGGACTCGCGCTGCACGAACACATTGTGCAACACGCCTTCCTGGTCGACCCGCTCCGCGTAGAACACCGCATCGCCGCCGCTGAACGAGCGGAATCGACCGGCGTCGAGTTGCCCGAATTGCGCCTCTTTTAACGCCGATTGGCGCAGCAGCTGCGCTTCGCGGTCGGCTTGCGGCACTTGCACGAACGCCAGCCAGGCCAGCCCGACGGCAATGACGGCGGCGAAGCCGAATAGCGGCGGTAGCAGCCGCGAGGGCCCAAATCCGCAGGCCTGCAGCGCGGCCATTTCACTGTCGTGGTACAGGCGGCCCAGGGTCAGAACGACTGCCAGCAATAGCCCGACCGGCACGATGATCGACAAGTTCATGAGCGCACCGAGCGCGATCAAATCGAAAACCACCCGCCGCCCATATTGATTGTCGGCGGCTTGGCCGAGCACCCGGGACAATTGGTTCGATACCAGAATCGCCACCAAGACTCCGGTCACGGCGAGCCAGGTTTGCACCACCTCGCGCAGCACATATCTTTGCACTGTCCATTTCATATGGATCGAGCTTAGAGGCTTTAGAATAATCTAGTAAACTATTTGCTTGCCCCTGAAGGTGCGAATACATCCATACGGAGTTTTTGACATGGAATTCAAGGCTATTGTCGATGCGAAAGTGGGCCATGAGGCTGGTTGCGCCGTCGTGGGCGTTTATGAGGACGGCGGTCTCGGAGTCGCGGCGCGCCGAATCGACGGGCAACTGGATGGGCTGATCGCCAAGTTGCACGGGGGAGGGGATTTCTCGGGCAAGCTCGGCGATGTTCTGCTGTTGCCGGCGCCGGCGGGAGCTGCGGCGGCACGCCTGCTATTGATCGGCTTGGGATCACGTTCGGGGTTCGGCCGCAAGCAGTACCGCAAGGCTTTGCAATTCACCGTTCAGTCCCTGGTCAAGACGGGGGCAAGCGATGCGGTCATTTACCTTGCGCTCGAGCCGGTCGCGGACCTCGACGTGCACTACCGCGCCCGTGCCGTGGCCGAGGTCTTCTGCGTCCAGCTCTATAAAATCCCCGATTTGAAAACCAGCGCCAAGCCCAAGGCGCCGCGGCTGACGAGCGTCAGCGTCGCGGTAGCTGATGTGCGCGCCGCGAAAGCGGCCGCCGAGGGGCTGCGCATCGGCGCGGCGGTCGGCAGCGGAACCACACTGTCGCGCGATTTAGCGAATCTGCCGCCCAATATTTGCACTCCCACGTACTTAGGAACGCGCGCGCTGGCGCTCGCCAAGAAATTCCCCAGCATAAAAACCAAAGTGCTGGACGAAAGCGCCATCAAAGCTCTCAAAATGGGCGCCTTCCTCGCAGTCACGCAAGGATCCGACCAGCCTCCCCGGCTCATCGTCTGCGAATATCAAGGCGGCAAGAAGAGTGCGGCGCCGGTGTGTCTGATCGGCAAAGGCATCACCTTCGATTCCGGCGGCATTTCCTTGAAAGACCCGCCGACCATGGACGAAATGAAATTCGACATGAGCGGCGGCGCCACTGTGTTGGGCACCCTGCGCACCGTCGCTGAACTGAAGTTGCCCATCAATCTCGTGGTCATCGTCCCCACCTGTGAAAATATGCCGAGCGGCGGTGCCGTCAAGCCGGCCGACATCGTCACCAGCATGTCCGGTCAAACCGTGGAGATTCTCAACACCGACGCCGAAGGCAGGCTGATTCTCTGCGACGCCATTACCTACAGCCGGCGCTTCAAACCCGCGGCCGTGATCGATGTGGCGACGCTGACCGGCGCCTGCATCGTCGCTCTCGGCAATCACTACAGCGGCCTCATGAGCAACAACGAGGCGTTGGCGAATGAACTGAATGCCGCGGGCCTGCGCGCGGATGACCGTGCCTGGCGCCTGCCGGTCGGCGAAGAATACGTGGAGCAATTGAAAAGCAATTTTGCCGATATCGCCAACGTCGGCGGACGCGAGGGCGGCGCCAGCACCGCGGCATCCTTCCTTTCGAAATTCGCCAAGGATCTGGCCTGGGCCCATCTCGACGTGGCCGGTACCGCCTGGCTCGGCGGCGCGCAAAAGGGCAGCACCGGGCGGCCGGTGCCTTTGCTGGTCGACTTCCTGCTCAACCGCACCCGCGCGACATGACGGAGCGGGTGGATTTCTACGTACTGACCAGCGTCGCCGCCAAACAGCGCTGGGCATTTGCCTGCCGCCTCACCGAAATAGCGTACCTCCGAGATATGAGCGTCGACATCGTCGCCGAGTCGGCGGCGGATGCCGCCGCGCTCGATGATTTGCTGTGGACCTTCAACGACAATTCCTTCATCCCCCACAAGCTCGCTCTCGATGCACACTCGCGCGATCCCGGCATGAAAGTTCACGTGACGCTCGATCCCGGAGAGGCGCCGGCAGCGGACCTGCTGGTCAACCTGACCGCCGGTCTGCCCGCCCAATGGGAGCGCTATGCGCGCATCGCCGAAGTCATCGATGCCGATGAGGAACGCCGCCGCCTGGGCCGCGAACGCTTCAAGTCGTATCGCGACCTCAAGATCGAACTGCAAACGCATGGATAAGGCCTACTCGCCCGCCGACATCGAATCCCGTCTGTACGCGACATGGGAGGCGGCCGGGTATTTTGCGCCGAGCGGTCATGGCCCCGCCTATTCCATCGTCATTCCGCCACCCAATGTGACCGGTACCTTGCATATGGGGCACGCCTTTCAGCACACCATCATGGATGCGCTGATTCGCCATCGGCGAATGCAGGGCTTCGATACTCTGTGGCAGCCCGGCACGGATCACGCCGGCATCGCCACTCAAATGGTGGTGGAGAGACAGTTGAATGCCGCCGGTCAGAGCCGGATCGATCTCGGGCGCGAAGCATTCATCGCGCGCGTCTGGGAATGGAAGGAGCAGTCCGGCGGTCAAATCGCCAATCAGATGCGCAGGCTCGGCGCCTCGGTCGATTGGCGGCGCGACCGCTTCACCATGGATCCCGGCCTGTCGAAAGCGGTGACCGAAGTCTTCGTGAGGCTGTACAAGGAAGGCATGATTTATCGCGGCAAGCGCATGGTGAATTGGGACCCGGTATTGAAGACCGCGCTATCGGATCTCGAGGTGGTCGCAGAGGAAGAAAACGGCAGCCTGTGGCATCTGCGCTACCCCATGGCGACGGGCGATGGTTTTCTGGTCGTCGCGACCACCCGGCCGGAGACCATGTTGGGC
>JANXZQ010000492.1 GCA_025355445.1 Gammaproteobacteria bacterium
TCCATGAGTTCATTGCGGCCGGCGGCGAACTCTTGCAGTTGCATGCTCGCTTCGACGCGCTCGACCGGTATTTTCGCGCGACCCTTGGGACGGCTTCCGGTTGGCTGAGTTGGCCGGAGGAATTTCGCGATGCGAAGGGCGAGGCGGCTTCGAGGTTTGCGGCCGATCACCCGACTGAGGTTCAGTTCTATGCGTATCTGCAATGGCTCGCGCATGAGCAGCTGCGCGACGCGCAGGCGCTGACGCGCGAACTCGGCATGCCGATCGGCCTGTACGGCGACTATGCCGTCGGCGCCAGTCCCTGCGGTTCCGAGACCTGGTCGGATCGACACAGCTATTGCATGCAGGCCGAAATCGGTGCGCCGCCGGATCCCCTGGCGCTCAAGGGTCAGGGCTGGGGCATCCCGCCGCAGGACCCTTTGGTGATGCAGTCGCAGCGGCTGCAGGGCTTCGTGCGTTTGATCCGCAACAACATGCGGTATTACGGCGCCCTGCGCTTGGATCACGTGATGTCGCTGTTTCGACTGTGGTGGGTGGCGGCCGGATTCTCGCCCAACGATGGCGCGTATGTGCACTATCCATTGGAACAACTGCTCACGGTGCTCGCGCTGGAAAGCACGCGCGCCGCCTGCCTGGTGGTCGGCGAGGACCTAGGAGTGGTGCCCGATGAAATGCGCCGGGCCATGCCCGAATACGGCTTGTATCACTACAAGGTTCTGCTGTTCGAAAAGCTGGAGGGCCGTTTCCGCCGCCCCGGCGAGTACGCACGGCATGCGTTGGCCACGGCCACGACGCACGACATGCCGACCCTGCGTAGCTATTGGGAGGGACTCGACATCGAGTTGCGGCGCCGCCTCAATCTGTATCCCAGCGCCGAGGTGGCGGGCGAGGTGAGCAGAGAGCGCGAGCACGACCGCGAATTGCTGCAGCAGGCCTTGCGCGGTCAAGGACTCATGCCGCAGCAGCCCGCAACGGCGCAGGATGCGTTTACCGCCGAGCTCGCGCATGCCCTGCACTTGTATCTGGCGGGCTCGGCGAGCGCGCTGGTCGCCTTGCAAATCGAAGATCTAATGGCCGAGACCCTGCCGGTGAACGTGCCGGGAACGGACCGCGAATATCCAAACTGGCAACGCAAACTGTCGGCGGAGATTGAGGACGTGGCGGTGCGCGCGGATATGGCGGCGTCCCTCGACGAGATCCACCGGGCGCGGGAAGCCAGAGGGGACGGCTAGCGCGCGGCGCGCTGTCCGGGGCGGGCGTCCGCAGGCGCGTGCGCCTGTGCACGCGCCGCCAAGATCCACAGGCAACCGGCGATCAACACGGCGAACGGCACTATTTTCACGGCTTGCCCGAGGGATGACGCATCCGACAAGGCACCGATGAGAAAGGGCGAGGGCACGTCGCCGAGAACGTGGATGGTGAAGACGCTGAGCGCAATGGCCGTCGCCCGCTCCGAGGCGGAGACGAGGTTGATCAGGGTGGCATTGATCGGGCCGGTCGACAGGAACATGCACAGCTGCGCCGCCACCATCCAAGCCAGGTATCCCGTGTGCGAAGCGGTCGTCAGGGCCATCCACACGCAGGGAGCCGCGACCAGAGTCGCGGCGGCCGATAGCCAAAGATAGGCTTGGCGCGAATACTTGACGCAGTAGTCGCCAAGCCAGCCGCCGACGAAGGTGCCGATGAAGCCCGTGATGACCACGATGGTGCCGAAGCTGACGGTGGCCTCGCTGCGTGGCACGCCGCGGACACGCTCGAGAAACGCCGGCATCCAAAACGCGAGACCACCCAGGGCAAAGGTGTACGCGGCGTATGCCAGAACCGTGAGCACGTACGGTTTGTTGCGCGTGAGCCGTGAATAGGCCGCCCATGTTTCTCTGGGGATATTGGCCAACGAAATCTTGCGCGCCGGCTGCGCGTGTGGGCCGCCCGTTTGCACGGCGCCTGCATCCTGCGCCCTGCGCGGCGGATCGCGCAGCAACAGGCACAGCGCCGCCAGCAGCAAACCGGGAACCCCGGCGACGAAAAATGCCGCGCGCCAGCCATAGTGCTTGTCGACCAGGCCGCCGACCACGTAGCCGAGCGCGGAACCGACCGGGATTGCACAGAAGAAAATGGCCATGACACGGCCGCGCTGGCGCACCGGAAAATAATCCGACAGCAAACTCGGCGCGATCGTCACGTACGCAGCTTCACCCACCCCCACGGAGGCGCGAGCCAGAAACAGGGCCAGGTAACTGCCGGCAAATCCCGACAGCGCGGTGGCGAAGCTCCAGCAGGCCACGCCGATCGCGATCAATCGCGGCCGCGAACGCCGGTCTCCCAACGCACCGAAGATGGGCGCGGTGAGCGTGTACACGATCAGGAACCCCGACATCAGGGAGCCCAAATTCGCGTCCGAGAGGCCCATATTCGCGTGCTTCAGGCTCTCGGCCAGGGCGGACACGATGTAGCGGTCCAAATAACTAAACAGATTGATGAACGAGAGGATGGCCAAGCCAAAACTCGCGGAGCGCACCCAGGTCTTTTGCGTTTGATCTGCCACCCGCCCGTATAGTAGCGCGACACCGCACCTGGGAGCGGATGCATCGCATGCCTGGGTTTCGGTATTCTGTGCGCCGTTCGGCGTCATCGCTTGGGGCCGGGATTTCGGCGATGTCCCGCCGCTGCGGGAGTCATCATCGGCGGCGAGCGGCATCGTTTATCGGTTCGCGTTTCGGTCCAGGCAGAGTAGACTCGAAATCACAAAATCATATCAGGAGACCTAGGTGGCAAAGCCCAATTATCGTCACGCCAAGAAACAAAAAGAGGCTGCCCGGAAAGCTCGACAGGATGCGAAGCAGCAACGGCGGGCAAGCGCCCCGGAAGCGGCTGATGTGACCGATGCTGTCGACGCACCCGCGGAACTCGAGCCTGCCAAGCCCATCGCGTAGTACGCCGGCGGTGAACGACTACGTATCGCCATGGATGGAGGAGGATCTGGCGATTTTTCGCGCAACGGCGGCCCGATTCCTCGAAGCCGAAATGGTGCCGAACGACGCGCAGTGGCGCAAGCAACAGCATGTGGGCAAGGAAATCTGGCGCAAGGCGGGGGCCCTGGGCCTGTTGTGTACGGACGTCTCGGCCGGCTACGGCGGCGGCGGCGGCGACTTCCGCCATGAAGTCGTGCTCTACGAGGAACTCGCGCGGCGCGGCTTGAGCGGCTTCGGTCAGGGCGTGCACAGCATCTGCGCGCACTACCTGGTCAATCACGGCACCACCGAACAGAAGCAACGGTTTCTGCCGCGCATGGCGCGCGGCGAACTGATCGGCGCCATCGGCATGACGGAGCCCGGGGCGGGTTCCGACTTGCAGGGATTGAAAACCCGTGCGATCCGGGATGGCGACGACTATGTCATCAATGGCTCGAAGATATTCATCACGAATGGGTTTCTTGCGGAACTGATTGCGCTGGTGGTAAAGACGCAGCCCGGTGCGGGTGCCAAGGGCACCTCCATCATCATGGTGGAAACCGCGGGCCTGGAGGGTTTTCGCGTTGGGCGAATTCTCGACAAGATGGGCATGAAGTCGCAGGACACCTCCGAGCTGTTCTTCGAGAACGTGCGTGTACCGGCGGCCAATTTGCTCGGCGGCGCCGAGGGCCAGGGCTTTTATCAGCTCATGGGCGATTTGCCCTACGAACGGGCGGTGATTGCGGTGGCGGCCGTCGGTGCCATGGAAGGGGCTTGGTTGAGACCATCAAGTACGTCAAGGACCGCAAGGCCTTCGGCAAGAGCATTGCGGAATTCCAAAACACCAAGTTCAAACTGGCCGAAATCGCCAGCAAGACGCGCATTGCACGAGTGTTCACCGACGACTGCATCGCCAAGATCGTCGCCGGCAGCCTCGACACCGTCACCGCCTCAATGGCCAAGTACTGGATCACCGATACGCAGCAGGAAGTCCTCGATGAGTGCGTGCAGTTGCATGGCGGATACGGCTACATGAACGAGTATCTGGTGTGCCGCATGTTCGCCGATTCGCGCGTGCAGCGCATTTACGGCGGCACCAACGAGATCATGAAGGAGGTCATAGCGCGGTCACTGTAGTTGCACCAGATCCCGCTGTACCTCGTCGCGGGTCGGGATCTATACTAAAACTTCATGCGTTCGCGCGAACCTGGTTGAATTTTATGCAAATTGCAATGATTGGATTGGGCCGCATGGGCGCCAACATGGCGCAGCGACTGATGGGCGGCGGTCACAAGGTGGTGGGTTTCGATCCCGCCGAAGCGGCGCGTACGGCGCTCGAGCAGAAGGGCGCGCAATCGGCGGCAACGCTCGAACAACTGGTCGGAAAGCTGCAGGCGCCGCGGGTGATATGGCTGATGATTCCGGCCGGGGCAATCACCGACGGCACCATCACGGGTCTCCTGCCGCTGCTGTCGGCCGGCGACACCATCATCGACGGCGGTAATTCGAATTATCTCGACACCTTACGGCGCGCGGCGGCGGTGGCGAAAGGCAAGATCAACTACGTCGATTCGGGAACCAGCGGCGGCATTTGGGGGCTTGCCGAGGGCTACAGCCTGATGATCGGCGGCGACGAGGCGGTGGTCGAGCGTCTGCGCCCGATTTTCGAGACGCTGGCGCCGGCGAAGGATCAAGGCTGGGGCAGGGTCGGGCCGGTAGGGTCGGGGCACTACACCAAGATGATCCACAACGGCATCGAGTACGGCATGATGCAGGCCTACGCCGAAGGCTTTGCCATTTTGCAGCACAAAGCCGGGTTCAATCTCGATTTGCACCAAATCGCAGAAATCTGGCGCTATGGCAGCGTGGTTCGCTCATGGCTACTGGATCTGACCGCCGATGCGTTGGCAAAGAATCCCACCATGAAGGGAATCGCACCCTATGTCGCGGATTCCGGCGAGGGCCGCTGGACCGTTGCCGAAGCCATCGAACTCGGGGTGCCCGCTCCGGTCATCACCATTTCGCTGCTCGAACGGCTGCGGTCGCGGGACAAGGACTCATTCACCGACAAACTGCTGTCGGCAATGCGCAATCAATTCGGCGGACATGAAATCAAGAAGGAGTGATACCGGCGTAGCAACGCCGCAAGTTGTGAATACCGCTAGTTGTCAATGAGCAAAAAGCCCAAACGTCGCTGCTCGTCGGCACCGGTACGCATCACGCGAAACCGGATCTGGTCACCCACTGCATGCAGTGAGTGAGGAGCGGGGTCGATGACCATCACTCGCGCGTCGTGCCACGTCACGGCATAGGCGGCAAATCGGTAGCCCCCGTTGTCCGCTGACAATACATTCTGCACGTGTCCCGTGCCGTATGTCATCGAAGCCTGCGCGTCCGCCGCTTCTTGTCGGGCCAAGTCCGGACCCAACTCGAGGGTGCCGGTGACAAATCGCAAAGTGCCTTGGCCCGCGGCCAGTGACCTATATACGGTGAACGCGAGGCTCTCACCTTTAGTGAGGATTTCGTCCGGCGAGCCCGTCACGTACACGGCTGAGTCGCGCCAGCGCACGACATAGCCGCGCAAGCGATATTGGCCATCGGCGGCGGTGAGTACCTCGTCAATGATTCCGCCCTCGTGAGTGAAAGGCGGCGCCAGCGGTGAGGAGTCGGAGACGGGAGCGGGGCTACCTTGAGCCGAAGCGACCGGCGGGCAAGCACTGCCGAACATCATCAGGGCGGTCACCGCCACCACAGTTCCTTTGTACATGGCTACATTTTTCACGCCCCGAGCCGCGACCGTCAACGGACGAGTGCCTACAAATGTTGTAGGCATGGATAACCCTTCGGGAAGCGGGCGGCTGGCAGTGCGCATAGGGCAGTGCGCATAGGCAGTGAACTCAGCCGCTCGGTAGTTCTGTACTGTGCCGGCTCACCGCATCTCCGTCGCCGTCTTTCAGCCCATTGAACACGATGGTGGACAGGATGGTCAATGCGCCCAGCGCCAGCAGTGCCAGGTGGATGCCGCGGATCATTTCCGAAGCGGTCGCATGCAGTCCATCGGGGATGAAAAGAGCGGCGGCCAGCGAGGCGGCAGCCACGCCGAAGCTGACGGCGATTTGCTGAATGGTGCTTGCAATGGTGCTGGCGGGGCTGGCTTCGCGCTCATTGACGTCGGAGTAGGCCAGCGTGCTCATGCTGGTGTACTGCAGCGATGTGAGAAAGCCGAACGTGAACGCCATCAGCACGATCATCCACACCGGGGTGTGGGCCTCGATGGTCGAAAACAGAAGTATCATCAGGCCCAAGGACAGGGTGTTGCTGATCAGCACGCGGCGGTAGCCGAATTTCCTCAGGATCAACGGCATGGTCAGCTTCAGAGTCATTGCGGCAAGAGCCTGCGGCATGATCAGCAGCCCGGATTGGATCGGGGTGAAACCCAGGCCGACCTGGTACAGCAGCGGCAGCAGGAAGGGAATTCCGCCAATCCCCAAGCGCGTAAATAGATTGCCGCTGATCGAGACGCGGAAGGTCCGGATTCGCACCAATCCCAAGCGCAACAGGGGGTGCAGGGTGCGTGTCGTGTGCAGCCCATATGTTGCCAGCAGGGCGGCAGAGATGGCCAGCAAGCCGAGCATTTCGCGACCGCTTAAACTCGTCTCGCCGAACACCTCGAGTACATAGGACAGCAAGGAAATGCCGGAGCCGAACAGCACCAGGCCGACGATGTCGAGCGGATAGTTGCGCTTCTCGCGGTAGTTGGGCAGATGCCGGTAGACCATGTAAAGGCCGGCAAGTCCGATCGGTATGTTGACGAAAAAGATGACGCTCCAGTGAAAGTACGCAATGATGAGGCCGCCGAGCAGCGGCCCCATCATGGGCCCGATCAAGCCTGGAATGGCGACGAAACTCATCGCGGAGACGAGTTCGGATTTGGGAAAGGTGCGCACCATCGTGAGCCGCCCCACCGGCAGCATCAAGGCGCCGCCGCAGCCCTGCAATATGCGACAGGCGACCAGCCAATGAATATTGCTAGAGATGCCGCACAGAAATGAACCGAACGTAAAGATGCCGATCGCGGATGCGAATACGCGCCGCGTGCCGAAGCGATTGGCCATCCAGCCGCTGATGGGAATGAATACGGCGAGACTCAAGGTATAGCTCGCCAGCACGGCCTTCATGCTGAGCGGTGGAACCTTCAAAGCCAGCGCGATCGCGGGGACCGCCGTATTTAGAATCGTCGTATCGAGCGACTCCATGAAAAAACCCACCGCCACCAGCCACGGCAGCAGCCGCCTGGCGGTATCGGTGAGTGCCATATCGTCGCGTGCCGGCAAGTGGGGCGCTGCCTAAGCGCCGGCGAGCGCTGCATCGACGATGCGTTGTGCTTCTGCGATCAGCCGGCCGAGGTGGTCCTCGTCGTGGAAACTCTCGGCGTATATCTTGTAGATATCTTCGGTTCCCGAGGGCCGCGCAGCGAACCAGCCGCCCTTCGAGGCGACTTTCACGCCGCCGATGGGCGCATTGTTGCCGGGTGCGCGCGTGAGAATTTGCTCGATGGGGTCGCCGGCAAGTTCCGTCAAGTGGACTTGCGCGGCGTCCAACTTGGCGAGCTTCTTTTTCTGTTGCGCATTCGCCGTCGCATCGACGCGATTTGCGAAAACCGCGCCCAACTCCCGTGACATGGCACCATACGCCTCGCCGGGATCTTTACCGGTGCGCGCCGTTATCTCGGCGGCCAGCAGCGCGGGGACCAAGCCATCCTTGTCCGTGGTCCAGACGCCGCCGTCCAAACGGCTGAAGGACGCACCGGCACTTTCCTCGCCGCCGAAACCCAAACTGCCGTCGGCCAACCCGGCCACGAACCATTTGAACCCGACCGGCACTTCGTACAGGGTACGGCCAAGGCGGCTGCTCACCCGATCGATCATGGCGCTGCTGACCACGGTCTTGCCGACGGCGGCATCTGCCCGCCAGCGCGTTCGAGTGCGAAACAGAAAATCAATGGCCACCGCCAAGTAATGGTTTGGCGGCATCAAGCCGCTGCTGGCCGTGACTATGCCGTGCCGGTCGTGATCTGTGTCGCAGGCAAAGGCAATGTCGAACTTGTCCTTGAGATGGATGAGCCGCTGCATGGCATACGAGGACGATGGGTCCATGCGAATCTTACCGTCCCAGTCCAAGGTCATAAAACGAAACGTCGGATCCACCTGGGCGCTGACCACCGTCAGATCGAGTTGGTAGGTCTCGGCAATGCGCGCCCAGTAGTGCACGCCCGCGCCCCCCAATGGGTCGACCCCCATGCGAATGTGCGAATTTCGAATGGCCTCCATATCCAACACCGCGCCCAGGTCATCCACGTAGCTGCGCAAATAATCGTGCTCATGAGTGCTGGCGGCGCGGTGTTGGATATGGAGGCCATTCGAAATTCGCACATTCGCATGGGGGTCGACCCATTGGGGGGCGCGGGCGTGCA
>JANXZQ010000501.1 GCA_025355445.1 Gammaproteobacteria bacterium
ATCAGATCGTTCAATGGAAGAACCAGTTGCTAGAACGAGCGGCGGATGCCTTTAACGGCTCAGGACAGGCAGCAGAGGCCGGCCCCGACATTAAAACTCTGCGAATCTGTCGGAGCTGGTCAAAGCCTATCGCGGCTCGGGTGTCGCGTCGTATCATCCGGCGATGCTTTTGGAACTGCTAAGTGTATGGGTATGCCAAGAAGGTGTTCTCGAGCCGCGCAATCGAACGGGCCACGTACTACACGGTGGCGTTCACTCAGCATCCGCCGAGTCTCCGGAACTCTGCCCGGGGCCACCCATTCTGGGATGTCGATGCCATGCCCGTCGCAGAAGTGCCAACGTCGGACGTGGCGCTTCGTGCAAGGCCTTTGATGTCCCGAGTGGTCGAGGATTCCTGGTCCTTGATGGACCGCAACGGCGCGCAATTGCTCGGCGGCCGAGTTCGATGCGCTGGTCGCCCGGCCCCGGCGTTGAATCCGTTTGGGGAGAAGCCGGCGACCCGCGGCCGCCGCTGCGTACCACGTTCAATGCCTATTCCTTGCTATTCCGTTCCCGTATCCCAGTCAGCACGTAGTCTCGGCGCTTTCCATGCCCCCTTTGCCTCCGCCGGCATTCGCGCCACCTGTCTCAGCGCAAAGGCCACCTCTGCAAAGCCTGCACGATGACCTCGGAAAACCGACCCGACTTGGCCTTGTACCGCTCTGCAATGAACGCCAATCGCTCCCCATACGCAAGATTGGGATCCTTGAGCTCCTTGTTTTGCCCAAAATATCGATACGCCTCTGCGAAACTCACATCTCGACCCTTCAGCGATAAATGATGGATACTCGACAGTTGCTTCTGAGTAAATCCATTCGCCTCGAGGTACTTCGCTGCATCCACTATTTTCTTGCAGGAATGCATCTCCATCTCCTGTTTGGTCTCTGACGCACTGAGTGTCTCGATATGCCGGGCAAGATATCCAACGAAAACTTCTAGTTGCGAAGCGCGCGAGGGGTTGCCAAATAGTTGGAACCGCGACAGATGCGGCAGCCGCGCCAGCATCACCGGGCCGTCTTTGCGAACCCCACTCAGCACCTTCGTCTCGGCATTGAAATCACCCCACCCGGTCGGGAACGATCGCGCCTCCGTTATCCGCGCCCTAGCGGGTGCCGCCAGGATGGCCGTCACCGCACGAAACGTCTCCGTGTCGATCGTCAGGATACATCTCGGCATCCAACACTCAAATATCCGCTTCCAAAGCAGAGCGGCAAATTCAAGTGATTCCTTTCTGCGCGGCAGCGCCGCGATACTCGGCGAGCGGAATGGAATGAAATACGCACTCATGACCCGAGCATCCATAAATTCCGGAAGCGGCCGCGTGTCACCCAACTTTGCCGCGAGTAGAGAAAATAACATCTTAACCTGCCGCTGTAAGGGGGCTCGGCCAGCGCCACTCCCGGGCCAAGTCTCGATTAGGTAGGCGTTACCTTTCTCGCAGCTGGCCCGTGGATGATCCGCGGGCTCACTGGACCCCCCCCGGATTCAGCGTGATAAATCCTATATCGGCCGGCGACGTCAACGTGGCCCTTGATCCTGTCAGGAACCGCCAACCTAGAGTATGACCAAGCTGCGAATAGCTCCGTTCAATAGCCGCAGTGCTCTCGTCGAATATGCCGGTCGGCTCCGTATGCTCTGTATTCGAACCTTCGCCCATCGTCCCCAATCCCGTTACATTCGCCGCCTGATTCCAGGCTCCAACCCCTCCGCGTATGCCCCCACAAAACACAGCGTATTCACGAGCTTCATCTGCTCAATCGTATTGCATGACGCCTCCAAGAGCGCTGGACTCGCCACCACCACGGCCAAACATCGCGCCCGCGATATCGCCACATTCAGCCGATTCCGGCTATACAAGAACTCCAGCCCACGCGACACATCCTCAGCCGCCGAGGTCGTCATGGATACCAGCACCGACGCCGCTTCTTGTCCCTGAAACTTATCCACCGTCCCCACGCGGGCGCCCGCCGGCAATACGGATTTGAGCAGATTCACCTGCATGTTATAGGGCGACACAACCAAGATATCCCCGACTCCGATCGCCGCGTCGAGCCCCTCTCGGTTCGTCCACCGCTGAT
>JANXZQ010000450.1 GCA_025355445.1 Gammaproteobacteria bacterium
TGTTGTCGGTCATGAATGGCTTCGAAGAGGTTCTGCGAACCCGGATCTTGAGCCTGACCGCGCACGCAACCATTTCCACACTCGATGGGCGGATTGCGAATTGGCGGCCGGACATCGCCAAGCTGGCGCACTTCCCGGGCATTGAGGGCGTCGCGCCCTACATCGAAGAGCAGGGCATGCTGATCCACGGCGACCGCTCGTCCGGGGTGCTGCTGCGCGGCGTGCTGCCGCAGTCGGAACAGCGCGTCGTCGATCTGCAGCCGCATTTGTTGAGCGGCCGAATGAGCGATCTGGCCGAGGGCAAATATCGCATAATGTTAGGCCAAGCTCTGGCCGAGGAACTCGGCGCGAAAGTCGGCGATCGGGTGGTGCTGCTGGTGGCCATGGGAGACGTGACGCCGGTCGGCGTCATACCGCGCATGCGCGCCTTCGAAGTGGCCGGGATTCTGTCCATCGGCATGTATGAGTATGACCGGCGGATCGCCGTCGTCGCGATGCAAGACGCCGCCAGGCTGCTGCGCATGGGCGATGACGTCACGGGCATTCGCCTGCGCCTCGCCGATATGTACGCCGCGCCGCGCGTGGTGCGCGCCGCTGCCCTCGCCATCGGCGGCGACAATCTGGAAACCCAGGATTGGACCAACGAGCACGCGAACTTCTTCCGCTCGATCGCGATTACCAAACGCATACTTTTCTTCATCCTGTCGCTGATGGTGGCCGTTGCCGCATTCAATATCGTCTCGACTATGGTGATGGTGGTGAAAGACAAGCGCCGCGACATCGCCATACTGCGCACTTTCGGCGCATCGCCACGCGGGATTCTGACGGTATTCGTCGTGCAAGGCAGTCTGATCGGGCTGCTCGGCATCGGGGCGGGAGTGCTGCTCGGCGTCGTGGTGGCGGTCAACTTGCAGCAGCTGGTCCACGGACTCGAGAGCATCGTGGGCTTCAAATTCCTGGACGCGCGCGTGTACTTCATGAGCGACCTGCCGGCGCGCGTGCGCGTGAGCGACGTGGTGCGCATCTGCGGCTTCGCGTTCGTGCTCGCCTGCCTCTCCACGCTGTATCCCGCGGCGCGCGCGGCGCGCCTGTTGCCTGCAGAATCACTGCGGAATGACTAAGATGGAAACGACAATGCCGAACTCAAATGCGGTGGTGCTGCTGGGCAGTGATCTTGCCAAGGAATTCGTCCAAGGCGACGTGAAGATCGAGGTGCTGCGCGCAGCGTCGATCAGAGTGTGCGCCGGCGAGCGCATCGCCATCGTCGGCGCCTCAGGATCCGGCAAGACGACGCTGTTGCAGCTGCTCGGCGGCCTGGATTTGCCCACCAGCGGCAGCGTGGAAATAGACGGATCGGCGATGAACCGCTTGAACGACGCGCAGCGCGGCTATCTGCGCAATCACGCCGTGGGCTTCGTCTATCAGTTCCATCATCTGCTGCCGGAATTCACCGCGCTGGAGAATGTGGCGATGCCGTTGCTGGTGCGCCGAATGAATCCGCGCGCCGCCAAGGAGCGCGCCTCCGCGCTGCTGGCGCGGGTCGGGCTAGGTGCGCGCCTCGCGCACCGGCCCTCGCAGCTATCGGGCGGTGAACGGCAGCGCGCCGCGGTGGCTCGAGCGCTGGTGACTCAACCGAAGCTGGTGCTCGCCGATGAGCCGACGGGCAATTTGGACGGGGCGAATGCGGCGCAGGTGTTCGAGCTGATGCTGGAATTGAATCGCGAGTTCGGCACTAGTCTCGTCATCGTGACTCACGACGAACGGCTGGCGTCGCGGCTCGACCGCGTGCTGGTGTTGACGGACGGAATTCTAGTCGAGCGCGGTGCTGCGCATACTTAAGCGGGCACGCCGCCGCCGCAGATGGAAGATCACGTGCGCCCGCCAGGCCAGTTGCGCCAGCACATAGCCGAGGCCCGCCGCGGCCAGTCCCAGAACCAGCGCGCCGAGCAGCAACGGCGCCCATAGCTGGTGGACCTCCGTCCATAGGCTGCGCGTTTTGAGGGCGTGCAACATGGGCATCAGGTCCATGCCCATGAGCTTGGCGCCCACCCAGATCGAACCGGCCACTTGCGGCAGCCAGGTGAAGGGATTGCTGACGAACACCGTAGCGATGAGCACCGGAAGGTTCAGCCGAAACAGCATCCCGAGTATGACGCAGGTCACGATATGCACGGGGAGCGGGGTGGGCGGAATGAAGGCGATGAACAGCCCCAGCGCGAAGGCGCGGGTAACGCTATGGCGGTTGAAGGTCCAGCAGCCGCGACCGTGCACCAGGGCCGTGAAGGGCTTCAAACACCAGAGTTTCTCCAGCGAAAGACGGTCCGGTGTGATGCGTTTCAGCCAGCGTTGCATGGTGCCTGATCTTCGCACATCAGCGACAAGCGACCTCGTCTCCCACACAAATCAACGGGTTAGCCCTCCATTGAAGACCGTATCTCAACAGTCTGCGCTCAAGTATCATGCGTGCAGATTTATACTCGACGAAAGAGGACGCAATGTGGGAGATCATCCGCGCAGGCGGCGGCTTCATGTGGCCGATCATTTTATGTTCCATTGCCGCAGTGGCCATCATATTGGAGCGACTTTGGACTTTGCAAAGCAGTCGCGTGATTCCGAGAGACCTGTCGCAGAAGGTTTGGAACTGGATCGAAGCCGACCGGCTCAGCGACGATTTGGTGGCCGCGTTGGAACAAAACTCGCCCCTCGGCAAGTTGCTGGCCATCGGGCTTGCCAACCGCGATAAGCCGCGCGCCTTGATGGTGGAACGTCTGGAGGACGGCGGCCGGCACGTGGTCCACGAATTGGAGCGGTTTCTAAACACCCTGGGCACCATCGCGGCGGTCGCGCCGCTGCTGGGCCTGCTCGGCACTGTGGCCGGCATCATTCACGCATTCAACCCCATCACTGCCAACGGCATCGGCGACCCTCGCATACTATCGGGCGGGATCGGCGAAGCGCTGATTACCACG
>JANXZQ010000477.1 GCA_025355445.1 Gammaproteobacteria bacterium
GGTCCACGTCGCATCGCATCTCCCTCGAATGTCCAGTTTACCTTTGGACATCGAAGGAAAAGAAATGTTCACGAATTAATGACTCAGGACACTAGGTGAACACCGCCATCGACGCCGCCCGTTACGCCCGGGATTTTCCCAGCCTGCAATTCCTAGCGCCGGAGCCGGGCATACTGGAGCTCGTCATATCGAACGAGCGCCACGTCAACGCAGCGACCGAATCCATGCACCGAGATCTGGCTCAGGTGTGGCGCAGCATCGACACCGATGATGCCGTGCGAGCGGTGCTGGTGCGCGGCGCGGGAGCCAACTTCTCCTCCGGCGGCGACTTCGACATGATCGATCGCATGATCAATGACGAGGCGACTCTGATCCGGGTCTGGAAGGAAGCGAGCGACCTGGTCTACAACCTGATCAATTGCTCGAAGCCCGTAGTCTCCGCCATCCGCGGCAGCGCCGTGGGGGCTGGTCTAGCCATCGCGTTGCTGGCGGATGTGTCGATCGCCGCGGACAACGCGCGCATTCTCGACGGCCACACGCGCTTGGGCGTGGCGGCGGGCGATCACGCGGTCATCATCTGGCCTCTGCTCTGCGGCCTCGCGAAGGCGAGATACCACCTGCTGACGAACAAGCCGCTGTCGGGCGCCGAGGCCGAACGGATTGGGCTCATCGCCGTCGCGGTTGCCGACGGCGAAGTGCTCGAGCGCGCGTTCGATGTGGCGCGGACTCTCGCCGCAAGCAGCACCACGGCAGTACGCTGGACCAAGCATGCGCTCAATAATTGGCTGCGCTTGGCCGGCCCGAGTTTCGACACATCGTTGGCGCTCGAGTTCCTGGGCTTCAAGATGGCGGATGTACGTGAGGGTCTGGCGGCGGCGCGTGCGAAGCGCCGTCCCGACTTCGAGCGCGGGGAATGAGTTCGGGCGGCATTCAAGATCTGATCGCCCTGGAGCCTATTCTGGGTGCGAGCCGAGATGAGATCGAGGCTTTGCAGCTCGAACGCCTGCGCTCGACACTGCGGCACGCCTATGCGAACAACGCCGGCTATACACGCAAGTTCGATGCCGCCGGCGTGCATCCCGACCAGCTTCGCTCGCTTGCGGATCTGGCGCGCTTCCCGTTCACCACTAAGGCAGACCTCAGGGAAGCTTATCCTTTCGGTTTTTTCTCCGTACCCAAGGAGCAGGTGGCGCGCATTCACGCCTCCTCCGGCACCACCGGCAAACCCACCGTGGTCGGCTATACGCGCAATGACATCGCCACCTGGGGCAATTTGGTCGCGCGTTCGATCCGCGCGGCAGGCGGCCGTCGCGGCATGACCGTGCACATTGCCTACGGCTATGGTCTGTTCACCGGCGGACTCGGTGCGCACTACGGCGCGGAGGCGGCGGGCTGCACGGTGATCCCCATGTCGGGAGGGCAGACGGAAAAGCAGGTGCAGTTGATCCGTGATTTCGCGCCCGACATCATCATGGTGACGCCGAGCTACATGCTCGCCATTCTCGATGAATTCAGGCGCCAGGGAGTTGATCCGCGTTCAACATCGCTGCGCATCGGTATCTTCGGCGCCGAGCCCTGGGGCGACGGCATGCGTGCAGAAATTGAATCCGCGTTCGACATCGACGCCTGCGACATCTACGGCTTGTCGGAAGTCATGGGGCCGGGAGTCGCCCAGGAATTCTCGGGCACGAAGCAGGGACCGACCATCTGGGAGGATCACTTCATTGCGGAGGTGGTGGATCCGAACGGCCGCCCGACGCCAGATGGCGAGCCGGGTGAATTGGTCTTCACTTCGCTGACCAAGGAGGCGATGCCCATCATCCGGTATCGCACGCGCGATTTGACGCAGCTCTTGCCGGGGACCGTGACGAAGATGCGACGCATGGCAAAAATCAGCGGCCGCACCGACGACATGCTGATCATCCGCGGAGTCAACGTCTTTCCATCGCAAGTCGAAGAACTGATTCTGCGCTGCGAAGGATTGGCGCCGCACTTCGCGATCGAGGTCGCGCGCCCGAATCGCCTCGACGAGATTTCGATAGTCGTGGAAGCGCGGCCTGAAATCGCCGATGATGCGTACCAGGCGCAGGGTAAGCTGCTGGCCGCCATGCTCAAGGACAACGTTGGAATATCCGCCCACATTCGAGTGGCTGCCAGCGGCTCGCTGCCGCGCTCGGCCGGCAAAGCCAACCGGGTCAAGGACAGCCGATAGCAAGGCCACGCTGCGAATGCCCGCTATACTGATTGTAGCGATGTTGGCGATGGGATTCGGCGCCGCCTGCCGCGCGCAGCAGCCGCCGGCCGTCATGGACGACGTAGTGGTAACGGGCGAGCGCACCGGGCCCGGCATGTGGCGTGTGC
>JANXZQ010000483.1 GCA_025355445.1 Gammaproteobacteria bacterium
CGAGAACCTCGCCAATGCTCTTGCCCTTGAACAAAATGGACAGAGTCTCCGGATTGAAGCGCTTGCCGCCGCAGACATCGCACAGGACTTGGACGTCCGGCAGGAAGCTCATCTCGATGCGCTGCATTCCCTGCCCCTCGCAGGCCTCGCAGCGGCCGCCGGCGGTGTTGAATGAAAACCGGCTGGCCGTAAATCCGCGGATGCGTGCCTCCGTGGTGTCCGCGTACAGCCGGCGGATGGAATCCCAGAAGCCGATGTAAGTTGCCGGGCAGGAACGCGGAGTCTTGCCGATGGGGGTCTGATCCACCTCCAGCACCCGGCTGATTTTCTGATATCCCGCAATGGCATCGCACCCTTGGAGGGCGACGCTCGGCTGGCGAGTGCGGTCGCCGCGCCGCGGCCGCACCAACAGGCGCTTGAGATTGCCCAGCAGCACATCGCGCGCCAGCGAGGACTTGCCCGAGCCCGAGACGCCGGTGACCACGGTCAGCCGGCCGAGCGGAATTCGCGCATCGACCGTGCGCAGGTTGTGCAAGGTTGCGCCGCGGATGTCGATCATGGGCGTATCGCGCTCGATGACGCGGCGGCGGGCGCGCGAATGCTGCAAGGGTGCGGCGAGGCAACGGCCGGTGGCGGACGCGCCGGATCGGGCGAGCTCCGTGGCGGTCCCCTGCGCCACGACGTGGCCGCCGCGAGTACCGGCGCCGGGACCCAGATCGATCACAAAGTCGGCGCGGCGTATGGTGTCTTCGTCGTGTTCCACCACGACCAGCGTATTGCCCTTGGCGCGCAACTTATCCAAGGTGCCGAGGAGCGCAACATTGTCGCGCGGGTGCAGCCCGATGGTGGGTTCGTCGAGCACATAGCAAACGCCCTGCAAATTCGACCCCAGCTGCGACGCCAGGCGAATGCGCTGCGCTTCGCCGCCGGAGAGAGTGGGGGCCGCGCGATTCAATTGCAGATATCCCAAGCCGACGTCGGCGAGAAATGCAGTGCGCGCGGAAAGCTCCGCCAGTAAGTCGCGTGCAATGTCGCGCTCGCGCCCCACCAGCTTGAGCTTGTGCAGATCCGCGGAAAAGTCCCGCACCGACAGGTCCGTGAGCGCGGCGATGGACTTGTCCCGGAACAGCACGTGCAGCGCCACCGGATTGAGCCGTTGCCCGGCGCAATCGGGGCATATTTGGGGTCGGCCGTCGTCTACGGAGCCGGCGTCCGCTGCGCCGGGCGCCGCTGCGCCGGCGTCGCGCCACGTGGATTCCTCGCCGCTCTGCTCGGCATCAAAATGCTCGATTTGCAGTCCGGTGCCGAAGCAGCTCTTGCACCAGCCGTGCTTCGAGTTGAAGGAGAACAACCGTGGGTCGAGTTCGGGAAAGCCCGTGCCGCAGTTGGGACAGGCGCGCTTGGTGGAGAAAACGCGCGACGAACTGTCGACATGCACCACTCCGCGTCCATACTCCAATGCCAAGTCCAGCGCCGCGCGCAGTTCGCTCTCCTGCGCCGCGCGCACCGTCAGCGTCGCGACGGGCAGCTCTATACTGTGTTCGACGAATCGATCGAGCCGCGGCCACTTCACCGTCGGCAGCAGACTGCCGTCAACTCGGAGATGAGAGTAACCCTTGCCGCGCGCCCATTTCGCGAGCGCGGTGTACAAGCCCTTGCGTGCCACGATCAGGGGCGCCAACAATGTGATGGTCTTGCCCCGATAGTCCTTGAGCAAGCGGGCGGCGATGGCGTCCGTGGATTGCGGTTCGATGCATGCCTCACAGACCGGGCAGTACTGCACGCCGAGCTTCACATAGAGTAGCCGCAAGAAATGATAGATCTCCGTCAGAGTCGCCACGGTGCTCTTGTGGCCGCCGCGGCTGGTGCGCTGCTCGATGGCTACCGTGGGCGGAATGCCGAAGATGGCATCGACGTCGGGCCGCGATGCGGGCTGCACGAACTGGCGTGCATAGGCGTTCAAAGATTCGAGGTAACGGCGCTGTCCTTCGGCAAAGAGAATATCAAACGCCAAAGTGCTCTTGCCGCTGCCCGACACTCCGGTGATTACGGTGAATTGATTGAGCCTGAGCTTCACGTCGACATTCTTGAGATTGTGTTCACGCGCACCGTGAATGTCGATAGAGGTCGGCGGACTTGCGCGGCGCACCGTCCGGTCGGCGGCATAATCAAGCGCACCCCCCTGAGGTTTGGCGCCGGCATCGGCGACGGCGCCGGCGGTGTGCCGTGCGGGGACGCCGTACGGGGAGCCCGCCAGCGGCTCATCGGCGTCGAGTAGCGCGCGTCCGGTGTGCGAGGCGGCGACGCGCGTGATCTCGGTGGGGGTGCCGACGCAGACCACATTGCCGCCGGCATCACCCCCTTCGGGACCCAAATCGATCACCCAATCGGCGGCGCGGACCACATCCAAATTATGTTCGATCACCAGCAATGAATGCCCGGCATCGATCAGGCGCCGGAACGCCCGCAGCAGCTTCGCAACGTCATCGAAGTGCAGTCCTGTGGTTGGTTCATCGAACAGGAACAGGGACCCCTTCCGCGGGGCGGCCATCCGGGGGGCGGCCATCCGGGGGGCGGCCTGCCGCGGGGCGGCATTGCCGACGCTGCGCGCGGCTTTTGTCAGACGTACCGCATTTTCGGCGAGATGCCCGGCAAGCTTCAGGCGCTGCGCCTCGCCGCCGGACAATGTGGGCACGGGTTGTCCTAAGCGCAGATAGTCGAGACCGACATCGGCCAGCGGTGCCAAGCGCAAGCACACCTCGGTGTCGCCGGCGAACAAGGCCAGGGCTTCGGACACTGTCAAATCCAGAACATCGGCAATGCTCATCGGCGGCGCGCCGTTACGCGACAGCTTTACCTCGAGCACTTCCGCGCGGTAGCGCCGGCCGTCGCAATCCGGGCAGCGCAAGTAGACATCGGAGAGGAATTGCATTTCCACATGTTCGAAGCCGTTGCCGCCGCAGCCCGGGCAGCGGCCGTTGCCTGCATTGAAGCTAAAGGTCCCGGCGGTGTACTTGCGCTCGCGGGCCTGCGGCAGGCGCGCGAACAAATCGCGAATGGCGTCGAATGCGCCGACGTAGCTTGCCGGATTCGAACGGGTGGTGCGGCCGATGCGGCTCTGGTCGACCATGACGATTTCGTCGATCAGTTCGGCGCCCACGAGCGCGCGGTGGCGCCCGGGATTTTCCGTGGGCTTGCCCTTGGCGCGAAGCAGTGCCGGATAGAGAATATCGTGCACCAGGGTGGATTTTCCGGAGCCGCTGACGCCGGTGACGCAGACCAATCGCCGCAGCGGAAACGAGACGTCGATGTCCTTGAGGTTGTGCTCGACGGCGCCTTGCAGCAGCAAGCTGCCGGGGGCCGCACCTGCCCTGCGCGCGTCTGCCACGGGCGGAATCTGCACGCGCTTGCGGCCGAACAGGTAATCCGCGGTGAGCGATCCCTTGGCCTCGGACAAATCGGCCATGGGCCCGAAGAATACGATCTCGCCACCGTGCTCACCCGGTCCCGGCCCGATGTCCAGCACGCGGTCCGCGGCCTGCATGACCTTGGGATCATGCTCGACCACCACCAAGGTGTTGCCGGCGTCGCGCAGGCGGTGAATGACACCGATGATGCGATCCACGTCGCGGGCATGAAGCCCGATCGAGGGCTCATCCAACACGAACAGGGTATTGACCAGCGAGGTGCCGAGCGCGGTGGTGAGATTGATCCGCTGAACTTCTCCGCCCGACAGGGTGCGCGATTGGCGGTCGAGGTTCAAATAGCCCAATCCGACATCGGTCAAATACTTGAGGCGCGCACGAATTTCCCGCAGCAGCAGGTCGGTTGCTTCGTCGAGCGGCGCCGGCAGCTCGAGCGCGGCGAAAAAGCGGCGGCTGTCGTCGATGGACAGCAACATCAATTCGCGGATATTGATGCCCGGATTGCCCACCCGCCACAGGAGGGCGTCGGGCTTGAGGCGCGCGCCATGGCAGGCGTTGCACTCGGTGTAGGAGCGATAGCGCGACAGCAGCACGCGAATATGCATTTTGTAGGCTTTGGTTTCGAGCCAGGCAAAGAAGCGGCGCACGCCGTACCACACAGTCTTGGTCCACTCGCCCTCGCCGTCGATCACCCAGGCACGTTGCGCAGCGGTCAGATCGCGCCAAGGAGTGTCCATGGGGATGTCGCGCTTACGGGCGAACTTCAGCAGATCCGCCTGGCATTCCTTATAGGACTCGGTTTGCCACGGTTTGATGACCCCCTGCCGAAGACTCAAGGCCGTGTCCGGAATCACCAGGTGGTAGTCGACGCCGATGCTGCGGCCGAAACCGCGGCAGGTGTCGCAGGCGCCGATCGGGGAATTGAAGCTAAAGGTGCTGGGACTGGGATCCTTGTAGCTGATGTCGCAGTCCGGGCAGTGCAGGCCGGCGGAAAAACGCCAGGGCGTCGCGGCCTCGCCGGCATTAGGGTACACATCGAGCCGGCCCTGGCCGACTTTGAGTGCCGCCTCGATGGCATCGCCGGCACGGGACGGATCTACTGAAGACCAGCGAAAGCGGTCCTGAATCACCTGCAGAATATCGCCGCGCTTCTCGTGGATGCGTGTGTAGCCCTGGGCAAACAGCAATCCCTTGATCTCCGCTTCCTTGAAGTTCTTAGGAATGGGTACGGGGAAAGTCAGCAGCAGCGGCGGATCGCCGTGTTCACGAGCGAGGGTGGCCAGCGAAACGTGAATGCTGGTGGGCGTGTCGCGCCGTACCGGCCGGCCGCAACCACGGCAATAAAGCACCGAGGCACGCGCGAACAAGAGCTTCAAATGATCATTGAGCTCCGTCATGGTGCCAACGGTGGAGCGCGAGGTCCTCACCGGGTTGGTCTGGTCGATCGCGATCGCCGGCGGGATGCCTTCGATCCGATCCACCAGCGGCTTGTCCATTCGATCCAGGAACTGCCGCGCGTACGGCGAGAAGGTCTCGACGTAGCGGCGCTGACCTTCGGCATACAGTGTGTCGAAAACCAACGACGATTTCCCCGAACCGCTCACCCCGGTGACAACGATCAACTTGTTGAGGGGGAGGTCGAGATCTAAATTTTTGAGATTGTTCTGGCGCGCGCCACGGATGCGGATGGCATCCGAGCGAGGCGGGTCGAAAGGCGGCATGGAGCCGAGAGTTTACAGGATCGAGCGGCCTACCGCGAACGCCCGGCGGCTCACTGCGAACGGCGCGGCCAACGGCGAACCTATCTCCCTGCGAATTGCTCCATCATGAGTCCGGTTCCGCCGCGGGTCACATGCGCGACAATGGCGGTGCGGCGATGGATCTTGGTCACCAGACCTAAGTTGATGGCGAAGGCGAGTCGCACCTGCTGTCCCTTGCGCAGGCCGAGATTTTCGGTCTCGACGAAGACGCCGTTGGCACTCAAATTCTTGGCCTTGCAGATGCGGCTCTTTCGTCCGGACATGACCACGTACACGGTAGTGCGGGCGCGGTGGCGGGTGTGCAAGCGACGCTCCATGAACCGTTCCCTTCTATAAATCTAAGTTGCGGGACAGTCATTATGCACATCGGGAAGTAGTTAGCGAAGCGTTCAGTTGCGGCGGCGAACATATG
>JANXZQ010000516.1 GCA_025355445.1 Gammaproteobacteria bacterium
TGGATCTTGGGATTCATCGCCGAAACAATACCTCATTCGCGCGCCAAATAGAGCGACGCCACAGGATTCGCAATCCCCAGGGTCACCGAGTGGGATTCGTCAAGATTTGTGAGCACGACGATGGTCAGACCATCATCCACGTAGCGCGAGATGCTGATCCAGAACCCCTGATTGCTGCCCGTATGAGATTGAACGGCGTGGCCGTCGACGGAGCCTAAGTCCCAGCCAAACCCGTACGGATAGGTTTCCCCCGAACTCAGGCGGACCGGCGTCCACACTTGCTTCAACGCGGAACGGGACAGAATCTTGTCGGTATATAGGGCGGCATCCCATTTGGCGAGATCGATGACATTGGTGTAGAGGCCGCCATCCGCCAGGGTGTTCAGCGAGGGCGCAATCCATTCCTGATTTTTCAGCTGCCCATCGATGAGGCGATACCCGCTGACGCGGTTCGGAACGATGTCCTGCTCGCTGATGATGCGGGTGGAAGTCATGCCGAGCGGGCGAAATACCCGCTGCTCGAGAAAGTCTCCATAGAACATGCCCGACACGCGATGGATGAGGAATCCCAACAACTCGTAACCGGTGTTGGAGTAATTCCACCGGTCGCCGGGTTTGAAGTCGAGCGCCAACGTCAAGTAGCGTTGCAGCAGCTCATCCTCGGTGTAGTCACGATGAAAATCGAGAATCCCCTTGGTATAGGAATCTTCGTCGTGCTCGCCGAAGATATCGGGAATACCCGAGGTATGCGTGAGCAGCTGGCGCACCGAGACGTCTTTCCAGGCTGCTGCGCGCGCTTCCGGGAAGTACCTGACCAAGGGCTCATCAAGCCCGATCTTGCCTTCCTCGACGAGCATCATGACGGCCGCGGCCGTGAATTGTTTGGCCACCGATCCGGATTGAAACAGGGAGGCCGGCGAGACCGGAACTTTCAGTTCCACATTGGCCAATCCATAGCCGCTTGCCTTGATGAGATGTCCATTTTTAATGACGCCGAGACTAACTCCCGGAATCTGGTGCGACTGCATGGCTGCAGCGACGATGGCGTCGGCCTGCCTTGCGGATGAGTCGGCGGAGCGGGTCGGAAGATCGGCGGAATGGACCTGCGGGGCGGCGGTCAGCAGAATCCAACTCAATACCAACAGGCCCAGGAACACGGTCTCCGCGGCGATCAGTGCAACACAGGTAGTGCCGACGGCCATCATCTCACGCAGCGAAGTCTTCATTCCTAGGGCGGCCACGGACGTGACCAGCAGCCACTTCGACAGCTCGGTGAGGACTGAGGCGACCGGCTTGGCGACCAGCGAAAAGCCATTGAGTGCTGCAAGTACGACAAACGCAATGAGAAAACCCGGCAGCAGAGCGACATTCTTCTTTGGCTGCTTTACGTCGAGGTTGCGTGCCGCAATGAGCGTGATGACCAATACCACAGGCAAGAGCATGGTTACCCGCATGAGCTTGACAATGGTCGCCGAATCGCCCGCCTGCGGCGAGGAGGCGTAGCCGGCCGCCACCACCTGCGCCACATCGTGGATCGAGCCGCCAAGGAATCGTCCGGTTTGCACCGGATCCAAGTGCAAATGCGCGACCAAGGCCGGATACAGCACCATTGCAATGGTGCTGTAGGTCGTGATGCAGGCGATGACCACCACCGTGTCGCGTTCGGAATCCTTGCGGGGCCACGCGACGGCAATGGCCATCGCCGCCGAGGCTCCGCAAATTCCAACGGCACCACCGGACAGTACTCCATAGCGGCTATCCATCTTCATGGCCTTGGCGAGCAGCCAGCCAAAACCGATGGTAAGCGGCACGGTCACGAGGACCATGGCTGCGGTCGACCAGCCCAGTTCGCCGATTTGACCGAAGGTGATGCGCAGCCCGAGCAGCGCGACGCTGACTCGCAGCAGGGTGCGCGCTGAAACATTGATGCCGGGCGCATAGCGCGCTTCGGTGGACAATTGATTCAAGGCCATGCCCAGCAGCAACGCGAAAATGACAGGTGGCGCGTGGTAGTGATCCGACAGGTAGGTGGCGGCCAGGGCTACGATCAGTGTGGCGGCGACCCCGGGGGCGATGGCGCTGCCGGCCGAGCGCAGAGCGCTGGGACGCCAGCGCTCGAGGTACGCGGAAAGCTCCATCAGATGGATCTTACCCGCCCCAGTGCATCGCGCCAGCCGGAAATTTGCCGATCCCGCTCAGCCAGACTCAATGCGGGTTCGAAACGAGTCTCCGTGCGGCTGAGCGCGGCAATGTCTTCGAGCGAGTCGTACAGGCCGCAGCCGAGGCCCGCCAGGCATGCGGCCCCGAATGCGGTGGACTCGGCGTTCATCGGCCGCCGCACCGCCACGCCCAGCACATCCGCCAGGCGCTGCATGAGTAAATTGTTCTGCGCCATGCCGCCGTCGACCTTGAGCGTTTCGGGCCGCATACCGTCCGCTGCCATCGCGTCCAGCAGATCGTAAGTTTGAAAGGCGACGCTTTCCAGCGCCGCGAGAGCGATCTGCGCACGCGACGTGGCGCGGGTCAACCCTAGGATGGCGGCGCGGGCATCGGGATCCCAGTAAGGCGCGCCCAATCCGGTGAACGCGGGCACCAAGTAGACGCCGCCGCTGCTCGGCGCCGACGCTGCCAGCGCCTCGACATCCGATGCCTGCGAGATGAGGCCAAGGCCATCGCGCAGCCACTGAATGGCAGCGCCGGCGGACAGAATGGAGCCTTCCAGTGCATAGGTGGCTACACCGTTCAGTTGGTACGCGATGGTGTTCAGCAGCCGGTTCTTTGACGGCACGAACCGCTGCGCAGTGTTGAGGACGAGGAAAGCGCCGGTGCCGTAGGTGCTCTTGACGTCGCCTGCGCTAAAGCAGGCCTGGCCGACGAGAGCCGCTTGCTGGTCGCCGGCGACGCCGCAGATGGGCAGTGCATGCCCGAGCACGGCCTTGTCGATGACGCCGAATTTACCGGCGCTGTCCCTCACTTCAGGCAGCACGTTCATGGGCACGGTGAACATCTCGCACAGTGCCTGGTCCCAACAGCCCTTGGCAATGTCGTAAAGCGCCGTGCGGCTGGCGTTCGTCGCGTCGGTCAGATGCAACTTGCCGCCGGTCAGTCGCCACATGATGAAGCTATCGACGGTGCCGAAGGCGATGTGCCCGGCCGTTGCAGCCGCGCGCGCACCGGGCACGTGGTCCAATATCCATGCGATTTTGGTAGCCGAAAAATAGGGATCGAGGCGCAGGCCGGTTTTGCGGCTGACCTCGGTCTCGCCGTGAGCTCGCGCCAATTCCCGGCAGCGCTCGGCGGTGCGGCGATCCTGCCATACGATGGCGTTGTAAATGGGCACGCCGCTGCGCCGGTCCCAGAGAATGGTGGTTTCCCGTTGATTGGTGATGCCGATGGCTGCCGCGGTGCGGCCGGACTCGCTCAAGCGTTGCAGCACCCGGCGGCCGGTGGACATGACCGTCGCCCAAATGACTTCGGCATCATGTTCCACCCAACCAGGACCCGGGTAGATTTGCTCGAAGCTCTCCTGCTCAACCGCCGCCACATCCCCTAAGACCGTAAAGCCGATGGCACGCGTGGAACTCGTGCCCTGGTCGATGGCGAGCAGGATATCGTCGCTGGCGTTCATTGCTAATGTGATGTGTTGCCGGGCCACGAGGATAACCGCTCGACCCTGGGGTGCAAGCGGCTTGGAGTGTCCGACATCGTCCGCGGACAGTGTCCGCGGACACTTCTGATTGCACAACGAATAATAAAAATATAAAAAACAAAGACTTATGAATTAGATGATCTGGCACGCAGCTTGCTAAACAATACCCATGCATACAGTTCAGAGGCGCTCGCAAGGGATATGGGTTTACACCGCCGCGTGCATCGCGATGGGGTTGGCCGGGGGTATTGCCCATGCCAACGATTTGAAGGAATTATATGAAGTCGCCCTGACCCGCGATGCCTCGCTGCAGGCTGCGGGCTTTTCCCGAGACGCCGCAATCGAGGCTCGTCCCCAGGCGCTCGCGCAATGGCTGCCGCAGGTGTCGGCCGTTGCCTCGGCCGCGCGCGAGCGCGTGGGACTAGACAGCGGCCAGCCTACCGCGAATTGTCGCGTCAGGAAGTATCGACCTGGAAGAAGCTGATTCGGGTGCTGAGCCATGAGCTCAATAATTCACTGGGGCCTTTGTCCTCGCTCGCGCACTCGGGCGCCGAAATCGCGAGGCGCGGCGACTATTTGACACTGCCGGATGTCTTCGCCGCCATCGCGGAACGGTCCGAGCATTTGCATCAATTCGTCAGCGGCTATGCCACCTTCGCCAAATTGCCTGCGCCCCGGCCGGAACGCATCGAATGGGCGGAGTTCGTCGCCGATCTTGCCCTTCAGCAGCCGTTTGGCGTGGCAGCGCCGCTGCCGCCGCTGCCCGGCTGGTTCGATCGGGTACAGGTCGAACAGGCACTGATCAATCTGCTCAAGAACGCGCGTGAGGCGGGGGACGATGACGCTCAGGTGGAGCTTCTGATCATGTGCGTGGGCGCGGACCAGCGCATCGAAGTGCGCGATCGAGGCGCCGGCATGAGTCAGACCGTCCTCGCACACGCGCTGCTGCCATTCTATTCGACCAAGCGCAGCGGCACGGGTTTGGGACTGGCGCTGGCGCGGGAAATCGCCGAGGCGCACGGCGGGCGCATTCAGCTCGCCAATCGCGAAGGCGGGGGATTGAGCGTGATCTTGGATTTGCCGGGCGCGCCGCATTGATCAATCGAAGTCCGCGGCCAGTTCCGGATGTTGGGCATGATGAAACATTCGATCGATCTGCGCGTCGGTGGTTCGCCCCAGCGACAGCGGCGGCAGGGCATCACGCGGGAAGAAGGCCACTTCGCTGGTTTCGTCGCTGGCGCGCGCGGCGCCGCCCGTGATTTCGCAGATGAAGAACATCGTGTAAATCGAGTCGACATTACGCGGTGGGTGCGCGCTCCTTTGATAGTTGCGCACCGCCGCGAGCTTAACGGCGCGCGCTTCGAATCCCGACTCTTCCGCGACCTCGCGGACCACGCATTCGGCGGCCGATTGATTGACATCGCACCACCCGCCGGGCAGCGTCCATTGGCCGTCGCTGATTTCGCGAACCAGCAGCACACGCCCGTCGACGAAAGCGGCAGCGCGCACGGCGACCTTCGGGGTGGCGTAGCCCCAGCCTTCGCGCAGGATCTCGATGATGACGTCGAAATGCTCACCGGAACCCTGCGCCAGCATCGAGGCCGCCAATTCACGCACGCGTTCGTAGCGCAGCCGGTCGAAGCGATCCGTCGTGAAGGCCAGACCGGTCTGAGCGATGGCGCGCAGTTCGCGCGCGATTCTCAACCACTGCGGCTCGTCCGCCGACACCCTATGGATCTCTTAGGGCCGGCGCCGCAATCGCGCAGGTCGAATCCAGCAACAACTCGCCGGCCGGTCCGGTGCTCGCGAGCGCCATGAAGCCCGGCCCCTCCTTGAAATCCATGCCGGCCACCACCAAGGTGTAGTCGCCCATGGCCGCTTTGGCCGCGGGAAGTTTGTCCGCCAGCAATGTAATGGGATCGGAGCCGGCGAGATCCTCACCCATGATTCGCAACGCCTCATAGGACCAGGCGCCGATCGCGACCGTCGACCAGGCATCGCCGATCGCCGGCGCCGCCTTTTGCAGCTCCTTGGCCACGTCCTTGCGCATGCACTCGATGTGAATGTGAAATTGATCCTGGCTGCGTGCGTGCTTGGGATTCAGCGCCATCCCAACCGCTGCGCGAGGTATGCCGTGGCCGACGACTGCCGCCACCAGATCGCGCGCCGCCCACGCGGCGGCAAAATAATTCGGTGTACCGGGTTCGAAAAGTCCCGGACTTTCCATGCCGGCGAGGGTGCGGGTGGGTACCAGGAGAAAATGCGCGCCGCCCTTGCGATCCGCGAGCACCGCAAAGCCGTCGCGAAAGTGTGCCGAATCCGCCAAGAGAATGCGCTCGCAGGGCGTGGCGCTATGTTGTTGCAGCCAGTGAGCGGCGCATTGATCCTGAACTATCTCGCGCAGCGCGTTGCGGTTGGCGGATGCCGGCGCCGCCAGCACCGCGCCCAGGCAAAAAATACCGGTCAACCTGCCGGCCAACCGGACACTGTCAATTGCCCGTGTGTCGCGAGTGTTCATTGCGCTGCCCATAACAAGCGTCGATGCCGGGCGGGTTAAACCGGCGCCGGGACTTGGGCGTGCATTAGTGCCGCGGCGGCGGGCATTTGCACCAGCAGAACGGTACCGCCCGAGGCCGGACTTCTGACGTCGAGCCGGCCGCCCAAAGCGCGAACCCTATGGCGCATCGACGCCAGGCCGTGTGAGCCCGCCGCCGTGAGCCGGCCCGCGGGGATGCCGGTGCCGTCATCCGAAATCTGCATGACGATGCCATCGGCATCGACGTTCAGCGTGATGTCCACGGTTTTGGCCGCCGCATGCTTCAGGATATTGGTGAAGGCTTCCTGTGCGATGCGAAACAGCGCGATGGCCGCCTCGGAGCTGAGCCTCGGCTCCTCTGCGGGATATGATTCGATGCAATGCAGCCCGGCGCTGCCGCAGGTCACCTTCAACTGCCAGCGCAAAGCGGCGAACAATCCCACATTGTCCAACAGGGTGGGTCGCAGCTCCTCGATGATGCGCCGCTTGAGGTCGACACCCGCAGCGAGGCTCTGCTGAACTCGATGCAGCCGCTGCTTCATGCTGGGATCGTCCTGCGCGAGGTGTTGTTCCACCCAGGAGATATCCATGCGCGCGCCCACCAATAGCCCGCCGAGCTCGTCGTGCAGCTCACGCGCGAGGCTGGCTTTCTCACGTTCCGCCACGCTCTGCAGATGGGTCGAGAGTTCGACGAGCTCGCGATTGCGCTCTTCCGCCTCGCGCTCCAGTTTCAACTTCTGATCGCGCAGCTCCGCGGTCTGTGCATTGCGGTGACGCATATCCATGTACACCAGTCGTGCAGCTACACCCACCAGCAGCATGTTGAATATCGTTCCGGCGATGGTGATCCACCGGCTCAGCATCGAGGATCGGGACCAATTGGCGGCCGCCTCGGCATGCTCCGCAGCCTCGCGACTGCGCATTTGCTCCAGGATATCCGTGAGGGCCTCGCCGGCGTCGGCGCCCACTCTGGTCTTCAGCAGCGAAATCGCCGCCGCAGCGCCCTGCGACTGTTGCAGGGCCACCAACATGGACAGATCCACCAAGCGCTTGCCGATCAACACGTGCAGAGCCCGCACGTCGGCGAGGGCTGTCGTCGAACCCTGATACGCCAGCCGCAGTCGCTCCAGCCGGGGCTCTACGTCGGCAATGACCTTGTCGTGGCTCTTGAGATATCTCTGATCGCCGGTCAACAAGTAGCCGCGCTGTGTGGCAACGGAGCGGGCGATGACAGTCTGCAATTCATCTACGGCGTGTTCCCGCAACGCCGAATCCTGCAGCCGCACACTGGCCTCCTGCAGCCGCTCCTGGCCGGCGCCGGTCAGGAAAAACAGCGCGGCCAGGAAGCCGATGATGAGAAACGGCGGCAGCGCCACATACCATCGGCCGAGGCCATCCAGGGCTTCGCCGAGAAAGTTCACGCGATCGATTCGCTCGGGGTGGCCATGCTCATATGAAACCACTGTACGCGACTTAAGTCATCGCGCAACCGGCAATGGCCGGCCGTTGCGTCAGTAGATGGCCAAGCTCACCGTATCGGCCAGATCTTCGGTCTTGAAATCGACAGGGATTGCGATGACCGGCACACGATCCCTGCCTTCGAGCCAGGTTTCGAATGCGCCAAGGGGCATGGGCTTGGCATACAAATACCCCTGTCCAATATCGCAGCCGAAGTCGCGCAATCGAGCCGCCGCCGCTTCGGTCTCGATGCCTTCAGCCACGACTTTGAGTCCGAGTCCGTGGCCCATGTCGACCGCGTAGCGCACGACCGGCGCGAACTCGGGATCGGATTCCAAGCCCTGCACGAAGCTGCGGTCGATTTTCATTTCATGAACCGGCATGCGAACCAGCTGGCTGAGCGAAGAGTAGCCGGTACCGAAGTCGTCGATCGACAGACTCACGCCGAGCGCCGCGATGGCATCCAGCATGCGCAACGCACGCGTGGGATCTTCGATGAATCCGCTTTCCGTAAGTTCCAGAGTCAGAAGCCCGGGCGGCAGCTGGTAGCGCCCCAACATGCTGGCAATGCGCGAATCGAGGCGCACGTCGCCGATGTCATCGGCGCTGATGTTCACCGCCAGCCCCAATGGCTCGCCCGCTGCCAGCCACAGCGCGCCCTGCGCAATGGCGTGATCCAGCGTCCAGCGTGTGAGGCGCCGGATGAATCCGGTCTGTTCCGCAAAGGGGATGAAGTCGGCCGGGTTGAGCAGGCCCCGGGTCGGGTGCTGCCATCGAAGCAGCACCTCGGCGCCGGTGACGCGGCCTGTCTTGAATTCGATTTTCGGCTGAAAGAACAGGCGCAGCTCATCGTGCTCGACCGCGTGACGTAACTCGCCGAGTAGCGAGAGCTGATCGCGAGCCGCGGGCTTGAGCGCCTCCTCGTACACAGCAAGAGCGCGCTTCTCGCTGCGTGCGTGTTCCAATGCCAGATCGGCGCAGCGCATCAGCTCATCGGCCGAAGTGACGCCGGGAGCTGCGAGTGCCAATCCCAACGTTGCGGTGATGTCGATGGGTTGCGCCTCGACGAATACCGGGTCGGCGAGCGCCATGACCAGCGAGGTGCCCCAGGCCAGCACGCTGCCTGCGTCGCGCAATTGCGCGAAGGCGGCGAATTGATCGGCCGCGAGGCGCGCCACGGCGGAGTTAACGGACGGCACCGCCGCCAAGCGCGCAGCCATCTTGGTGAGCACTGCGTCGCCGACCGAATACCCCAAATGTTCATTGATGCGCCGGAAGCGGTCCAAATTGATGACGGCCACCGCAATCGGCGCGCTGCGCGCTTGCGTCAAAGCGCGGCCCAGGGCCGCGCCGAAGGCGGTGCGATTCATGAGACCGGTGAGCGAATCCTCGTACGCCAGGCGCCTGATCGATTGATCGCGGGATTGCACCGCGGTCTGCATGAGCTGCAGGCCTTCGGCCAGCACGCCGAGCTCATCGGGCCGTTGTACGCTCAAGGCCACGTCGTAGGTGCCGGCGCGCATCTGATCGACGGCCTGCGTCAAATCCTGCAACGGCCGCGTGATGTTGCGCGCCAGCCAGAAGGCAGCCGCCGCGGATGCGATCAAGCTCACCGCGGCAATCAAGTACAGCATCTTGGTCAGGCGCTCGAACGGCGCGCGCGCATCTGCCAGAGAGCGCGACAGCACGGCGACGACCTCTGCGTTGCCCCACTTGGACATCTCGATGCGCCGTGTGACGACGTCGGAAGGGCGCGTCGCGCCCGCCGCTATCGTGCTCACCCTATCCGACCAATGGCCGGCGGAATTCACCGACAAGGTGACCGCCAGTCCGGTGATGTCAGCGAGTTCGCGCGCCGCCTTGGCGTCGAGTTCGAAGCCCATGGCGATCCAGGCCACCGGCAGCGGGCTGCGCACCGACACGGTCACGAGCTGGTAGATGCGGCCGTTATCCACCATCAAGCTGGTGGCGCTATCGCCAGCGATGCTGCTCCTTTGCTCCGGCGAGAGCGGAAACAGCGTGCCGGCTTTCACGTGCAAGCCGGAGGCGGCAATGACCTGGCCGTTGAGCGAAGTCAGCACGACCATGGCGGCGCCGATGCGTTTGCCGCTATTTTCAAGCACGGAGACCAAGGTATCGGTGTCGCGGGTGGCGACCGCCTCGCGGAAGCCGTAGTCGGCCGCGACCGCCTGCGCGGCTTGGGTCAGCTGGCGGCGATTGCTTTCCAGCAGCCGTGAGAACACCGAGACGCCGACATCGAGCTGCCGTTGCACCTCGTGCCCGGCATTGCCGCGATTGGTCATGGATACGGCGCCAAGCGCCGCGGCCAGCACCGCCGCCAGCAGCAGGATGAACGTCACCGCGATTCGAGTTCGTAGCGCCACGACCGTTACTCAGGCCACGCGGCGACGGCGGCGGACGTGCTGTCCACAGCGATGACCAAGGAAATATTCATGGGTGCTTCGGAAACCGAAATCTCCTGCGACGGCACCGCTGCAACGGCGTTCGGGTGCCAGGCGCGCAGGCGATAGCGCCCGGCCGGCAGATTCAAGGTGACGGTTCCCGAGTCCGTGAGCTTGGCAAAATACGGCGAGTCGACTACGCCGACGTAGGCCACCATGTTGTCGTGAATGTTGCAGCCTAAGATCACGAGTCCCGCCTGATCGAAGACCACGGCGGTGTGCGGCGATCCGGCATACAGCTTGAGGGTGAATGGCTTGGCGCTCGAGAAAGAATACACCTGATGCCGGATGTGGTCGCTGTTGGGAAAGGTAATTGCGGTGCCCGTCCGCACTACGCTGACGCGCGGCACGAATGTCTTATTGACCTGATCAATGACGGCCGTCTCGTGGCTGGGCGCAGGCGCCGCATCGAGCGGATCGAATACGATCACCGCATCCGTCGCGGTGGCGGCCGAGCGCGTGGTCACGTCAACCGTCACCATGCCGGCGAGCGCGGATTGCGCGCAGAGCACTGCAAGCAACGCGGCCACGAACCGCCGATGATGGCTGACGGGGTTCATTGACCGGCAGCCGGCGCGGGCTCGACCACGTCGCGCTTCATGGGGGCGAGCAGCCGCAGCAACTCGTTCGTGGCGCCTTGACTGACGTGCCGCTCCTTCAGCACGACACGCAATTTTGCGACCATGCCGAAGAATTCGGCTTGCGAAATATGATGACCGGCGTGCACCTCCCGCATGCTGTCGCCGGAATAGCGGCAGGGGCCGCCGGTCAGGTCGCAGATCTGTTCGGCGAGCAGCCGCTTGATGCGGTCCAATCCGGCATCTTTGAAGCTTCTGCCGAGCTTTGGATCCGCGCTCACCCGATCGATGAGGGTAGCGGCGATGGCGGTGACCCCGGCCTCGCCGCCCAGGCGATCGTACAGGCTCATCTGGACGGCCGGGGCTGCGCCCGCGGCTGCGCCCGCGGTTACACCCGTGACCATTCCCGAGAGCAGCAGAAGCCAGGAGGCCAGCGGCCGATTTGCCACAGCTGTCATAAGTAAACCCAATAAAGCGATGAGGTTAAACGGGCTGAAGCGGCGGGGCTGTGCGGTTGGACACAATATTCCGCCGGCGCTCACCCTAACCTCACTTCCCGTGAAAACATGTGCTCGATTCGCCATCGCCGGGTTGTCGGCCGCTGCCGCGCTGGCTGTAAGCCCGCCGCTCCATGCCGGAGACCGGCTGCAATGGACCGGGGCAGTAACCCAAATCGAGGGATCTGCCGGGGGCGGCTTGGTGCCGTGGGCGCTTATCGGCGGCCTGGGCACGGATTCCGAGGTCGGCGCTTCCGCTTTTGTGACCTACGTCTCGACCCAGGACTTCGCTCTGCGCTCAGGGGGTGCCAGCGTCGGCGTGGACAACCGAGTGGAGATCTCGGTTGCCCGCCAACGGTTCGACGCCGGTTCGGTGGTTCCGGGCCTGACCCTGGGCCAGGAGGTCGTCGGCGTCAAAGTGCGGTTGGCAGGAGATGCCGTATTCGAACCCGACCGCTGGTTGCCGCAGATCGCCGTCGGCGCGCAATGGAAGCGCACCTTGGATTTCGATCAGATTCCGCATGCCGTCGGCGCCGCGCGCGGCGAGGATGTCGATCTATACATCGCGGCGACCAAGCTGTACTTCGCTGCGATTGCCGGCCGCAACATCATTGTCGACGCGACGCTGCGGCGCACGCGGGCCGATCAATTTGGGCTGCTGGGCTTTGGCGGCGACGGCAGCGGCTACACCTTCGCTCCGGAATTCTCCGCCGCCGTGTGGCTGAACGATGATGTTCTGTTGGGGGCGGAGTATCGCGACAAGCCGGATAATCTCAGTGCTTTGCGCGAAAACAGCGCTGAGAACCTGTTCCTTGCGTGGTCGCCGGTGAAAAATCTCTCGGTGACGGCAGCGTGGGTGGACCTCGGCCGCATCGCCGGCAAATCGACTCAGCGGGGCGCCTACATTTCCGTGTGGCTGGGATACTGATTGCCGCTAGTATACGCGGCCTCATGCCCACCGTACGCCTCGACAAAGTCTCCCTGAGCTTCGGCCTCAAACCCCTGCTGCACGATGCCGCCTTGCAGATCCGCAAGGGCGAACGTGTCTGTCTGCTCGGGCGCAACGGCGAGGGCAAATCTTCGCTATTGCAGTTGATCACCCGCCAAATCGTTCCCGACGGCGGCGAGGTCTGGGTGCGCCCCGGCGCACGATTGGCAAGCCTGGCGCAGGAGGTGTCCCCTGCGAGCGATGCCTCGGTGCGCGACGTGGTGATGAGCGGTTTGCACGGGGTCGACGGCGAGGATTGGCAGGCCGACCTGCAGGTAGACCAGGTGATAGCGCGGCTGCAGCTCGACCCAGACGCCGCCATGAGCGCCTTGTCGGGCGGGTGGCGGCGGCGGGTGATGCTGGGTCGCGCGCTGGTGGCCGCACCCGATTTGCTGTTGCTGGACGAGCCGACGAATCATCTGGATATCGAGGCGATCACCTGGCTCGAGGAGATGATGCTGGAGTTCGAGGGGGCGCTGCTGTTCATCAGCCACGACCGCGCCTTCGTGCGCCGTTTGGCGACACGGATCGTTGAGCTCGATCGAGGCCAATTGCGCGTCTGGCCCGGGAATTACGACGCCTACGTCGTGCAGAAGCGTGCGGCACTCGAAGTCGAGGCCAAGCATGCGGCTCTATTCGACAAGAAGCTGGCGCAGGAGGAGGTTTGGATACGCCAGGGGGTGGAGGCTCGGCGCACGCGCAACGAGGGCAGGGTGCGTGCGCTGAAGCAGCTGCGCATTCAGCGCAGCGAGCGGCGCGAGCGCATCGGGCAGGTGGAGATCCGGGTGCAGGGTGCAGCGCCGTCCGGCAAGCTGGTATTCGAAGCGACTCGCGTTACGCAGCGCTTCGGGGCCGAGCCGGCCAGGGCCGCCCCGGTTAGCACCGCGCCGGCCAGGGGCGCCCCGGTAATTGCGGACTTTTCCGTCCGCATCATGCGTGGCGACCGCATCGGCATCGTTGGTCCGAACGGTTGCGGCAAGACCACGCTGATAAAATTGCTGGTGGGCGAATTGGAACCGACCGAAGGGGAGATCCGCCGCGGCACGGGCTTGCTGCCGGCCTACTTCGATCAGCAGCGCGAGCAGCTGGATCCAGCCGCCTCGATCATGGACAACGTCACCGGCCGCAGCGGCGACACGATTACCATCGACGGTCAGCCGCGTCACGTGTCGGGCTATCTACGGGATTTCTTGTTTCCGCCGGAGCGGCTGCACGCTCCGGTGAGCATGCTGTCGGGCGGGGAGCGCAATCGATTGCTGCTGGCACGCCTATTCGCCCGGCCGAGCAATCTGCTGGTGATGGACGAGCCTACCAACGATCTGGATGTGGAGACCTTGGAGCTTCTGGAAGAGATGGTGGCCAACTACGCGGGGACTCTGCTGCTGGTGAGCCACGACCGGGCATTTCTCGACAATGTGGTGACGAGCACTCTGGTGTTCGAAGGCCGGGGCCAAGTCAACGAATACGTAGGCGGCTATAGCGATTGGCTGCGCCAACGCAGGGATGCGGGCGCTCCCGAGGCGCCGCCCCTGCAGGGCGCGCGCATGCCGGCCGCTCCTGTAGCGGTTGCCGCACCGCGCACCCTTCCTAAAGTGCGGCCTAAGGAGTGGCCTAAGGCGCGGCGCCTGTCCTACAAGGATCAGCGAGAGCTCGACGCCATGCCGGAAAAAATTCAGCGGCTCGAAGCCGAACAATTGCAGCTGCAGGCCGTGATCACAGAGCCGGCGCTGTTCCAAAGCAGCGACCAGCGCGGCACGCTCGCGCTGCAACGTCTGACGGCCCTGGCCGCGGAACTCGAGACCTGCTACGCGCGTTGGGATGCGCTGGAATCGTCGAGCGTGGGCGGCAGCGCCGGCGACTAATAGGGAGAACTACGAGGCGCGGGGCCGTGACTAGCGCCGCGGACGGCCTCGGCCGAGCAGGTCGCTGGGATTGGGCAGCGCCCCGCCCGCGGCGTCGGGTATGACCAGCGAGGACGCCTGTTCGCGACGAATCTCCTGTAGTTCACGCATGGTTTGTTGCACGGCTTGTTCCGCGGCCGCGCCGAATTTCTCGATAGCTACGTTCAACGTGACGGCGTCCAGTTCGAAGCTGATCGGGACGGCGCCCATCGGGGTCATGACCTGCGCCTGCCCGACAAATAGCACGGGCCGCGCGGCATCCGTCGAACCGTCCGCAGTCACCGGAGTCAGGCGGCGAATCGTGCCAACCTTGCGATCGGTAAACGTTTCCTCGCGATAAATCTGTGCGGCGTCCATGGTTGCCTGCCGGGCTTCGGTGGTGGAACTCATTCGTGGGCTACCCCTTGTATTCGTTTGGGAAAAGTAAAGGCTACCAGTTCGCAGCGTCGCCCGGGAGGCCCTGCTACGATACTTCGCTTGGCACACACGGTCACAGCTTCCAAGGTCCCTAAGTGGACCGCCCTGCTTGGGCTGGCCCTTTTCGGGCTGGCACTGTTTTGGCTGCATCATTTGCTCGGTGAATATCGATGGTCGGACGTGCTCGCTCACGTCCATGCCATCCCCACGGCCAAGGTGCTGCGCGCGGCGCTGTTCACGGTCTTGGGGTACGGCTGCTTGACGCTGTATGACGCTCTGGCCGTGCGCTTTGCCGGTGCGCACGTACCCTATCCCCGTATCGCGCTGATCTCTTTCATGGGCTACGCCATCGGCCACAACGTGGGCCTCAATACCTTGAGCGGTGGAGCGATTCGCTACCGGGCTTATACCGCTCTGGGCCTCGGCGCGAAACAGATCGCCACCATCATTGCCTTCGGCAGCGTCACGTTTCTATTGGGGGCAGGCTTGCTGCTCGGACTGTCATTGCTCACGCAAGCGGGCATGTCGCAGTCGGTGCTCAACATGCATGCCTCGCTATCGATGGCGGCAGGAGCGGTGCTGCTCGCGGCGGTCGCGGCCTATCTATGTTTGGTCTGTACCCGGCATGCGCCCCTGAAAGTCTGGCGCATCGTCATTC